>CAZDHR010000422.1:0-5997 GCA_964505295.1 uncultured Planctomycetaceae bacterium
CAAAAGGTGCCTGTCACCTTTTTTCTCCGGGGAGGTTATTTCCTGTGTGTTGCCTGAGCCAGATGGCAGCAAGAGGCACGAGGTAAACGAACGTGAAAGTATCGCTGGATTGGATCTCCGATTTCGTCGACCTCTCGGGGATCGACCCCGAGACGATCGCCGACCGCCTGACCATGTCGACCGCCGAGGTGGAAGATTTCGAGGTGGTGCGTCGGGCCGTCGACGGCGTGGTGATCAGCGAAGTGGTTTCCGTCAAGCCGATCGCGGGCGGAGAGAGCGCGGACGGGGCCAAGAACCAACTGGCAACGGTTGACTGCGGCGCTGGGCGGTTCACGACCGTCTGCGGCGCGCCCAACCTGCGTGAAGGGATGAAGTCGCCGTTTGCGCCGGCGGGCGTCACCTTGGCCGAGGGCGTGAAGATCGGGGTGTCCGAGGTCTCCGGCCAAAAAAGCCAGGGCGTGCTCTGCTCGCCGAGAGAGTTGGGTATGAGCCGATGGCACGAGGGCGTGCTGGAGTGTCCCGCGTCGTTGGAGCCGGGCGCACCCCTCTCGCGGTTCATTCCCACCGAGGACGTGGTCGTCGAGATCGACAACAAGAGCCTGACGCACCGTCCCGATCTGTGGGGGCATTACGCGTTCGCGCGCGAATTGGCCGCCATCTTCAATCGCCCGCTGAACCCGCTGCCGATGGTCGACCTGGCCGAGTACGACGATCTACCCGCCTATCCGCTCGCGATCGACGATCCGGAAGGCTGCCCGTGCTACGGCTGCATCGAGTTCCGCGTGGCGGCCGCGGTGCCGTCGCCGCTGGTCGTCCAGCGCCGACTGCACGCCTTGGGCCAGCGCACCTACAACTTGCTCGTCGACCTGACGAACTACGCGATGCTGGAGCTGGCCCAGCCGACCCACGCCTTTGACGGCGACCGCATTCGGGCCATCCGCGTGGCCCGAATGGGTAAGGAGGGCACGTTCACCACGCTCGACGGCCAACAGCGCCGCATGTTGCCCGACGACCTGTTGATCTGGAACGAGAAGGAGCCGGTCGCGCTGGCCGGCGTGATGGGCGGCCTGAATAGCGAGGTGGAGCCGACCACGACCAAGGTGCTCTTGGAAAGCGCGAACTTCCAGCGCTCGCGGATCCGCCGTACGTCGGTGCGACTCGATCTGCGCACCGAGTCGGCCCAGCGGTTCGAGAAGGGCCAGCCGCCGGTGAACGTCAAGCTGGGCATCGCCCGGATTCTCCGGCTGGTGGCCGAGGCGGGCGTCGATCACGAAGTCACCAGCCGCTTCACCGTCGAGGGCGATCTGAAGGACCGCTTCCGGCCCCTGGAGTTCGCCCGGGAGAGCTTTCGGGCGATGGCGGGCGCCGACGTGCCCGACGACGAAGTCCTCTCCATCCTTCACCGGCTCGGCTTCGAGGCCAACTACGACAAGACGGACCGGCTCCACGTAGGTATTCCGCCCCATCGCAGCGCGCACGATATCGGCATCCCGGCCGACATCGTCGAGGAGGTGCTGCGGATTTATGGCTATGACCGCATCGCGCCGGTGATGCCCTCGTTTCCGCTCAAGCCGCTTTATGCCAACAAGCCGCTCCGCATCGAGCACAAGGCCCGGCGGCTGCTGGCCGGGGCGCACCGGTTCGTCGAGGTGCAGAACTACGGCTGGTTCGACGACCGCTGGCTCTCGGCGATCGGGTTCGAGCCGAAGGGGGCGCTGGCGCTACGGAACCCCATCGCCCAGCCGAACCGGCTGCTGAGGACCACGCTGGTGCCGAACATGCTCGCCCTGGTGGGCAAAAACCGGGCCCACCGCGACCGCTTCCGGCTGTTCGAGGTCGGCCAGGTCTATTCGCTTGCCGAGGACGGCGGTTGCGTCGAGACCACGCACCTGGCCGGCATCAGCTTCCACCAGGCCGACCAGCCGCCGCGCGAGGAGCATCTTCGCGCGATCAAAGGCGCGCTCGAAGACCTGGGTCTGGCGGTCGGAAGCGCCCCGCTTGCCTTCGTGCCCTCGGGCGCGGGTGACGCCCCGTGGCAAATCGCCGACCATTGGGTGGCCCTCCGGCAGGGCGAAACACCGGTAGGCGGGCTCGGCGTGCTCGACGGCCCGATCCTCGAAGCGGTTTCCCCGGAAGGCGGGCAGGTCGTCTGGTTCGATCTGGCCATGGACCGGCTCGATGGGCCGATCTTTCCGGAACTGACTTACCAGGCCGCGCCCATTTACCCGGGCTCGTGGCAGGATTTCTCCCTGGTTTGGGACGTAGCGCGCGGCTTCGCCGCTCTCCAGGAGCGGCTCGACGCCTTCTCGCACCCGCTTGTCATGCGTCGCGAGTTCCTCTACGTCTACCGCGGCAAGGGACTTCCCGAAGACAAGGCGAGCTACACCTATCGCTATTGGCTCGGCTCCTGGGAACGTACCTTGCAAAGCGAAGAGATCAACGAATTTCGCGACGCGCTGCTGGAGTTCTTCAAGTCCGAGGGAATCTCGTTGCGGGGATGACCCACGAGTTGTGTCGCGGCCTCGAGTTGTGTCGCGGTCTCCCGACCGCGACACCAGGGCCCCACGCGTGTGGACCGGTCGGGAGACCGGCCCACAACCGGTGGAGACTCCTGCAACGATCGTTCCGGACCCCCGCAACCGGTGTCCCGCGGGGCGAATCCTGCTTCACGCAGACGGTGGGGCAGTCGCTGGGAAGCGCGTTGCGCTTCCTTCGGAACCGGTGGCCAACAGCACAAGCTGGCAGCAGGCGCCGACGTGGTGTACGCTATCGGTTGATCCGGCATTCCCGGCGACGTTCCCGCTTGCGGCTTCGCCCGTGCAGAGCCTCCCTTGCTGCCAAGCTCGAGACGATGATGAAGAACTCGCTTTCACGTCATGGATGCCTCGGCTTCGTGATATCGCTGTCCGCGTGCTTCGCTTCGCCGGAAGTCCTTCTCGGGGCGGAACCCCCCTCCCGCGGAGATCCCTGGCCGCGGCACGTCGTCGACGGCAGCTCGCGAGGCGCCGACGGTGTGCGGCTTGGCGACGTCAACGGCGACGGCCGACCGGACGTAGTCACCGGCTGGGAGCAAGGCGGCGTCACCCGGGCGTACCTCCATCCGGGGCACGACCGCGTCGGCGAGCCTTGGCCCGCGGTGACGGTTGGCAAGACGCCCAACGTCGAGGACGCGGTGTTCGCCGACCTCGACGGCGATGGCCGGATCGACGTGGTGACCTGCTGTGAGGGCAAGACCCGGACGATGTTCGTCCATTGGGCGCCGAAGGACCGGCGGGCCTATCTCGATCCCGAGCGATGGAGGGCCGAGCCGATTCCGGCGTCGCAGAATCGGATGATGTGGATGTTCTCCGTGCCGATGCAGGTGGACGGCAAGCACGGAATCGACCTGGTCGCGGCCGGTAAGGGAGAGGGCTGCCGGATCGGCTGGTGGCAGTCGCCCGACGACGCCCGACGGCTCGATCGGTGGCAGTGGCACCCGATCTCGCCGGCCGGCTGGATCATGTCGCTCCGCTTGGTGGACATGGATCGCGACGGCGACCTGGACGTGCTCACCTCCGACCGAAAAGGCCGCCAGCGCGCGTGTCGTTGGTTGGAGAACCCGGGAGCGGGTCCGGCTCAATCCGAGCCGTGGCCAAATCACGTGATTGGCGGAGAGGACCACGAGGTGATGTTCCTGACGCTTGCGGACCTCGACGCCGACGACGCCGAAGACGTGCTCTGCGCAACCAGTGACAACGGCCTGCTGTTCTTTCGCCGTATGCCGGGCGCGCGGGACGCGTGGTCGCAGCACGCGATTCGGATGCCGGAGAACGTGGGGACGGGGAAGGCCGTGGAGGCAGGCGACGTCGACGGCGACGGCAAGCCCGATCTGGTGTTCAGTTGCGAGAACGCCAAGGGCGACCGATCCGGCGTGGTCTGGCTCTCCTACGACAAGGCCCCGACCGAAGACGCCTGGACCGCCCACGAGATCAGCGGGCCGGCGGGGATCAAGTTCGACCGCATGGAGCTTCTGGACCTCGACGGCGACGGCGATCTCGACGTGCTGGCCTGCGAAGAGAGCCAGCCGGTCGAGGGCCCCGGGAGGGGGCTGGGCGTGTTCTGGTACGAGAACCCCGGCTCAGCCCGGCGAGCAGCTTCTCGTTGATCCTTCGGCCTTCCACTCGCCCCACTTCGTCAACCGTTCCAACGTGCGCCGCCGGCTCTTCGCGCAGGGGAGGCATGTGTCACTTCAGGTCCAAGTGCCTCACGTGGATCAGCCGGTGCCCGATCATGTCGACGGCCGCCTGGGACTGTTCGAGAATGACGTATCCGAGGAGAGGCTCGTAGATGCCTTCTTCCGGTTTCATGTCCACGAACAGGACCTCGTTGTAGACGCGGCGGAATCCCTCGATCTGAATTCGGACCGGTCCACAAATGACACCCTGAATCACCTCTTGCGTAGCTGTTTGCACGCCGACGGTTCCGATCTCGTCCAACTCACCCAGCCGGTTCCTCCACGCGGCGGGAAGAACCATCAGCGACGTTCCCGTGTCCACGAGCGCGTCGCAACGAATCCTCTTTTCGGGCTTCGAAAGACTCTCGATGGTGACCGATGTCGTGACACGTCCCATATCAGGCCCCCTCTTGACCACTTTGTACTTAAGCATAGCAGGTTTGCCCTCGACAGCAATAGACGCCGAGACGTATGGATGCCCTCTCCGGAACTGTGTGACTGCGGCATCCCCAACGGGCTCTGGCCTTCCGCTCGCGAAACGGCGAGAATACGACCTGAGCGATTTCCAGTGTTGGACAGGGTGGCCGGAGACGGCGGTTGGGGAGGATGGCGGAGAGGGTGGCCGGGGGCGAACGAAGTGAGCCCCCGGTCGGATGCGCTCTTCGGAGGCTCGCCACGCTCGACCTCGCCCCCCCACGTTGGCGATGTCTCTTACTGGACCAGGCAATCGCACTTGCGAGAGAAGGAGGACTTCGACTTGCTCCGTTTTTCCGATCGACTCGCCGCGGCGGTGCGGCGGTGTGGCAACCCCGTGCTGGTGGGGCTCGATCCCCGTGTCGACTCGCTCCCGGAGGGGCTGGTTGCCCAAATCGACGGGGCAGACCTCGCGGCAAAGGCGAAGGCCGTGGGCGCGTTTTGCCGGGGCGTGGTCGACGTGGTCGCGCTGCTGGTGTCGGCGGTGAAACCGCAGGCGGCGTTTTTCGAACAGCTTGGGCCCCCCGGAATGACGGTCCTGGCGGAGATCATCCGGTATGCCCAAGCGAGGGGGCTTCTGGTGATTCTCGACGCCAAGCGAAACGACATCGGCTCCACGGCCGCCGCCTACGCCGACGGCATCCTCGGCAGCCAAGGTCAGAGCGCGTGGGGCGCCGATGCGATGACCGTCAGCCCGTACCTCGGCGAGGACAGCCTCGAGCCCTTCGTCCGGGTGGCCACGGAGCGGGCCGCCGGGCTGTTTGTGCTGGTGAAGACGTCGAACCCGGGCGGGGGCATGTTCCAGGATCTCGTGGCCGACGGCCAGCCCGTGTATCGCCACGTGGCCCGCCAGGTGGAGAAGCTGGCGGAAGAGACTGCGGGTGCGTGTGGGTACGGTGCGGTCGGGGCCGTGGTCGGCGCGACGTATCCCGATCAATTGCAGGAACTTAGGGCCGAGATGCCGCGCGCCTGGTTCCTGGTCCCCGGCTTCGGTGCCCAGGGGGCGACCGCCCGAGACGTGGCCGGCGCGTTCGACGAGCAGGGCCTGGGGGCGATCGTCAACAGTTCACGAGGCATCATCTTTGCCCATCGACGGGAGGAGTACGCGGCCGCGTTCGGCGCGTCGCGGTGGCAGGAGGCGGTGGAGGCCGCCACGCGAAAGATGATCGATCAGCTTCGTGCCCACACCCCGGCAGCGAGACTCGCCGGCAGGTAGCGGGCTGTCCATCTCAACTTTGCAGGTTGGGAGCCACTACTGGCTTGCCCAGCAGTGCCGGAAGCACGGTTGGACAAGCCAACCGTGGCACCCG
>CAZDHR010000423.1:0-5991 GCA_964505295.1 uncultured Planctomycetaceae bacterium
TTACTCCACCGTTCCACCAGAGAACCGGTAACTTGTTGATCGCCCGCCCCTAAGTCCTTACGGCTGGCCCGTCCGTGGGAGGTGGACTTGATGACCGACAAGCTGCGATTCGCCCTGGTGGGCTGTGGCTCGCAGGGGCGCTATCTCTCCGAGGCCCTCGCGCTGACCGGCCAGGCCGAGTTGGTCGCCTGCTGCGACGTCAACGCCGAGGCGGCCGAGGAAACGGCCCGGCGCTGGGGCTATGCTCGGCACTACGCCGACACCGAACGGATGCTCGCCGAGGCCGACCCCGACGCGGTGATCGTCGCCGTGATCCACGATCAGTTGCAGCCCTGTGGGCTGGCCGTGGTCGACGCGGGCAAGCACCTGTTCATCGAGAAGCCGATGGCCCTCAGCGCCGCGCACGGCCGGGTGTTGGTCGAGCGGGCGCGGTCTGCCGGCGTCCGGGTCATGGTCGGCTACACGCTCCCCTTTCTGCCCACGCGCGTGCGCCTCCGGCAGTTGATCGACCACGGCGTGGTGGGGAATTTGGTGCACGTCACGGCCGGGCAGTTCATCGGCCCGCTGGACGGCTGGCTCGCCCAGCCCGAGCACGGCGGGGGCCCTTTGCTCTACATCGGCACGCACGTGATCTACCAGGTGCTCGATCTGGTGCGCCGGCGGGCCGAGCGGGTGTTCGCCGAAGTCGACTGGGCCGCGACCGGCGTGGACGATGCGTGCCTGTTCAGCGTCCGGTTCGAGGGCGGCCTGGTGGCCCAGATCGGCACGTCGCAGAAGATCGGCGGCCGTTACGGCTGGCTCGACGTGCTTGGCTCGGCCGGTCGTTTGCGCTCCGAGTGGGAACGCGGCGAGATTTTCGTGCAGAGCACGGTGGTCGACGCCTACCGCGATCCGACCACGATCCTCGTGCCCGAGGAGGCCACCGGCCCGGCCGTCGAGCACGGCCAGATGGCCAGCCCGACCGGGTTCCGCTACGTCCGTGCGTGGGCGGCCGAGTTCGCCGAGTTCATCGCGGCCATCCGCGAGGACCGCGACCCGGCCGTCACCGGCGAGGACGCGGTTCGCGTCTTGGAGGTTACCGACGCGGTGTTTCAGTCCGGGCGGACCGGGCAAGTCGTAGATGTTTGAATGAGGAGACCACGTCATGTCTACGCCGCGGTCGATCACGAGGCGTTCGTTTCTCCAGCGCGCAGCGGCAATCCCGGCGGCGGCCGCTCTGTTTCGTGCTTCCCCGGGGAAGGCCGCGTCGGACGCGTCGAAGCGTCGCAAGTTCTCCGAGGCCGGCTGGTGCTGGGACGGGCAGGGCTTCAACGGGGGGGTCGATCCGTCGATCTTCGGCGCGGGCGAGGGCACGCGATGGTTCGGCCTGAAGCGCACGGCGTTCATGTTCCACCCGAACACGGAGCTGGCGATGGAGAAACTCCGCGATTTCGAGGAGGTGATCTGCGAGATCTCCAAGTGGAAGGTGCGGCGGTGTGAGAACGGCGTGGCCCACTACCTCGACGGGTCGATCGACGTCAAGCGCGCGGAGGCGGCCACGGTCGGCCGGCTCTCGCGATCTTTCCCCAACGTGACCGGCGCGATCGACGACGACCTGCTGGGCATCATCCGACGCGAGAAGATCCAGCCCGACCAGTACCGGCTCGTCTACGAGGCGTTGAAGCGGGAGAATCCCGACCTGAGCCTGTGGGTGGTCGTCTACGACACCGAGCTGAAGAAGGAGAACTGGGCCGGCTTCGAGCCGTTTGCCGACGTGGTGAACCTGTGCGTGGGGCACGAAACGGAAGACTTCCCCCGGCTGGGCGACTTTCTGGACCAGTGCGAGGAGATTTTCCCCGGCAAGCCGGTGAATCTGATCTACCGGCTGCGGGATTTTCGGCAGCGACCCGTCGGGCCGGTGCGCATGGATCTCCTGGCGGAGCATTGGCGGGACATTCGCAAGTACGTCGACCAGGGGCGGCTGTCGGGCTATTCCATTCTCGGAGGGTTCCTGATCGACATGCACCCGGAGCAAGCCCGATGGCTCCGCGATTTCATTGCGGCGGAGGGGACGGCGGGCTAGAGTCCTGCACGGTCATCATTCGCGCAACGTGCACGCATCTTGTGAGACACGCTTCACCACGTATCGTTCCCACCGCGCAACGTTCGACCGGAGATCTACGAGCTGTTCCAGATCACCCGGCTCGACAGGCTCTTCGAGATCGAACACGCCTGACGCTTGCTCTCCCGCCTCGATCCGCTTCTCGCTCGCTCCGGCCCCCTGATCCCTGTTCCCTGTCTCCTGATCCCTGTTCCCTGCCCGCTGTTCCCTGTTCCCTCGCGCCTACAGATACTTCTGATAGGCCGCCACGGCGAGCGTGTCGCAGCGCTCGTTTTCGGGGTGGCCGGAATGGCCGCGTACGTGGGTGAACCGCACGGCGTGTTTGGCGAGCAGCCCGTCGAGTCGTCGCCAGAGGTCTTCGTTCTTGATTTCCTTGAAACGCTTGCCTTCGCGGCGTCGCCAGCCGTTGGCCTTCCACTTGGGGAGCCATTCGGAAAGCCCCTTGCCGACGTAGACGCTGTCGGTGAAGAGCTCGACGCGCGTAGGGCGTTTCAGCGCTTCGAGCCCGCGGATCACGGCCAGAAGCTCCATGCGGTTGTTGGTCGTCTCGCGTTCGGCCCCGGACCGATCGAGCTCCTTTCCGGAGGGAGGGTGCCGGAGGATGAAGGCCCAGCCGCCCGGCCCGGGGTTGCCGCTGCAGCCGCCGTCGGTGTACAGTTGGACTTCGGGGGCGTCGCCGGAGGGTCGGGTCATGTGCGGGTTGTGCGAACGTGTGGAAGTGCGACGTGAGGAAGGTCCCCGGGGTCGTCGTGCCCCGATTCGTCGGGTAGGTTTCGAGCGCCGACCACATGAATGCGGTCACTACAGGTCCGTACGACGAGCCTCGAAAGCGCAGCTCGGCCTAGGGGTCTTCGTCGGAGTTTGCTGGTTGGGTGTTGACGGAAACGGGCTCGGGCACGGTCTCGCGCCGGGAATCGAGTCGCGGTCGGACGAACTCCTCCAGGCCGGCCATCAGCGGCGAGTCGAGGCGGGGCTGCTCTTCCAGCGTCCAGGGCAGTGAGACGCGGAACGTGCTCCCGGTGCCCAGCGAGCTTTGGAGCGAGACCTCGCCCCCCAACAGCTTGCACAACTCCTTGACGATCGACAGCCCCAGCCCGGTGCCGGAGTATTCCCGGGTGATGGCATCGCCGCCGGGCATGGCGGTGCTTCCCTGGCGGAATTTCTCAAAGATGGTCTGCTGGTCCTCTTCGGCGATGCCCACGCCGGTGTCGGCCACCTGGAGGACGAGCTGTTTCTGCGGGCTCTGTTCGGCGGACACGCGGATGCGTCCCCCCTCCGGGGTGAACTTGATCGCGTTGGACAGCAGGTTGTTGAGGATCTGATGCACTCGGCCCTGGTCCTGGTGCATGGGGGATAGACCGGGCTGGATTTCGGTTTCCAGGTCGATGTTCTTTCTCTCTGTGAGCGGTCGGGCCATGTCGCACTGGGTGGCGATCACCTGGGCGACGTCGAAGTCGGCGAGCCGGACCTCCATCTTGCCGCTCTCGATCTTGGCCAGATCGAGGATGTTGTTGATCATCTCCAACAAAAGCCGGCCCGACTTCTGGATGTTCTCGACATAGCGTGCCTGTTTCTCGTCCAACGACTCGGCGGATGCCAACACGTCGCTGAACCCCAGGATGCTGTTCAGCGGCGTGCGGAGCTCGTGGCTCATGGTGGCCATGAAGTCGCTTTTGACGCGGTTCATCTCATACAACTGCATGTTGACCTGGGCCAGCTCGTCGACCTTGCCGTCGAGCTTGACGTTCGCCCGGCGCAGCTCATCCTGGATCGCCACCAGGTGGCGGAGCATCCGGTTGAAGGCGACCGCCAGGCCCTCGAACTCGTCGCCCGTGTGCAGCTCCGCCCGCATCGACGTGTTGCCGTGGCGGATGGCGTCGCTCACGTCGCGCAGGTGCCGAAGGGGCTTGACGATCACGTATCGGATGGTGACGTAGAAGGCGACCATTGCCAGGAAGGCGGTGATGATGGTCACGGCCAACAGGGCGTTCCAGTAGAAACTGACGGCCTCCTTGGCGGGCGGGTTCTTGATGGTCACCTTGACGATGCCCATCAGGTCGCCCTCCTCGATCGCGCTCCCTCCCACCCCATGGCCGTCCGGATCGAACAGCGGCCCACTGACGGACGTCGGCCGGTGGCCAGGGCACCTAAAACAGGATTCCTTCGCCCGGACCTCCTGGTAGTACTCGTACTCGCCACCCGGCAGCACCCTTTCGGTGAATTCGTCTGCCTCCGACTCGACCTCCGACTCGGCCTCCTCTTCAGGCCGCGCGCGCAGGAGCCTATCCAGCAACTCGTGCTCGTACGGGTCCCAGGGTTGGCGGCGGGCATCTTGGGCTCCCGGCACGATAATCCGCCAATCGTAGTCCTCTTTGTTAAACCCCTTGCTCAGAGCGCGGATCACGTCGACGAAAGGCGTCCCCTTCTCAACTCCTTCCCAATGGGTAATGATCATCCCGTATTCGGCCAGCAACCCAGCCTTGATGGTGTTCTGCTCGTTGACCACGTCTTCGGTCGCTCGCCAATACAGAAAGAAGCTGAAGCTGACCACCAACACCAGGAAGACACCGAACAGCGCCAAACATTTCAGCTCCAGGCTGGTCTGGCCGAGGGCGCGATTGAACGAGCGACGGGCCATCTGATCGATCCCGTGGTGGCTGTTGCGCGGGCGACCGGCGTATTGTCTCGGGGAATCGGGCTTCCGCTGCTCGCCCTTGGCACGCCGGCGATGCCGATCGAACCCATGCGCAAGATTGCCCCAACTCCCACATTCTACGGAATTTGCCGTGTCGCCGCCAGGCGGAAAAGGAGTGCGGGAGTGCGCCAGACGGACGGGCGAAGCCGCAAGCGGCTTTCCCCACTCGCTCTCCATTCACGCTGGCGACCACTCCGGCGACGGTTGCGGGAGGATCTCCGGCGTGACGCCTTGCTGAAGCTTGGCGACGGCCTGTTCGGCGGCCTCGACGCCGGCGGCGTCGGGGTGGACTTCCAGCGAGACCTCGAACGAGCGCGACTCACCCGGCGCCAGCACGGCCACGCGGCCCTGCTCCTTCTCGAACGATCTCGCGTTGGGGAAGTTGATCGCCGGCTCCAGGCCGGTCACGTACCCGTCGACCGCCGCCTGGCGGTTCTTCCACAGGGTGAAGTAGGGCAATTGGCTCTTGTTGAACCGGAGGGTGACGCCCCGGTCGCCCGCCGCGCCGCGCAGCGTCGCCTGGGTTGCTCCCGCCGGATCGGCCGCCAGGTCGAAGAAGAAAACGGCCTCGGGCGCACCGGGCGTCTCCGGGCCGTACGTGTCCCACTGGTCGAGATTGCCCACGCCGTCCGCGTCACGCGGGGCCATCCTCCGAACCGGCAGCACCACCTTCGCGCCCGGGCCCAACAGCGGCAGCCCGAAGTTCGTGTGATAGAGCAGCTCCAGCTCCCCCGGCTCGGCCGAGATATTGGTGATCGTGTCGGTGATGGTCATCCCCGGCTGGCCCGGCCGGGTCGTGTAGGTGGTGCTCATGCGGAGTTTATTGAAGAAGAGCCTCGCCTCATCGACCACGCCGGTGACGCGGATCTCGCCCGAATCGCCGTCGACGGCCACCTCGACCTGGTGGGCCGGGATGTTGGCGATCTTCCCGTGTAGCCCGTAGCGGACATTCCCGTTTTCGTCGAACACGGGCGCCCCGTTGCTCTCCAGCCCGCAACGGACCAGCAGCTCGTCGAACCCGTTGAGCCACCCCAGGCCGCTCGGCTCGGAGAGCGGGACAAACGCCGGATGGACCGGCCCCTTAACCGGCGACTGCCAGCCGAGGCGGAGATCGCCCGACCTTGCCTCCCAGACCCCCATTCCGCGGGTAGGCACCACCACGAAGCGGAAAGCCCCGTTGTCCACCTCGACCAGG
>CAZDHR010000424.1:0-5960 GCA_964505295.1 uncultured Planctomycetaceae bacterium
ACGCACCAATTCAGTACCACGCCTTGATGTGGTGCGTTTCACGCACCCTACGAAACCTCGGGGAACCGAATCCACGGGGGAGCTTGCGATGCCCCCCCGTCACCGCGCCGGGTCCCGCTGGTGAGCCATCCTCAGCAGTCGGCCGACCAACTCGTCGAACCCGACGCCCACCTTGGCTGCCGCCTTCGGCAGGAGACTGTGGTCGGTGAATCCGGGGATCGTGTTGATTTCGAGGAGGTGCAGGCCCTCCCGCCGGTCGCAAATGAAGTCCACGCGCGAGAAGTCTCGGCACCCGAGGGCCCGAAACGCACGGATCGCCATCTCCTGCGCCAGGGAGTACGTGGGCGAGTCGATGTTTGGCTCGAAGACGATTTGCGTGTCGTCTCGACGGTATTTGGCCTCGAAATCGTAGAACGCGATCGCGGGCCGGATCTCGATGACGGGAAGGGCACGGTCTTCGAGAACGCCCACGGTCAGTTCGGGGCCGTCGAGCCCTTTCTCGACGAGCACCTTGCCGTGCTCGGCCACTGCTCGTCGCACTTCTTCGCGAAGCTCGTCGACCGTAGCGCAGCATCGCACCCCGATGCTGCTGCCCTCGCGGAGTGGCTTGAGCACGGCGGGGGGGCCGGGAAAATCGACGGCCGCCGGGTCTTCCGTCTCGTCCACGCATATCCAGGGAGCCGTCGGCAGTCTCTCGCTCTGCCACTTCCGCTTACTGGCGTCTTTGTCCATCGCCAGCCGCGAGGAGGCCGCATCGCTCCCCACGTAGCGGAGCCCCCGATGCTCCAAGATGGCCTGCAACTGGCCGTCCTCGCCAAACTCGCCGTGCAGAACGGGGAAGACGACGTCGGCGGGCATGTCCAGCGCACTCAGGTCCTGTGGGGAGACGTCGGCCTCGGTGACCGTGCAGCCGAGCCTGCGGCAAGCGTTGGCCACGGCCGCGCCACTCGTGAGGCTCACGTCTCTCTCGGCCGAGGGGCCGCCCCGCAGGACCGTGACTCGCAGACCGCTGAACATGATTCGCGCTTCGCCCGTGCTGGAAACGTGCTTGGGGGGAAAGGCGGATGGCACGTCGCCGGCGGCAGTCCGACGACCACCGCCGTCCGGCCTCAGGCTAGCCGTGTCGCGGTGGAAGTCAAGGGTCGGGTCCGTTTCTCCACGGACCTCTTTTCCCGACAAATCCCTTGACGCGGGGTCCTCTCGGACCGCCTAATGGGAGCCGTCGGCTCCATGACCGTACCGTGAACGTCGGCATCTCACAATGAGACGGCCGCCAGGATTTCGGAGGGTATCGAGATGATCCATGCCAAGAGACTCGTCGCACGACTCGCGGCCTCTTGCCGCAGGAAGGAACTGCTCGCGGTGACCGCGATCCTCATCGCCGCCACGGCGGTTGCCGCCCCGCCGAGCTCGCCGCCGGGCCCGGGGGAGAACCTCGCCCTGGGCGCCAAGTACACGGTCTCGCCTCAACCGAACTACTCGTACTGCACCGATCCGAGCGACACCGTGCAACTGACCGACGGGCGGTCGACGACCGAGTATTTCTGGACGCAGAAGGGCACCGTGGGCTGGCGCTCCGCCCCCTACGCGACGGTGGTCGTCGACCTGGGCCGGGTGGAGCCGATCGCCGGCGTGGCGCTCACCACGGCGGCCGGCGCCGCGCAGGTCACCTGGCCGCTGGCGATTCACGTCCTCACCAGCGAGGACGGCAAGACCTACCGCGATGCCGGCGAGCTGGTCGCCCTGGACCACAAGCAGAACGGCCCGTGGCCCGAAGCGTACGCCATCCGCCGCCTGATCACCGGGGAGCTGAAAACGCGCGGAAGGTTCGTCCAGTTCGTGATGGTCCCTCTGCCCGGCGGACCGTATATGTTCGTCGACGAAGTGGAGGTATTCCGCGGGCCCGAGGCGTTGCTCGACGGCGAGCCCTCCGGGAAGGTCGTGGCCGACGTCGCCGATTTCTATCGCAAAGGCCGGCTTCAACGGGCAGTTGGGCATCGCCTCTTGGCCGACGGAACCGCCATCGGCGATGCGATCCGCAAGGCCGAGCTCGACGAGCCGGCCCAGCGCCGACTCATCGCCGAGTTGGAGACCGCCCGGCAGCAGTTCCGGCCGGAGGAAGTGACGGGCGACGCGTCGTTCCGAGCCGTGTTGCCCCTGAATGATGCCCACGGCCGGCTCTTCGCGGTGCAGGCGGGGCTTTGGCGAAAGCTCGGGCGCCCGGGGCTGTCGGCGTGGGTTCCGCCCACGTGGGACCCGGTCGACCTGATCGCCGTCCCGCCCGACGGACCGGCTCGGCCGATCGAGGTCCATACGATGCGGGGAGAATACCGCGCGGCGGCGTTCAATCTGGCCAATAGCACCGATCGTGCGCTGACGGCGCGGCTTCACTTCGAGGGCCTGCCCGGTTCGCCCACGCCGGGTTGCGTCACGGTTCACGAGGTGGCGTGGACCGACACGTCGCGCGGGGTGCCCGTCGCGGCTGCCCTGCCGGAGGCCCGGCGTGAAGGGCAGGCATGGGTCGTGCGCGTGGTGCCGGGGCTGGTTCGCCAGGTGTGGCTTACGTTCCACGCCACGGACGTCGAGCCGGGCCACTACGAGGGCAAGATCGTCGTCGGGGCGGAAGGCGTCGACACGCCCGACGTGCCGGTTCGATTGCGGGTCTGGCCGATGGAGTTCCCCCGGCGTACGACGCTTCGGCTCGGCGGATGGAGTTACACAAACAGCGGCGGGATCTACGGCATCACCCCGCAGAACCGTGAGAAGCTGGTCGAGCATCTCCAATCGCACTTCGTCAACGCCCCGTGGGCCACCGGGGGCGTGATGATGCGATTCGATTTCGACCCGAACGACCCGGCCCGGGTCCGGCTGGATACCAAATCCTTCGACCAGTGGGTCGAACTTTGGCCCGACGCCGACCGGTACATGGTGTTCCTCTCGGTGCCGACGAGCTGCGCGGGCGCGAAGATGGGGACGCCCGAGTTCGAGCGTCGCGTGGGCGCGTGGATCTCCGCCTGGGTGCGGCATATGAATGGGAAAGGGATCGCGCCGGAGCAGCTCGGGCTGTTGATCCGCGACGAGCCGCACGAAGGCTCCGACGACGTCGAGCCGATCGTCGCCTGGGCGCGAGCGATCAAGGCGGCCGAGCCGGGAGTCTTGATCTGGGAGGACCCCACCTATCGCGATCCGACCAAGGCCCCGCCCGAGCTGTTCGAGGTCTGCGACGTGCTCTGTCCCAACCGCCCGATGTGGCTCGAGCGGGCGAAGCTCTTCGAGCCGTTCTATCTCGACCAGCAGCGAAAGGGGAAGGAGCTTCAGTCCTATTCGTGCTCCGGCCCGGCGCGCCTGTTGGACCCTTACAGCTACTACCGCCTCCAGGCTTGGCACTGCTGGCACTTCGGCGCCACGGGCAGCTTCTTCTGGGCGTTTGGCGACAACAGCGGCAGCTCCTCGTGGAATGAGTACCTCACGCAGGCCGGGCCCTACACGCCGCTCTTCCTCGACGACGAAACCGTCACGCCCGGCAAGCAGATGGAAGCGATTCGCGAGAGCGTCGAGGATTACGAGTGCTTCGTCATGCTCCGCGAGGCCGTCAAGCGGTCGAAGGCCGCGGGCGGCGCCGAGGCGCCGATCGCGCGGGCCGAGCGGCTGCTCGCCGGCGCCGCTGAGCAGGTCCTCACCGCCGAAGGCGTCGACCAAATCCACTGGCACGAGCCCAAGGACCGCACCCAGGCCGACGCGGTTCGCGTAGAGATTCTCGAGACGCTGGCCCAGCTCAACGAGTAGAAGAGGGCGTAGGGTGCGTGAAACGCACCCTATTTGCCGAACCCGGAGATAATGGTGCGTTTCACGCACCCCACGCCTATTCGAGCACCATCGCGGCGCCCATTCCGCCTCCCGCACAGAGGGTGGCCAGCGC
The DNA here is from genome assembly GCA_964505295.1 of uncultured Planctomycetaceae bacterium. Classification (GTDB taxonomy): domain Bacteria; phylum Planctomycetota; class Planctomycetia; order Pirellulales; family Thermoguttaceae; genus DATKZH01. The sequence continues at coordinate 3,920 of CAZDHR010000424.1, forward strand.
CCGCTCTGAATGGCCGCGTGCGATGCGGTGGGACAAGTGAACCAGAAGCCGTGCGCCGCTTGCGCCGATCGGGTGTCCCAAGGCGATCGCGCCGCCGTCGGGGTTCACCCGATCCGGCTCCAGGCGGAGCTCCCGGGTGCAGGCGAGCGTCTGCACCGCGAAGGCTTCGTTGAGCTCGATCGTATCGAAGTCGTGGGGCTTGAGCCGATGTCGCTCGCACAGGCGCCGCGTGGCATGGACCGGGCCCAGCCCCATCCATCCCGGATCGCAGCCCACGGTCGCGTACGCGCCGATCGTCACCAGGGGCGTCCAGCCGTACTCCGCGGCGGTCCCCTCGTCACACACCACGAGCATCGCCGCCCCGTCGTTGATCCCCGAGGCATTGCCGGCGGTGACCGTGCCGTCCGGCTTGAAGGCGGGTGATAGCCCTGCGAGCTTCTCAAGAGTCGTATCCGGGCGCGGGTGTTCATCTCTCTCAAGCTCGGCCACCGGCACGAGCTCATCCTCATATCGACCCTCGGCATACGCTTTGGCCGTATTCTGCTGGCTCGAAAGCGCGAAGGCGTCCTGAGCTGCGCGATCGATTGCGTAGCGCTCGGCGATCCGTTCCACGGTCAAGCCCATGTGTTCGCCTTCGAAGGCGTCGACCAGCCCGTCGCGCAACAGGCAATCGACGAGCGCGCCGTCGCCGAGCCGGTAGCCGGACCGCGCCCGATCGAGCAGGAAGGGGGCGTTGGACATCGACTCGGCCCCGCCGCAAAGCACTACCCGGGCCTCACCCGTCGCAATCGCCTGGGCTGCCAGGATCACCGCTTGCATGCCCGAGACGCACATCATGTTGACGGTCATCGCCGGACGATCCACGGGTATTCCCAGACGGACGGCGACCTGCCGGGCCATGTTCATCCCCAGTCCGGCGCTGATCACGTTGCCCACGATGACTCGGTCGATCCGTTCCGGTCCGACGTTCTCCAGGGCCGCGCGGCCGGCGCAGATGGCCAGATCGACCGCCGAGAGCTTGGCCAAGGCTCCAAGGAAACGGCCCTGAGGCGTCCGCTTGGCGGCCACGATGCAACATCGCGACATGAGGTCATCCTCTCGGGGGTGCGAAGACATGGGACGGCATCGGACGGACCTCGCGGATCACGGGCGGAAACGGCATGAGCTTGAATACTTGCTCTTCCGCATCGATTCCCGGGGCGACCTCGATCAGCTCGATCGCGTCTTCGAGCAGGCGAAACACGGCCCGCTCGGTGACGTAGAGCACGTCCTGCTTGATTCGGCGGCTGTGCTGGGCGCTGAACGAGACCTGCTCTACTTGGCTGACGAACTTCGGCACGCGGCCTTCACGGACGATCCGCAGCTTGCCGTCGCCGGTTGTCACTTCCAGCCCCGAGACGGTGAACGTGCCGCAGAAGACGACCTTCTTGGCGGTCTGCGTGATGTTGACGAACCCGCCCACGCCGGCCAGACGCGTGCCGAACTTCGACACGTTCACGTTGCCCTCGGCGTCGACCTGGGCCGCTCCCAACGCGGCGTAGTCGAGCCCTCGGCCGTCGTAGAAATCGAACTGGGCCGGCTGATCGATGATCGCCTGCGGATGCACCGACACACCGAAGCTCAATCCCCCGGCCGGTATCCCCCCGATCGGTCCGCTCTCCACGGTGAGCGTCAGGCGGTCGAGCAAGCCCCGCTCGGCAGCGATTCGGGCAATCTCTTCCGGCATGCCGATCCCCAGGTTGCTGATCGCGCCGTCGGGGATCTCGTCGCAGGCCCGGGCAGCGATGATCCTGCGGGGGCCCATGGGGAGTGGTTCGAGCGCAGCTCGCGCGCACGCCTCGGCCGGCGAGGCGGCCGTGACCAGGCTGGCGTCGAACTCGCCGTGGCCGAAGGTCTGCGGATGGTCCTCAGGGGGTGCCACGACGATGCGGTCCACCAGGATTCCCGGCACGCGCACGTGCTGGGGAGGGGCCGGCTCGGGCAGAAGTCTCGCCACCTGGGCGATCGTGATCCCGCCCGAGTTGTGCGCCGCCTGGGCAAT
>CAZDHR010000425.1:0-5918 GCA_964505295.1 uncultured Planctomycetaceae bacterium
ATGATGGGGCTGCTGGCGGCGACGGTCCGGTTTCGCGTGTGGCCGTTCTCCGACGTGCTCCGCGTGGTCGACGAGCTATTGGTCCCGCTGTTTCGCGACTGCCGCGTGCTCGATCTGGCGGTCATCGCGATCCTGGCCGGCCTGGGCGAGGAGATGCTCTTTCGGGGCGTGCTCCAGGAGTGGGTGGCCCGCTGGGTGGCGGGACCTTCGGGGGCGTGGATCGGGCTGGCCGTGGCCGCCGTCCTGTTCGGGTTGGCCCATGCGATCACGCCCAGCTACGTGGTGCTGGCCGGTCTGATGGGCCTGTACCTCGGCTGGGTCTGGATCGCAAGCGGTAACTTGCTGGCTCCCATCGTGACCCACGCCGTGTATGACTTCCTCGCGCTTGTCTATCTGGTCAAGTGGAGACGGCCGCCGACCATCACCCACGACGAAGCGCCGACTCCTCGGGAAGAGGCGGCCTCTCGGGAAGGTGGAGAGCCGCCTCGGTGGGAGTAAAAATCGCCCCACATGGTGCGCGACGCTGCCGCCGGGTGATGGCGTGCTTGCCCGAGGCCGCGCCGGCGCAGTACAATCCGGGGAGTCGCCGGGGGCCGCGGCTCGATCTCCTCGCGCGGAGCCGGAAGCGATGGATTCTCAAACACGGCGCTGGAGAAGCGGGCTGGCCATCGCGCTGGTGATAGCACTCCTCCTGCCGATCTTCTACGTGCTCAGCATCGGTCCCGCCGTCTACGTCCTGAGGGCGACGGGACCGAATCGGGAACAGGAGGAAGCCGCGGAAGTGTTCTACTTCCCCCTGATCTTCCTGCACCAGACCACGCCCCTTCGAGAGCCGATCGAAGCCTACGTCGAGTTCTGGGAAGACCTGTCGTAATCCGGGAGACGCTCCGATGCTCGTTTGCCCCAAGTGCCGTCGGCGGCTGGTACGCACGAAGACCAATCACGGCGTCTTCTTCGTGTGTCCGGGGTGCCAAGGTCGGGCGGTGAGCCTGTCGGTCGTGCGGCGGATGGCCGGACGGGAGCCGGCCAAGACGCTATGGCGCGAGGCGATCCTCGGGGAAACGCAGGCGGGCGTGGGCTGCCCCGTCTGCCATCGAGCCATGGCCGAAGTCGGTCTGCGGGTCGACGGCATGCGGGTCCCGCTCGACGTCTGCACCGGCTGCCATTTCGTCTGGTTCGATCCCGAAGAGATGGAGAAGCTGCCCGAAGCGCCGCCGTCCGCCGAGGAGAAGGAGGAGGCCCTGCCCCCGGAGGCCCGCGAGAGGCTCGCGGTCGCCGAAGTCGAGGCGGTCGGCGAGCAGGCAGATCGCGACGACGACACGCTTTTGGGTCCGGAGGAAAAATGGAAGTGGATCCCCGGCCTGCTGGGGATGCCGGTCGAGTGCGGCGTGGCGGCGGTGAAGGGCTGGCCCTGGCTCACGTGGGGGCTGGCCGCCGCGCTGGTGGGCGTCTTCGCCCTGACGCAGGAGAGCTTGCACGACGTGGTCCAGCAGTACGGGCTGATCCCCGCGGAGATGTGGCCGGATCGCGTGTTCACGCTGTTCACGTCCTTCTTTCTCCACGCGGGTCTCCTCCACCTGATCGCCAACGCCTACTTCCTGATCGTGTTCGGCGACAACGTGGAAGACTACCTGGGGAGCTGGCGATACCTGCTCCTGCTGGCCGTTGCGGCGCTGGCCGGCCACGCGGCCCACGTGCTGGGCGACCCCCGCTCGACGATCCCCTGCATCGGGGCAAGCGGCGGGATCTCCGGCATCATCACGTTCTACGCCCTCCGTTTCCCCGAAGCGCGACTTGGCATCTTGCTCCGCTACTTCATCCTTTTTCGCTGGTTCTACATGCCCGCCTGGGTCGCCCTGATCCTTTGGTTCGCCCTCCAGTTCCTCTTCGTCTTCCTCCAACTGGCCGGCGTCAGTAACGTCTCCGCCCTGGCCCATCTCGGCGGCGCCGCCGTGGGCGTGCTGGCGTGGATCGCGTGGCGACGGAAGTGATGCAGTTCCGTAGGGTGCGTGCTTGCACGCACGCGTTCTTACGTGTTCCGGAAGAAACACCCGCAACACGCGTTTCGCCTTGGGGACGAACCATGAGCTGGTACCGCCGATGGCGCAAGCCGGGTGGTCTCTACTTCTTCACGATCGTCACGCACCAGCGCCGGCGCATTCTGATCTCCGACGAGGCCCGGCCACTCCTGCGCGAGGCGCTCGAGCGTACTCGCACGGAGCGACCGTTTGAGATCGTGGCCATGGTACTTCTGCCGGACCACCTCCACACGTTGTGGAAACTGCCTCCGGGGGACGACGATTACAGCACGCGGTGGCGTTTGGCGAAGAGCCGCTTCACGCGCGATTTGTTGGCCGCCGGCTACAGGGAGCCGCCGCGATCTGCTTCGCGCAGGCGGCGCGGGGAGCATGCTATCTGGCAACGGAGAGGCTGGGAACATACAATCCGTGACGGGGACGACTGGAAACACCACCTGGACTACATCCACTACAACCCGGTCAAGCACGGTCTGGTATCCGCTCCTCGCGAATGGCCCTATTCGACGTTCGCGATGTACGTCCGGCTTGGCGAATACGACGAGGACTGGGGAGCGGAAGAGCCGCAGAACCTCCGGAACTGGATACCACCCGGCGGATGGATCGAGTAGCCGGCGGGCGCGTCACTTCAGACAAGCGCGTGCGTGCAAGCACGCACCCTACGACGGGCGCCGTTGCCGGAGGGCTTCGTAGAAGAGCACGGCGGCGGTGGCCGAGACGTTCAAGCTGTCGGCGGCGCCGAGCATGGGGAGGCGGATGGCGGTCACGTCGGCGCCCGTCCAGAGGTCGGTGAGCCCTTCGGCCTCGCCGCCGAGGACGATGGCGGCCGGGCGGCGCAGGTCGACCTCGGTGTAGAGGGCGGAGCCGTCCACCCGGGCGGCGAAAATGGCAAGCCCTTGCTGCCGGAGCCAGTCGAGGGTCTCTTGGGCCGTCGCCGTGCAGACGGGCAGCGTGAAGATGGTGCCCAGGCTCGCGCGGATGGCGTTCGGGTTGTAAAGATCGGTGCGCCCGTCGGCCACGATCAGGGCGGAGAGCCCGGCCGCGTCGCCGGTTCGGAGCACGGCCCCGACGTTCCCCGGCTTCTCCACGCCTTCGAGCACGGCGACCAGCGGATCGTCCGAAAGCGCGAGGTCCGCGAGCGTCGGCCGAGGCGTCGGCGCGACGCCCAGCACGCCGTCGGCCCGATCGCCGAAGGCCAGCTTGTCGAACACGGTTTTGCTGACGGCGAGGATCTCCGCCCCGGAGTTGCGAAGCCCGGCGAGCACGCGCTGGACCTCGTCGCTCTGGCAGAGCGGCTCGCAGACGAACGCTTCGGCGATCGGCACGCCGGCTTGAATCGCCCGCCCCAGCTCCCGGGCGCCGTCGATCCGGATCCGACCCTGCTTCCGGCGAGACCGCCGATCGCGGAGCCGGACGGCCGCTTTGACGCGCGGATTCTGGAGGCTGGTGATAGTGGGCATCACGGCGTCCTCGGCCGACGTCTTCTTGAGCGTTCGCGCTTAGCCCCGGGTGAATCACCCGGGGCTAAATGGCGGGAAGATCCCAACTCTTCTACTGGTTCCCAAGCTGGAGCTTGGGAACCGGAGGAAGACGCTTGTTCGCGGAGCGAACAACGACACTCACTGAAGTGTGGGTGCTTGGCCGACTCCGCTCGGCGTGGCGTGGCCCGGTCACACGTCGATCGTGTACGGCTCCCGCTGCTTGCGGCTGAGCATCGCGCTGGCCTGGTCGTCGCCGACGAAGTCCTCCTTCTTGGGGTCCCATCGCACCTTCCGCTTTAGGCGCATGGCGATGTTGCACAGGTGGCAGGCGCTCACCGAGCGGTGGTGCGAGAAGACGTCGGAGATGGGCAGCTCGCGGCTCTTGATGCAGTCGAAGAAGTTCTGCATGTGGTCGCCTTCCCGGCCGCTCGTCTTCCAGCCGCCGCAGAGTTCGAGGATCTCCTCGTCGAGCCGCTCCTGGTCGGCTTTCGTAAGCTCCTCGACGGGCTTCCCGGTCAGTCCGCCGCGGTTGACGCGGATGCGGCCTTTCTCGCCGGAGAGGATCAGCTCGTTCGGGCCGCTGAAAAGCCGGATCGTGTTCCCGCCGGCGAAGCGCATCGTGCAGTCGAACGCCAGGGCGACGTTGTACCCGTTGGCGACGTGGGGGAAGTCGCCGGTGCCCTCGATCTCGACCGGGCCGGTGTTCTCCGCGCCCAGGGCCCAGAGGGCGATGTCGGTGTGGTGAACGCCCCAATCGGTCACCTGGCCGCCGGAATACTCCAGCCACCAGCGGAAGTCGTAGTCGCAGCGTTGGGGGCAGTAGGGCACCTTGGGGGCCTGGCCGAGCCAGAAGTCCCAATCGAGCTCGGGCGGCGGGTCCTGGTTCTCGAACGGGCCGCCCCCCTGGGCCGTTCCCACGCTCGAAAGGGCGTGCAGCTTGTCGCCCAGCCGACCACTTCGGGCGATCGCGATCGCCTTGAGGAACACGCGGCCGTACTCGCTCCGCTGTTGCGTGCCGACCTGGAACACCCGGCCGGTCTGTTTGGCCACTTGGCAGATCTTCTTGCCCTCGTCGATGGTGAGCGTCAGCGGCTTCTCGCAGTAGACGTCCTTGCCGGCGAGCATCGCCTCGATGGCGATTTTCGAGTGCCAGTGGTCAGGCGTGCCGATGGTCACCGCTTCCACGTCGTTGCGTTCGAGGAGCTTGCGATAGTCGGTGTAGACCTTGCAGCGACCGTCGTAGCGGGCGGCGAAATGCTCGGCGTAGCGGCGGTTGACGTCGGCCACGGCGACCATGTTGCCCACCCGGCCGGCCTGGTGGCCGACCACGGCGCCGCGACCGTCCATCTCGCCCTTGTGTCCCCAGCGATCGGTGTAGATGCTGGTGCCGATGGAAGCCACGCCTACGCGATCGTTTTTCGATTCGGCCCCGGCGCCCCGGCTCGACCAGTAGTAGGGCGCCATCGCGCCCGCGGCGGTAGCGGCCGTCACCCGTTTCAGGAAACGGCGGCGGCTCAGTTTGACCTGGCTCATAGGCAATCTCCTTGTGTCGAGGTATTCGCTTCGGAGAGTCTGCAGAGACGGATCCAGGATAGCCCGGGACACCGCGGGATGCAACGTGGTTGGCTCGAGGGCCGGCCGGCTTGCTGTTCGTCTGGAGTCAGAAGGGCGAAGCCGCAAGCGGCTTGTCTGCAAGACATGCGTCTTCCCTCGTCCCTGAACGGTCCTCACGCCCCCGGCAGGCGGGAGTCGTCGAACGTGAACCCCAGGGGCGCGAAGTCGCGGCGGAGCTGCTCCATGCCGGCCTTGACCATGAGGACATCGGCGTTGTGGGCGATGAATCGGGCGCCCATCTCGATCAACTGGCGGGTGTGGTCGACGGAGAACGCGGGGCAGCCCCAGTGCTTGCCGGCGTTTTTGGCGGCCCGGGCGACCGTCTCCATCGCTTGTTGGACCCGGGGATGGTCGAACTGGCCGGGGATGCCGCTCAAGATACTGAAGTCGCCGGGGCCGAGGAAGAGGACGTCGACGCCGTCGACCGCCGCGATCTGGTCCGCCCGCTCCAACGCCTGCTGATCTTCCACCTGGATGACCATGAACGTCTGCCGGTTGGCCTCGGCGACGTAGTCGGCGACGGGCATCATCAGGTAGGGGTTGTCGGGATTGGCGGCGTCGCAGCCTCGGGTACCCTGGGGGGCGAACTTCGCCCAGCGGACCGCCTCGGCGGCCTCGGCCGCGTCGTCGCACCTGGGGTACATGATCCCCTGGGCCCCGGCTTCGAGCATCCGCCCCATGCGCATGAACTCGCCTTTGGCGGGGCGGGCCATCACGTCGGTGGTCCCCACGCGGGCCGCCCGCATCAACGGGGCCGCCGTCTCCACGCTGTAGAAGTGGTGCTCCA
>CAZDHR010000426.1:0-5894 GCA_964505295.1 uncultured Planctomycetaceae bacterium
GAGTCCCCGAACCAATCTGTTTCTCAATGCGCACTTTCAATGTTCTTCCCTACCTTCACCTACTGGTCCTGGTCCTAGCGAGACCGGAAGAGGGGGCGCCCCGGGCGCCATCGACGAGAAGGGGCGTCGGGCCCCATACGGAGTAGACGAGAGCCGCTGCCCGTGACTGCCGGAAGATCGCGAGAGCGAGCGTCACGACATGCAACGAGCCGGCCCCGGGAGCGACCAAAGAGCAACGCACTACTTGCGGATATCGAGGCGCCGAATGATGTCGAGGTAGCGTTGCGGGTCCACCCTTTTGAGGTAGTCGAGCAACCGGCGACGCCGACGCACCAGCATCAGAAGACCACGCCTCCCGGCGAAGTCCTTCTTGTGAGTCCGCAAATGCTGAGTCAGCCCATTGATCCGGGTCGTGAGAATGGCGATCTGCACTTCTGCGGAGCCGGTGTCATCCCCACTGCGCCTGAACTGATCAATCAGCTCCTGTTTCCGCTCTTTCGTGACAGTCATCTGCTACCGCGAGTCCTCCCGTCGAGCCGGCTTCTCATGCCTCCCTGCCGAAGCACGCTCCTCCTACCATGTCTCCTAGCACTACATCCACATTTCCTGTAATTCCAACTCACTAAGGTGCTAAGTGTATCATTTGTCAGGTTCTTTGCAACGGGGGTTCTGGATTGCGCGGTCCAACGCGGAATTGGCGTACCTGCGCGCTTCGCGCACTGCCTGCCGACGCGCCCCCCGCAACAAAATCGTCAATTTAGGAAATCTAGGGCGCCTCGTGTCCCCGCCCGGCGCCGCAAGAGGCCCTCCGTGCGCAGCCCAGACGCGTCGATGGCACAACGGACCGCCCCAACCTCGCCCGTGACATATACTTGCGCCCCCGCCGCGCGGTAGGTCGCGGCGGTCTCCGGCTGGTGGGAATCGAGGCTGCCGCTGATGACGACCCATTCGGGTTGACACCACATAGCCAAGCCGGGGGGGTTGCTGCTCCGGCTCCCGTGGTGCGGGGCCAGCAGGACATCGCAGTCCCACGGCTCTTCGGCCAGCAAGTCGTCCAGCCCCGGCGATTCGAGATCACCGGGGAGGAGGATTCGCCGCCCGCAGTGTTCGATCGCCAACACGATGCTGTTGGCGTTATCCTCGCCGATCACGCCACGGCGGGGCGGGTGCAGGACCTCGATCCGACAGCCCTCCCCGCCCCGGAGCCTGTCCCCGGCGAAAATCTCCCGCACCGGGACCTCCGCCTCGCGGATCGCCTCGCGCCGGGCACCCATCGCACGGTTTTCGTATTCGCACATCACCGGTGTCACGTAGACCGCGCCCACCGAGAATCGCTCCAGCAGGTCGGGCAACAGGTTGTAGTGATCGGCATCCGCGTGGGAGAGGATCACGGCGTCCAGGTGCGTGATTCCCCGCGACCAGAGCGACGCGGCGACCGACCGCGCCCCGATCTCCGGCGAGGCAAGGCACCCGGCGTCGTACAGCATCGTCTGACCGGAAGGCAGCTCCAACAACGTCGCGCACCCATGGCCGACCGACAAGAACGTACACTCCAGTCGACCCGCATGGCTACGCGCCATCGATGGGATGAATCCAACCGCAATCCATCCGGCCAACAGCGCCAGGCACCATCGCCGCGGCGGCCGAATCGCAGGAAGCGCGGCCAGAAGCCCTGCCCCCCCGTAGAAGCCCAGAAGCCACCACTCGGCCGGGCCCGGCACCCAGAAGTGGCTGCACGGCACGTCCCGCGCCGTCTCGACACTCGACTCCAGAAGCCAAAGCGCCCCGTTGCAGCACCCACCAAACACGGCCGCCAACGGCGGCAGGACCCACCCGAACACGAGCACCCCGAAGCCGCTGACCAGGGCAAAGCCCATCGGAAGCCATAGCAAAGTGTTCAGGACCGGGGCAACGGGCGTGAACAGGTGAAACCGGGCCATGACCAGTGGCAGCGTTAGCAGCCAGATGACCAGACCGGCTAGTGTCAGTTGCCGCGCCCAACGCCAGGCAGTCACGAGGACTCGCCACGGCCACGCCCGGTCCTTCGCCAATAGCCGGCCGACCCGATCGTGTCCATGCACCGTGCCGAACCACCACATCAAACCGGCCACGGCGACGAACGACAGATGAACGCCGATGCGGAACAGGTCGGCCGGGTTCAGCGCCAACACGACCAGTCCCGCGGCCGCCAGCGAGTTGAACGTCAGCCGGGGGCGCCCGAGATACGTCGACGCGCAGAACGTCAGCACCAGGATCGTCGCCCGAATGGCCGGGGGCCGGGCGTCGGCGAGCAACGTGTAGAGCACGGCCGCCACGGCCACGCAGAGCACCGCTTGCCTCCGCGGCGCGAACACCAGGCGCAAGCCCAAAAACAAGGCCCCGGCAACGATCCCCACGTGCAAGCCCGAGATCGCCAGCAAATGAACCGTGCCCGTCTCCATAAACGCCTGCACCCGTTTGTCGGTGATCTCCTCCCGGGCGCCCAAGAGGACGGTAGCGGCCAGCGCGGCCTGGCGCTCGTCGAGGTGCCTTCGCAGAAACCCGCGCCCGGCGGTCCTCACGTTTTCGATCCAACGGCGGGGGCTGAGGGAGTTGCCGCGGCGAGCCACGCTCACGCACTCGGGATAATCGCTCCCCAGTTGGCTGAGCCGGCGACGGGCCCGATGGTGCGCGGCCGAATCGAAGTCGCCCGGATTCCGGGCCGCACGGGTCGCGGACAACTGTCCGAAGACCCGCAGCCGATCCCCGGCCCGGATGCCCAAGAGGTGGCCCTCGACCGCCAGCCGGGCGCGCCCGGCGGCGGGGCGCCAGCGTGCCCCGTCGCGGATGCCGGTCACCTCCAGCTCGACTCGGGTGTGATCGAACGGGGGGATTATTCGCATTGGATTGAACTCGGGTGCCGGCACGCGCCGCGGCCCCCCCAGCGCGATCGCCTCGACGCAGACCGGCTGCCGCTCCCTTCGGGCGTAACACCCCAGGTCATCCCGGGCGAAAAGATTCCACTGCAGGTGGTGCCACAGACCGCCGCACGCGGCGACCGAGGCCAACAGCACCAGCCCGGCCGTCCGGTCCCACCCGCGTCGCCACAAGGCCGCCCACCCGACCCACGCCACGCCGGCCACCGCCGACCACGCGGCAACGGGCACTTCCCATGTACGATCGGCCGCGATGCCCGCGCACACGGCCACCAGCACGATCACCAGCGGGTGGTACCTGGGCGCCTGCGGAGGCTGTTTCGTTTCCTTGGTCGAAGCGTCCGACATGCCGGGTATTCTCCACCCCCGGCCGCGGCTCGACAAGGGAGGCCCCGCGTTGGGCAACGGGCTCGCAGACGGTACAATAGACGGCCCGTGCTCCGTTCCAACCTCATCCTTGCCGGGAGGCTGCCGACCATGTTCCCGTTCATCGTCAACCGCGACGACTGTATCCGGATGAACCCGTTTGCGGGCGTCGAGATGCACGCCATGGAGGCCGAGAAGATGACGCTCTCGGTGGTCGACATGGAGCCGCATGCGGTGATCGACGAGCACAGCCATCCCCACGAGCAAATCGGCTACATGGTGGAAGGGGAAGCGGAGTTCATTAGCGAAGGCAAGTCGTTCCACGTCCGCGCCGGCCAGATGTGGCGTCTTCCCGGCGGCGTCCCCCACAAGGTGATCGCCGGCGACCGTCCGATGCGGGCGATCGACGTCTTCTACCCGATCCGGGAAGACATGCGGGCCAAGAGCGCCTGAGCGATGGAGCGCCGCGTCCGGTGACGGGATGAAGGGGTGACAAGGTGACGGGTCGTCCCGGAAGTCGCGTCACCTTGCCACCCCGTCACCTCCTCGGCTCGTCGCCAGAGACGTGCTTCCCATAGTCGGCTGGCGGCGGTACATTGGAAGGGTTCGGTCGCGTTTCTCGGAGTTTCTGGATCGTTCGTAGCACACGGAGGGAGGCCGAGCGATGATCGTTCTGCACGCGGCCGCTTTCGCCGACGATCTGTGGCTTTGGGCGGAAGTGTCCGGCAAGGGCGTCTCGCCTGCCAATGCGAGAAGAGGGCGACCGCCAAAATCCCCTCGTCCCATCGACCTACCTTACGGGGCTGGTTGGGATGAGTTGGCCGCTGCGCTCCGGGCGGCTCCTCTGGGAAACAAGCCCCGGAAGGCCCAGTCGCGGCCCATGTTGATTTGGGTTCCAGCCCGCGGTGCCGTGCCGGTTCCGTCGGGCCCTTTGGTGGCGGAAGTCCCCGCGAGCCGCGCAAGGCCCAAGTTGTCCTCCTGGACGGTCACGACGTTGCCGCTGGAGCCGGCGGCGGCGGTCGATTTGCTCTGTGGAGTGGCCGATCGGCAGACGCTCGCGCCCGGCGTTCTGGTCGGCCGCGACTTGGCCTTCTGGGCAGGAGCCTTGCGCCTGGCCGCCTCGCTGGTGGCCCGGCAGCAGTTCCTGCCCGGAGTCACCGAACAGAACGGGGCCTACCGCGCACGTTGGGAGCCGGTCTTTGCCGGGGGCCGATGCGGAGCGGCTGGCCGACATGGCCCGGCGGATGCCGGCGTCGGCCCGGGCGATGTCCGACCCTGAGACGACCGCTCCGCCTGAAACCGCGGGGGTCGACCTGCTGAAGCGGTTTGCCGCGCGCATGGTGGACGAGCTGGTCCGCTCGTCGCTGCCCGAGCGAGCCGCTGAGAAGACGCGTCGCCGCGCCCGGCGAGCGAAGTCTCAGCACTTCGACAGCATCCACGATCAGTGGCTTGACGCACTGCGGCACGGCGACGGGACGATGCAGGGCGAGCCGTCCGAGCTGGCGGAGTTCGCCGGACAGGCTCGCCGGTGGCGGCGTCCCATGGCGGTCTCCACGGCCGCGCCGTTTCGCCTCTGCTTCCGCCTGGAAGAGCCGCCGGATGGAAACGGCGACACGCCGGCCAACGGAGACGGCCCGTCGGGTGTGGAGGACGACGGGTGGTACGTCCGGTACCTGCTCCAGGCGGTGGACGATCCGAGTCTTCTGGTTCCGGTGGCCGACGCATGGCAGTCGCGCGGGCGCAAGGCTTCGGTGCTCAAGCGCCGAGGGTTCCAGCCGAAGGAGTACCTCCTTGCTTCGCTGGGCCAGGCCTCGGGGATCTGCCCACGGATCGAGGCGAGTCTCAAGTCGGCCGAGCCGGCCGGCTACGGGCTCGATGCAGCCGCTGCCCACGAGTTCCTCACCGAGCGGGCCATCGCGTTGGAGCAGGCGGGCTTCGGGGTGATGCTTCCCTCGTGGTGGACGCGCACGGGCACGAAGCAGCGGCTGAGCGTTCGGGCCGCGATCAAGAGCCCAAGGATGCAGGGCGGAAGCGGCCTGTCGCTGGACGAGATGGTCAAGTTCGACTGGGAAGTCGTGCTGGGCGGCAAGAAGGTCAATCGCCAGGAGTTGGAGCGGCTGGCCCGGGCGAAGCAGCCCTTGGTCCGGGTCCGCGGCCAGTGGGTGGAGGTCAACGTCGAGCAGATCCACGCGGCTTTGGACTACTGGAAGAAGAAGGCCAAGGAAGAGGTCAGCGCTCGGGAGGTGGTCCAGATGGCCGTCGGCGCCGCGGCGCCGCCCGGCGGGCTCGGCTTCGAGGGCGTGAAGGCCACCGGCTGGGTCGGCAAGCTGATTCGCCGGTTGGAGGGCAACATGGTCGACCGCTTCCAGGCCGACGCCGGCCCGCCCGTCTTCCTCCTCTCGCTCAAGGCGGGCGGTACGGGGCTGAATCTCACCGGGGCCAACCACGTGTTCCACTTCGACCGATGGTGGAACCCGGCCGTGGAAAACCAGGCCACCGACCGCGCCTTCCGCATCGGCCAAACGCGCAACGTCCTCGTCCATAAATTCGTCTGCCTGGGCACGCTGGAGGAGCAGATTGACCGGATGATCGAGGACAAAAAAGCGTTGGCCG
>CAZDHR010000427.1:0-5891 GCA_964505295.1 uncultured Planctomycetaceae bacterium
CGAAGAATAACTTCCGCATTTGCGGAATAGCAGACACACGCCGTGTGACGTAGCCAGCGGACGGCACATCGCGTGTGGCGTGCTACTGAAGTCGGGAAGTTGTTTTTCGGTCGCCCCTTACTCCTCCTTCACGGAGATCGCGTCGACAGGACACTGCTCGGCCGCTTCCCGGCAGCCATCCTCCAGTTCCGCCGGAACCGGATCGACCTTGACGACCGCCTTATCCTCGTCGCTCATCTCGAACACCTCGGGGCAGATGTCCTCACAGGCAGCACAGCCGACGCAAGTGTCGGCGTCTACGCGAACCTTCATGCTTTTCTCCTTGGTAGCTGGTCGAACGGCAGCTTCTTCAACTCGGCTTGCCGTCTGAGTGAGTCATTATAGGGGCCACGCACGCGAGCGTGGGCCGCTCGGAAGTCAAGTCGGCCGTTGAGGGCCCCATCGAGCGGGCGAATAGGGCTCTTCGAGACGCCTCCTTGGCGACCCGGTTTCCCGAGCGCCTCAAGCGACCCTTTGGCCGGCCGCCTCTTGTTTACCGTGGAGCAGCCAATAGACGACCGGGATCACCAGCAGGGTGAAGATCGTCGAGGTGAGGAGGCCGAAGATGATCGCCCAGGCCAGGCCGGAGAAGATCGGATCGAGGGTAATCACCCAGTTGCCCAGCAGGGTCGTGCCGGCGGTCAGCACGATCGGGCGCGTGCGCACGGCCACGCTTTGGATCACCGCCTCGCGGAGCGGAAGCCCGTCCGCCTGGCCGTGGTGGATGAAATCGATCAGCACGACCGAGTTGCGGACCACGATCCCGGCCAGGGCGATCATCCCGATCATCGCCGTGGCCGTGAAGAAGACCGGGTTCGGATACCCGCCTACCTCCTGATTGGCGATGACGTTCAAAACCCAGAAGCCGGGCATGATGCCGATCAGCGTCAGTGGGATCGCCAGCATGATCACCACCGGCAGGACCAGCGAATCGGTCTGGAACATGAGGATCACAAAAATACCCAACAGCGCCGCGGCGAAGGCCAGCCCCAGGTCGCGGAACACGTCGAGCGTGATTTTCCACTCGCCCTCGCCGGCCCAGTGCACCTCGTAGCCTTCCGGCACGGACCAGGGATCGTCGCCGCCGGGCGAGAGCCAGGTTCGCTCTTCGGCCGGCCGGACCTTGGCCGCCGGCGCGGTCTCGGCGCCGTCGGTTTGGCGGTCGAACTCCATGTCCATGATCGCGTCGGCGGGCGGGCGCCCGGCCACTTCGCCGAACACGTACGCCACGCGCCGGAGGTTCTTGTGATAGATCGTCTTGTCTTCCAGTTGCTCGGAGAACTCTCCCAGGGCCCCCAGTTGCACCAACTGGCCCTGCCGGCCGCGCACGTAGATCTCCCGTAAGTCGTCTTCGGCCGATCGTTCGGTGCGACTGAGCCGGAGCCGGACCAGGAGCGGATCGACCTCCCCGGGCTCTTCCACCACCGTGGCGGTCAGGCCGCTGAGTGCGAGCTGGAGCGTGTTGGCGATGTTCTCCTTGGAGACTCCCGACAGGGCCGCCTTGGGCTGGTCCGTCACGAAAACCAGTCGAGTCTGGTCGTCCTCGGCGCTACCGTCGACGTCGCGAATCCCCGGCTCCCGCTCCAGCCGCTCCTCGACGCGCCGGGCCGCGGCGATCAGGCCGGCGTAGTCCTGGTCGGGCGGCCCGTAGACCTCGGCCGTCACCGTGGAGATGACCGGCGGGCCGGGCGGCACCTCGACCAGCTTGATGTTCGCGCCGGGGTCGGCCCGGCGGGCCACCTCGGTCAGGTCGTCCCGAATCCGCAGAAGCATCTCGTGCGACTGCTGCGCCCGCACTTCCTTGGGGGCCAGGTTCACGCGAAT
This sequence comes from uncultured Planctomycetaceae bacterium, assembly GCA_964505295.1. Classification (GTDB taxonomy): domain Bacteria; phylum Planctomycetota; class Planctomycetia; order Pirellulales; family Thermoguttaceae; genus DATKZH01. Next base: position 1,864 of record CAZDHR010000427.1, read on the forward strand.
GTCGGCCACGTTCGGCCCCTTGCGGAAGAAGTAGTGGCGCACCATGCCGTTGAAGTCCATCGGCGAGGCCAGACCCACGTAGAGCTGAAAGTCGCGGACCTCGGCGACCCCGGCCAGGTATTGCCCCAGTCGCCGGGTGACGGCCTCGGTGCGTTCCAGCGTCGACCCTTCGGGCATGTCGACGATGATCTGGAACTCGTTCTTGTTGTCGTACGGCAGCATCTTCAGCGGCACCAACCGGAACGCCGGCAGGGCCATCGCTCCCGCCAACAGCAGGGCCACCGCCCCCAGCGTCGCCCAGGCAAGCCACCGCCGGTCGAGGATCGGGCTGAGCACGGCCTTGCTGAGGCGGTAGATGGGCCGCTTCGTCAGGTCGAACGCCGGCTCCTCGCGGCGGCCTTTGCTCAGCTTCCCGAGCGCCACCATCGCCAACCAGGGCGTGATCACAAACGCCACGATCGTCGAGACGACCACCGTCAGCGGCACGTTCAAGGCCATCGGGGCCATGTACGGGCCCATCATCCCGGTGATGAACATCAACGGGAGGAAGCTGGCGATGATCGCCAGGGTCGAAAGGATCAACGCAGGCCGCACCTCCTGAATCGCCCGCAACACGGCCGGACGAGGCGGCAGCACGCGCATGGCGAAGTACCGGGCGATGTTCTCCACGTCGGTGATCGGATCGTCCACCAGAAGTCCCAAGGACAGGATCAGCGCGAACAGCGTCACCCGGTTGATCGTGTATCCGGCCAGCAGGTTGATGAACAGCGTCAGGCTGTAGCAAACCGGGATGGCCAGCGCCACGACCAACGCGGCACGCCAGCCGATCACCAGCCCGATCAGCCCGATCACCGTGATCACCGCGATCGCCAGGCTCTCGACCAGCTCGTCGACCTTGGCGTCGGCCGTCTCGCCGTAATCGCGGGTGATGCGGAACTGGACGCCGTCGGGGAGGTGCGTGTGGGCCAGCTCGTCCATGCGCTGCTCGACCGCCTCGGCGACCCAAACGGCGTTGGTCCCCTTTCGCTTGGCAACGGCGATGTGCACCGCGGGAAAGAGCGCCCCCGGCGCCGGCTCGACACGCCCCGGGGCGGCCTGGCCGGGCGATCGTCCGCCCTCTTCCGCCGGGCGATCCTTGGAATCGAAAGGGTTCTGGACGGCCGGGCCGAATCCGATCCAGGTGTAGCTCTCCACTTCCGCCGGGCCGTCTATCACCTCGGCCACGTTCCTGAGATAGACGGGCCGGTCGCCCGACACTTGGATCACCAGGTCGCCCAGGTCCCCGGCGTCGCGGATGAACGTGCCCGCCTCGACCACGAACTGCTCGTTCTGCTGCTCGAACTGCCCGGAGCGAACGTTCACGTTGCTCGCCCGCAACGCGTCGGCCACCTGCAACGCCGAGGTGCCCCGGGCGGCCAGTTGGGCGGGCTTCAGCTCGACGCGAATTTGCCGGGGGCGACCGCCGATCACCATAACGTTGTTGGTGTTCTGGATCGCCTGGAACTCCTGCTGGAGCTGCTCGGCGATCCGCCGCAGCTCGTGGTCGCCGTAGAGCCGGGGCCGGTCGGACCAGAGGGTGACGTTGACGATCGGCACGTCGTCGACTTCCACCGGCTTGACGACCCAACTGGTCACGGCGGGCGGGATGCGATCGAGGTTCGAGTGCAGCTTGTTGTACAGCTTGACGATCGAGTCCTCGCGGTCTTCGCCCACGTAGTACCGCACGGTCACGATGCACTGGCCGGGCATGGACATCGAATAAACGTATTCCACGCCGTCGATCTGGTAGAGCAGCTTCTCCAGCCGGTTGGTCACCTTCTGCTCGACGTCGTGGGCCGAGAGCCCGGGCGCGGAGACCAGCACGTCGGCCAGCGGCACGACGATTTGCGGCTCCTCTTCGCGGGGCGTCAGATAGAGGGCGGCCAGGCCCAGCAGGATCGAAACGACGACCAGCAGGATGGCCACGTCGCCTCGCAGGAAGACCTCGACGACGCGAGTCAAGAACGGGGTTTTTGGGGTATCGCTACTCATTGCGGGGGTTACCCTCCCTGTTTGCTCACTGGCCGGTCGGCTGCTTCGCCGGGGGATCGCCCGCACTCAGGCCGGCGGGCTCCGGCGCATTTTGCTCGGCAGACTCGGGCCGCACGAGCAGCACCTGCTCACCGGCCTCCAGCCCGCTGAGCACTTCACGGTGGAGCGCGTCCCCGCGGCGACCCGTCTTGACGAACCGCCGCTCCCGGTTGCCGGTGCTCGGATCGATAACCGTGACGAATTCCAACTGGCCCACCCGCTGGATCGCGCCCGTGTGCAGGCAGAGGTGTCGCCGAATGCCGGCGGGGACCTCGAGTCGCCCGAACATCCCTTCGTACAGCTCCCCGGACTCGGGGAGGCGGACCTTGACCAGGAACGAGCGGCTGGCCGCCTCGGCCTGGGGCACCTTCTCGTCCACGACGCCCGGGAAATCGCGATCCAGTGCGTCGATGTGCACCGTCAGCTTGTCGCCCTTCTGCATCTTGGTCGCCAGGTTCTCCATCACGGGGACCTCCAGGCGGAGCGAGGTGCGGTCGTAGAGGCTCAACAGGGGCACGCCCGGCTGGGCCATGTCGCCCTCTTCGGCCCAGCGGTCGACCACCGTGCCCGACTTGGGGGCCTTGATCGTCGTGTAGGCAAGCCGGACTTGGGCCTCCGCCACCCGTTGACGGGCCCCGCTCTGGTTGGCCTGGGCCCCGAGCAGGTTGGAGTACATCTGGTTGAAGTCCTGCTCGGCGATGGCCCCGGGGCTGGTCTTTCGCAGACGCCTGGCCCGCTCGTAGATGTCCTGGGCCTGGTCGGTGGCCGCGTTGGCCGCTTCCAGGGCGGCCTGGGCCTGGCTGAGCTGGGCCTCGAAGTCCTGGCGGTCCAGCTCGATCAACACGTCCCCCTCGGCCACCGTGTCGCCCGCCCCGACGGCGATCCGGGTGATGGCGGCCTGCACACGCGCGGAGACCTCCGTGCGTCGGGCCGATTTGAGGGTGCCGATGGCCTCCTCGATGTACGACTTCTCGATCTCTCGGACCGGGTAGACTCCGTAGTCTGGGCCGGGCGGCAACTCATCGCCGGCCATCGCGGTCGGGCCCGGCGGAATCTTCTCCGTAAACGTCCCGGCCAGCCAGGCGATGACCACGACCAGGACCCCCAGCCCCACGACGACCGGCAGCCCCTTCTTGAGAACGATCCCCACAATCTGTTTCGACTTCATGCCTCCGTCTCCCGTCGGATAAGTCGCTGCGTCGCCCGGCCAGACTGTCCAGAGCACTGGCGACTATCCGGCCAAGCCCGGCCGCTCGCGGCCCCGGTGAGGCGCCGCGGTGTGTCTAGGAGTATCGTAGCAGACCCGTCAAGCCGGCTCGATAGTCCGGCTGACTGGTAACCAATGCAAGGCATCGGCGGCGGGCGGACCATACCGCCTATCTGAGGGGGAATAACCGAGGTGATTCCTCACCCGACGACGCGGTCGATGATGAAAACGCCGCGGGCCGGGGGCGAGACTTGCTTCCCCCTGTTGAGGCCCGGGACCGCCAATAAGGTTCCCACCGGTGGCCGACACCTATATGATTCAGGTAAGGGGCGGCCGAAGAATAACTTTCCGGTTTCACTCTCTGGTTCGGGCGGGTTGGAATGGTGGAGTGGTGGAATGCCGTGGTATCTACGATTCCTGTTCGGCCGGTTGGTCGTGTACTCCATCATTCCAACACTCCATCATTCCATTACTCCACCGTTCCACCAGAGAACCGGTAACTTGTTGATCGCCCGCCCCTAAAAGCGCGGCAAGCGCGTTGAGAGATGCCACGGTGGAGCGCCGGATGGACGATAACCAGAGCGTCGAGCACAAACGGCCGACCACGTCCTCGACCAGGTCGCCCGCTACCAGCACGGGCCGACCACCGACGACACGACCCTCCTCGTGGCGGAGATCCAGTGAGATGGGAGAACTCGTGAGATGAAAGCCGCCGAACTGTTCGTCCGCTGCCTGGAGAACGAAGGGGTCG
>CAZDHR010000428.1:0-5838 GCA_964505295.1 uncultured Planctomycetaceae bacterium
TTTGGCCAGGCTGGATTGTCCAACTGATCCACATCAGCTTACCTTGGCGCACTCATCGGCGAATTCACCTTATTCAAGCGCCCAGAAATCCCGGACCATTATAGGTAGGTCGCAAGGAGGCAACGACGAGCGGCCGATGCCTGGGGAGAAGTCGGATCGATATTAGCGGGGAAGCCGGGTAATGCCGGTGGAGCGAAGGGGACGACAAGTTGTCAAGAGCCGGATCACGCCAACCGACGTTCGTGTTTGCCGACAGCCCGTCCGGGAGCGGGGATGATCGAACCTCGGACGCATCCGAGGGGAGAGCGTACCTGCTGCATCAAGCGCGCGTCAAGGAGACGAGCGATCCGGCCACCCGGGCAGTCGATTCCGTAATCCGACCGGGCCTCCTTCAAGCAGCACCTGCTGTTCGATTGACGGGGACAGCAACTTGAAGAGCCGGATGTGGGGCCCACAAGTCCGGTTTTGCAAGAGGGCTGGGGGAGCAATCCCCCGGGCCTACTCGGCAATTCCGCCCACCACCCGCGCCGACGTCTGCGTTCGGGAGAACCTCGGCCGAAATCGGCAACTCTGACCTGCCCCAGGACGGCATTCGTGCAAGGCCATGGGGGTCGGACGAGTACTCTGGCCTTGCGCCATTCGGGGTTTGTCCACTCGAAAGCCGCTCGACCCGAACACCGCACCAGGTTTACCGGTCTCCGTTGACTGCTCCCGTATTGTCAAGAGCTCGGTACAAACTCCGGCGATGCATGCCCAGCGCTCGTGCGGCCGCAGCTTTGTTTCCACGGTGACGTCGAACCACCTCGCGAATGACGTGGCGCTCGATCGCTTTGAGATCACCGGCCAACGGGACGGAAATCGTCTCACCGGTGTCGCGCGGCACCGTCGACATGCGCAAGTACTCTCGGATGCTAGAATCCACGCCGATGCCGCTTTTCGCCAGCACGGCGCGAGCCATCACACTTGCCAATTCTCGGGCGTTACCCGGCCAGCGATAGCGAGGCAACAGTTCCGACACCTCATCCGAAATATCGACCTGGTTCCGGAGGTTCTTGCCGCCATGGACACGACGAAACCGCTCCAAAAAATGCCTGGCCAGCGCGTCGATGTCTTGCGGTCGTTCCCGGAGCGGTGGAATCTTAATCGGGGCCACGTTGAGGTAGTCGTACAAACCCCGGTGAAACTGGCCGGACTCGACGTCAGCCTCCAGGCTGGAAGTCGTGGATGCGATGACCCGCACTCGTCCCAGCCGGCCTTCGTCGGTGGCCGACGGCTGTATCCAGGTGTCTTCGAGAGTATCCAACAGCCGGATCTGCGCCCATAGTGGGAGCTTGTCGACGTCCTGCAAGAACAACGTGCCACCGCCAGGTGCGTCGGCAAGGCAGTCCCACTGTTCAACGTGCGAAAAGCCCCTGGGCCTCTGGCCGAGAGGCAGTTCCGTTGCCGACGGCGAGTCCGGTAGTGAAGCACAAATGACATGGACAAACGGCGTCTCGGGCCGGCCTGAGCGGCTGTGGATCATTCGTGCCAGCAATTTCTTGCCAACACCGGTCTCCCCTCGGATCAAGACAGGAAGGTGCATGGGCGCCACTCGGCACGCCAGCGCAACCACGGCGTGCATCTGAGGACTCGCCGCCACAACGTCCACCTGTCGGAGGGGACTGGCCACCTGCAATTCGCGGGGTGGCGCCTCCATCGACTGCTTGAACTGCCTGAACCCGCGCGCCCGCCCAAAGGCAGACACAATCTCTTGGCGCGCGACGGGCTTGACGAGGAAGTCGCAGGCGCCAAGCCGAAGTGCTTCGACAGCCGATTCAAGTGTCGCGGCCCCCGTAAAAACCACGAATGCGATCCGTGGTCGCAACTGAGCCGACTCTCGAATGACATCGAGGCCGTCGGCATCGGGTAGCCGCAGATCGATGAACAAGACGTCAACGACGTCGTTCTCCAGCAAGTCGAACGCCTCGCTGGCATTCGACGCTTGAAGGACCCGAGCACCAAGACCGCCCAAGATAGTGCCCACCAATTGGCGAACACCCGCGTTGTCCTCGACAACCAGCGCGTTCACTGCCTGGCTCATTTTCTGCCCCTAGTGCGAAATGAGAAGGTGTGACTCCTAAACGAGAGGTAAGCCCTTATCAGTTTACTAATGATACCCGAATCTGCCGGCTTTGAACAGCCGAAATGGTGGCGTCTACACGCCAGCCAATACGCGAGCACAGCCCCGCCAGGCATTTCCGGTCTCCCTAGTCGAGGGGGGTGTCCCCGCCAACGCAACCTTCGAAAGTCGCTACACATGCCCGCTTCCCAAGCGCGCACCCGGAGAAGCAGTCCAGATGGCGACCTCAGTCATTTGACAACTGACGTTAGAAACCGGTCCATCGGCGCGCCCGGGCGGGCCGCCCACAGGACGCCAGTCGCGGACCATTGCACGGTTCGCGTACTCTACGGACCGTCACTTTCTTGAGGAGTCGAGCGAAATGTCGCCTCTTGTCGCTATTGCAGCTTGGCCATTTCCTGGGCCAGCAGCACTTGGAAGGGGCTGTCTGCGGGAACGGGCTCATCGCCGGCGTTATCCGCTCCGGAATAACCTCCAGAACGGCGTGCGGAACCGGCGTGCGGGTCAAGCGCCGGGTACCTGTGAGTCATGATCCCCTGCATGGTCGCACTACCCATAGGGGTCCCAGTGGCTTGGTGCGATGTCACGTCCATAGTCCGTGTCTCTCCGGGCTACATTCGCCAGCCGCGCCAAGCTAGGACTGAAGAGGCTCACGTGCTCTGGCGAATGGTCATGCTGGCTATCGGCGATTCCGTCTTCGCCATTTATGGAATCAGGCGAGGATCGAAAACTCGTGACGCCGGGACTCGTTTGCACACCCATCATGAGACCGAGGGGCGCGCAGGCAACGATGCACACGGTTCTCAAGGCCGCGGGCGTCGCCAGAAGACGCGCGTGCCGCGCGAAGTGACGTTCCAGACAAAGCCCGCAATTGCGAACCCATTGATGTTTGCATTGCCTGTGATCACGCGACGTGGACCGGATCCTCGGGTCCCGGGCTTCCGGTGGAAGCCTGAGGTGGCGCCGTGATACTAAGACTCAAAGCGCCCGTCATGCGGGCGATCGGCAACACGATCCGCGGCGCACGCACGGAGGGATCGTCGCGGCGGCAACGAACGAGCCTGAGTCGGGGCAAGAACGTCGTGGGCGGGATCGTGAAAGCATCGCTCTTCTTTCGCCGACTTCTGCTCCTCAAGCAGCGAAGACAAGGTTGTCTCCAAGGCCTTGATGGCGGGAACCACTTGGGCGATCCGGGAACCGACGAATTCTCCGTTCATGACGCCGACTATTCTAACACGTCCGACGCTCACGCAGCGGACGACCAAGGGGAACTCGGCTTACCAAAGCTGCCCACGGTCGCAGCGATCCGCTGTCTCCCAAAGAGCGTGATAGTCTTCGTGGAACGCCGACACGGTGATGTTGAGTTGAACCATGCTCAACTCCGACCGCTTGGCGAAATTAACCAATGATCTCCAGGCCTTGTCCCACTGCCCGTTACCTTGCAGATGTGTGCACAACTGGCGTGACTGTTTGGCCGTGTTGTCGTTGAGCGGAATGAGCGACCACACGAAAGCCTTCAGCCGCCGACACAGCAACAGACATTCGGTGTAGCCAAAGACCCGCGTCGCGACGAGGAGTCCGATCACGATCGCTGCGACGGCGATTGGCGGTTTATGTGCCCCTATGTCTCACACGTCATACCAACCTGGAACGGGACGCCACGCCTTGCAGGCAGAGGCCGAGGCGGGCGCGTCTGCAAACCGACTTCGCCGACCCGTGACGTATTGCCCCAGCTTGCCTGGACCGAGGGCAGATGACGCCACCACCCCATCTTCTCACGCAGCCACACCGGCAAACGGGTTTGTATGCCTCCGAGTTGCGTGTCAGTGTTCTATGCCAGACGCCCGACTTCTAACGGGGCTTTTGTCGAATGACAAGTTCGGCCCCTAGGAAGGGCATTCAGCGGGTCGTATTGTCGCGCGCGCAAAAGGCGATGTTCTAGAACCTGGCTTCGCCTCGTCGCGCTTCAAAGGGCCGCCAAACGATGCAGGATGACTCGCCCAACTGTGACAGCGCGACGGTGTGCCACGCCCGGTGTCTTGTCGGGCACGCAGGCGTTTCCCGCCGTCTCAACCTACGCGGCCAGGGCGGCTAATCGCGGCTCGTAAAGAGATGGATTTCCCTCTCCGCTTCGACGATACGAAATTAGGACGCCAGATGGTTCCCGGTATCAGATGTCCGCGCGCCACGCTGGCTTGCACTCACGGATCATGGCTGCGACAGCATCATCGAGGCATACGATGTCACCAAAGCGGGTCCTGGTCATCAACGATGATCCAAGCGTTCGCCTCCTCATGGAGAGTATTCTCCGGGCTTTGGGAGCGGAAGTTCATCTTGCCAAGAGTGGCGTTGAGGGATTGGCCATGCTAAAGCGATCCCGGATGGATGCGCTTTTCGTCGATGTGCAGTTTCCAGAAAGGGACGGGGTTCGGATCGCGCAGGAAGCCAGCTTGCTCCGTCCGCGGATGTCCATCGTGCTCGCGACTGACTCTTCACGCTCTCGATTTCCCATCGCGGCGCAGCACACCGGCGTCTGCGACCGCATGACCAGACCGATCACGCCCGAGAAGATCCGGACGGCGATGTCCCGGGCCGACGCCGCAAGTGTCTCGGCCGAACATGCCGGCGCAGCGTTCGATGGGTACGGCCCCGGGATCGAACCGACGTCACACTGCACGATTGTCGCGGCCAGTCGTGACATGAAGAGAGCAGTGATGCTTGCCAACCAGCTTGCAAAGACAAACGCCCCGGTGCTGATCCAGGGGGAGAAGGGCGTTGGCAAGGCGCTGTTGGCGCGAACGATTCATCACCGCAGGCATCACGGCCCACAGGCCTTTTTGCATTTGGTGTGTAACGGCATTCGGGAGGATCACGGCGCATCCCTGCTGTGTTCAGCGCCGAGCATGGGCAAAGCCTTGACGGTCCGAAGCGGCGATGGCGACGTCTGGGATCGAACGGACGACGGCTCCCTGTTCCTGGAGAACGTCGAGGATCTCCCTTCTTGGGCGCAGTTCGAGCTGCTTGACATTCTCGAGCGCCGGGACGAAACGTCCTCGCCCCGCCTGCGCGTGATCGCGTCAACGTCATGCGATCTAAAGACGGCTGCGAACGAGGGGCGTGTCCCCCAGGAGCTGTATTACTTGCTAAGTGTCGCCGTCATTCGGGTGCCGCCGCTGCGGCGCCGGCGAGAGGACATCCGTCCATTGGGCGAGCACATGCTCGAGCGGTTCGTCCGTCAATCGGGCCCGTCCGCTGCAAATGGCGACCTTCGCTTCTCCCGCGAGGCGTGGGACTGCCTGATAAGCCACGACTGGCCAGGAAACGGAGATGAGCTGGCCAACGTACTCCAACGCGCGGTGCTACTAGGGAAAACCTCGCAGATCAAGGCCGCCGATCTCGAACAGTTGTTGTTGGACAACCGATCCGTTGCGACCGCTACAGAGACGATCACCGTAGCGTTAGAGGGCGGTTTCAAGAACATCCAACGACAAATCATCCGCGAGGTGATCCATCGCTGCTCCGGCAACAAGGCGGCCGCCGCCCGTTCCCTCGGCCTGCACCGCAAGACGATCTACCGGCTCTTGCAGGGTGGCGAACCACCCCCGATCGTGGACTTTCCGGGGGGCGCGGGCGGTATCGACATCCCGGTCACTGCGCAGCCGACCTAGCCAATCGGCGGAAAAAGGGGACAGGTCCAATTTGTGCGAAGCACCCTCCGG
>CAZDHR010000429.1:0-5829 GCA_964505295.1 uncultured Planctomycetaceae bacterium
AGTCGTTGCCCACGGCGGTCCCGGAGACGTCGAGCCCGAGACGGAACGCCAAACCCTTGAGGTGCCGCAGGTAGTCGAGCGTCAGGTCCTTGGGGAAGTAGTACGAGGTCGGCTCGGTCCCTTCCAGGCCGAACCGGGCGCAGTCGGCGAGGAAGTCGTCCAGCGTAAGCTCGGGCGGGTCGCCGGTAAGCAACTTCCGGTAGCTGTACCCGGCCAGCCTGCACTTGAACTTGGCCGCCCCGTTCCGCGGAATCGGGCCGACGGCCGGCGTTCGCGTGGGAAACATCCCGCCCGCGATCCCCCCAACCGCGCCGGCAGCGACCAGGGTCGCGTCGCGGAAGAAACGTCTCCGGTCTTTTCGCTTGGACATCGGGCTCCTCTCTCGGGCAAGGTGAATCAGGCTACGTCGAGTGCCGGTCCGCACGAATCCCGTCTCGGCGGAGTCGGGAGACCTTGACAGGAGGGTCGAGCGCACGGGGCATCGAGGGTGGACGAAACCGCCCCTCAGATTGTTTCTGCCCGGCCAGCCGGCCGCAAGAGGTCGATCGGAGGGATTTTGCCGAAAAACTCTGTTTGACCCCAGCTATTCCCGGAACAGTAGTTGCTGAAAATCCGGAAGTCTTTGATGACAAACGACTTAAGCTGTGTCTTGAAGCCTGCCAATCATGCTAGCATTTCGCGAAGCTAGCAATCGACACTTGTACACGTAGAAATCGTTTTTCCTTTGATTTCTTGGGGTTTCAAGCTGTTGCGTAGCAAGTACCGTTCCGGGAGCGGCTGGTTTGACCCGGCTTTGCGGCCCAAGCATACTGGATTTTTTTCCTACCGTCCGCGCGCTTCTGGCAGACGATAGAGCATGGGATACGGGTAGAAACCCGCCTCATTACGGGAGCACCTCTTCCGATGCATTGTGGACCGGGCACGACCGTCGAGGCAGACCGCGGCCCATCGGGCGTCGACGAGAAAACGGCTCACGGGCCGTCGACCCGGGCCGTCGTGGCGGCGTTGGCGGGCATCGCCGCCGCATGGCTCGCGGCCGGCTCGACGGGCCTTCTGGCCCATCCGTTTCGACATGGCTTGGCCTGGGTTGCCCTGGCCGTCAGTCTCGTTGCCGCTTGGCCACCGCGGCAGACGTGGCTCGAACGCCTGATCCTGCTGGCAGCGCTGGTCGTGGCGGTGGGCATGATGCTGCCGGCGATGCCCGTCTACAACGTGCTGGCCGCCTGCCTGGTGTTGGCGATGCTCTCCCGGGCGAACCGCGGCGTGGACCAGCGAGCGCTCCTGCTGGCGGCGCTTGGCGCCGCCGTGTTGGGCGTGTACCTGCTGGCCCGCACCTCGATCCCGACCGTTTGGTCGACGGCCGACGCACTGGGCCGGGCGTCGGGGCGGATAGGCGCCACGGTCTCGGGCAGACCGCTTTGGATCGGGGCGACGTTCGCCGGCCTCGATTTCCTCGTGCTAATGGCCGGCCTGTACGCCGGTTGGCTGGCCTGGACGGGCCCGCCGCGGCTTGGCCGGGCCGTGTACGCAGGGATGGCGATCCTGGGCGGGCACTTGGCCTATCTGGTGGTGCTGTCGTACTCCATGGACCTGTACGCGGCGTTACCGCCGGCCCCCCCGCCGCCGGAGTTCCGCGACTACATCCCGCCGCCTTGGAGCTGGAGCGACGCCGCCCGGAGCTTGCTCCCCTGGAACGTGCCCCTGTTGGCTGGGGCGATCCAGTTGGCCGTGGCCGCGATGATGTTTCGCTGGGCCGCTTGGCTGCCGGCTGCCAACGCGAGCCCGGAACAGAGCCCGACGAGCGAGGATCGCCCTGGGCAGCCGGCCGCAACGCCCGGCGAGCGGCGAAAGCGGCACAAGGACCAAGAGACCTCGGGCGAAAGGAGGGAAACCGAGAGACCGGGCAACCCCGTCGCTTCCGCTCCCTGGCGACGGAAGGCACTCACCTGGGCTCCGGTCGTTCTGGCAGCCGTCGTCCCGCTGCTGATTACGCTGGCCCCCGGGGAGTCGAATTTGGCGGGCAAGAAGATCGTCGCCTACAACCAGGGATACCTCGACTGGGAGAGGCCCGTCCATGATCGCTACGGGCAGGCTTCCGCCGGGATGTACGGGATGCTGCCGGAGTTCGTGGCCAGCCTGGGCGGGCAGCTCGATGCGTCGGACGAGCTGGTTCCGCAAGATCTCGACGGGGCCGACGTCCTGTTGTCGATCCATCCGGTCGGTCCTTGGCCCGAAGACCGGCTCCAGCGGGTGCGGGAGTTCGTCCGCGCCGGCGGCTCGCTCCTGGTGCTGGCGGGGACACCGGTCCGGACCAACCTCCGGTCGGTGCCCGGCGAATGGGCCAGCTCGTACAACGAATTGCTGGGGCACGTGCTTGAACCGGCCGGGGGAATCGAGGTCCGCTTCGATAGCGCCGTCTCGGCTACCTGGCGCTGGCAGGACTCTTACGCGGCGCTGGCTCACCCGGCGGTGTCGGGCATCGACGACGGGCAGAACCGCTTCGGCATGGCCTCGGGGCCCTCGATTCGCGTGCGGTGGCCCGCCCGGCCCCTGCTTGCCGGACGTTGGGGCTGGAGCGATCCGGGCATTGATTCGGCGATGACGCGTGTGTTCCAGTACGACGCCGGCGAGAAGCTCGGCGACCTGGTGCTGGCAGCCGAGCAGCGGGTGGGGCGTGGGACGGTCGTGGTCGTGTCCGACGCCTTCGGGTTTACCAACGAAGGGAACGTCGACTCCTACGTTTTCACAGGCCGCATGCTGGCGTACCTGGCCGGCGGGGCAGGCAATCCGCAAGCCACCTGGCGCCAGCTCTTGGGCCTTTTGGGCTGCATGGCCCTGGTCGGGCTGATGGCCTGGCCGCCCTGCCCGACGCGGCTGGCCGGCGCGGCGGTCGTCCTGGCGATGGTGTTGGCAGGCTCGCGCACGTTCACTTGCGTGAGCATGCGGGTGTTGCCCGATGGGCGCCAGCACTCGCCGCACAACGACGTCGCCTACATCGACGCCTCGCACATGGAAGCCTACGGCGACAGCGGCTGGGGCTTCGAAGGCGTCGCCGGCCTCGCGCTGACGCTGATGCGAAACGGCTTCCAGGCGTTTCTGCTCCCGGCGCTGACCAGCGAGCGGCTCGATCGCGCCGGGATGCTGGTTTTTATTGCACCGGCGCGGCCGTTTTCGCGGGCGGAGCGGGCGGCCGTGCGCCGCTTCGTCGAGGGTGGCGGGATCTTCATCTGCACCGTGGGAGCCGACCGCGTGGGGCCCGTCGAGCCGCTGCTCGAGGAGTTCAACCTCCGCGTACCTCCGATCCCTATCCCGGCGCACCAGAACGTTCGCGAATCGGCGCCGATGGGGCATTTCCGCACGCTGTATCGACCTGCGGGCGCCGACTACGACGCCGGGGTGCGGATCTACCACGGTTGGCCGGTCGAATGTGCTCCAACGGACGAGCTGTTCCGGGGCTTCGATAATTTGCCGATCGTCGCCCTTCGCGACGTGGGCCGGGGAAAGGTCGTGCTCGTCGGCGACACGGCGTTCGCGATGAACAAGAACCTGGAGTACACCGGCGGCGAGCCGTTCAGCGGCCGGTACGACAACGCCCATTTCTGGCGGTGGTTGATCGGTTCCTTGACCAAGCAAGAGCCGTGGCTCCCGCCCAGCGCGGAGGAGCCGAAGGTCGAGCCGGCCTCCGGGGAGGATCAGCCAACACCCGAAAACGTCTCGGGGCAAACCGAAGACACGGGTGCCGAAGACGATTCGGCGGCTACCAAGATGACGGGCCCTTCGGAAGAACGGAATTTGCCGGGCGCGGACCTCGGTCCCCTGCGCACCGATCCGTTCGGCGGCATCCCCATCGACGAGGTGGCACCATGATGCGGGCATGGATCGGACTGGCCCTGCTCTCCGGCTCGTGGCTTCTGGGCCTGAGCTACTACCAGCCGGCCAACTGGCCGGCCTGGGGCGTGGTCGTCGTGCTGGGGACGGTCCTGCTGGCTTTCCGGCCCGCGCGCCTGCCGGCCCGATGGGAGATGGGCGTCGCCCTGGCGATGCTCCTGCCGGCGGTGTGGCTCATGCCGTGGCCCTATCGGGCGGCGCCGCTTCTGATCGTCGTCGGCCTCGTGCTCCAACTTCTGCGGATCCCGTCGCGGTGGCCCCGACCGGTCGGCTGGGGGGCCGTGAAGGCGGGGATGGTGCTTCTTGCCCAGTCGTTAGCCCTTTGGGCCTACGCGACCCAGACGGCCCGGTCGCACGACCTGCCGCGCCCGTTGGCGCAACTGTTGGGCTGGGCCGCCTCGCTGTTCGGCGTCGACGCGGCCGTGCACGGTCAGACCGTGACCATGCACTCCCACCGGGAAATCTTCGACGACGCCGCGATTCACTACCTGGCCGCCACCTGGGATCTCCTCCTCGACCCCGGGACGTTGTGTTTCTTCACGGGCGGGCTGATTCTGCTGGCGATGATGGCGTGGAATCGGTTGGCGGAAGGGACGCGCCTGCGGAGCTGGGTCCGGGCCGCACGCATGCTCGCGATCATCGTCGTGGCTTGGCTCCCCCTCCGTGCCGGGTGGCTCTTGGCGCTCTACGTGCATCGCGTGCTGCGCGCCAACCCGACTCTACGGCTTACGGCAATGAATCAGTTCTTCAGCCCTTGGCTCGCTCTGGTGTTTCTACTGGGCCTCGTTCTCCTCGTGTGGCGGTTTGTGTGCGTGCGGGATGACGAGGGAGAGCGAAGCGATGAGCTTCCCGCGAGTGCGGGGTCGGGAAACCCGCGCACAGCGCTCGGCGCAGGTCTCCCGACCTCGCCGTCCCGCGAAGCGCCGGCCGTGCAGGGCGGCCTCGCCTGGTGGCGCGCGCCGGCCGCGTTGGCCCTGGTGGCTTGCGCCGTGGCGATCGTCTCTTTCGTCGTCGCGTGGGATCCCGTGGGAAGCCGCAAGGCGGGCCGCGTGATGTTCGTCGAGCGGCACTCCACCTGGGAGCCGACCAATCGGCCGTACGACAAGGACCACTTCGGGCACGACCCCTCGTACAGTTACACGAGGATCTACGACTACCTGGGTCAGTACTACCAGACGTCGCGGCTTCTGGAGACCGACGCGATCGTCGACGCCAAGCTGAGCGAGTGCGACGTGCTGGTGGTGAAGATCCCCACGGCCCGGTACCTTCCCGACGAGGTCGCGGCGATCACCCGGTTCGTCGACGGCGGCGGGAGCCTGCTTCTGGTGGGCGATCATACGAACGTGTTCAAATCGAGCACGTACCTCAACGACGTCGCCCGGCCGTTCGGATTCACCTTCCGCCACGACCTGTTGTTCCGCATCGGCTCGGCGTACATCCAGAAGCTCCGGCAGCCCGTGGTGCCGCACCCGGTCGTGCAGCACTTGCCGCCGATGCACTACGCGGTTTCCTGCTCGATCGATCCGGGCCGGAGCTGGGGCCGGGCGATCGCGCCGCAAACCGGGCTCTGGAGCATTCCGCCCGACTACCACGCGTCGAACTTCCACCCCGAGGCGGAGTACCGCCCGGAGATGGGATTCGGGGCCTTCATCCAAATCTGGGCCATGCGCCACGGCCGAGGCCGGGTGCTGGCCTTCACCGACTCGACGGTCTTCTCCAACTTCTGCACGTTCCAGTCGGGCAAGGCGGAGCTGATGCTGGGCATGGTCGAGTGGCTCAACCGCACGAGCCCGCTGGACCGAGCCGCGGTCCGAGTGCCGCTGACGGTGCTCGTGCTGGCGGTCGCCTTGGCATTGCTTGCGGCGGGGCTGGTGCTCGGGACTGAAAAGGGGACGCAGCTCTTTTGTGCGAAGCACCCTCCGGGCCGTTCCGGCAAAAGAG
>CAZDHR010000430.1:0-5826 GCA_964505295.1 uncultured Planctomycetaceae bacterium
GAAAACCACCAGCCAAACTGCTAGCATTGCTGCCACGACCTGGGATCAGACCCGAGAACCCTTCGCCGTCGAGGTCGTTGTAGATGACGATGCCGGAGGCCATGGCGCTGCGGAAGCAGTAGGGACGCAGGTCCCACACGGGCCCGGTGTGGAACGGCAGATAGAGCGAAAGCCCGGTGACCATCACCTGGTCGGCCCGGCCCATCATCGGCCAGTGCTCGGGGCCTTTGAGCCCTTGGCCGATGTCGTTGAAATCGCTTCGCCAGAGGGTGAACGCCCGGCGGTTGGTCTCCAGGTCGATTCGCCGCCCGCCGCCGCAGCAGTTGTCGATCAGCAGCCCGGGGTTGCGCTCGAGCAGTTCGGACCAGACGCGGTAGAAGCCTTCGACGTGCCGCATTTCGGCAACGCCGATGCGGTCCGAGGCTTCGTCGGGCGGCTGGGAGGCGCGGCCTTCGCGATAGCCGATGCCGAGGTCTTCACGATAAATGTCGATGCCCCACTCCTCGATCTTCCCGCAGAGCCAGTCGGTGACGAACCGCTGCGTGGCCGGCTCGCCGAGCTTCAACACCCCCCCCTGCCCCGGCTCGCCGCCGTGGACGTGCTCGAAGTGCTCCCGGGCCCACTGCGTGTCGGGACGGACGTGAAACGGGGCAAACCAGAGGACGAATTTCATCCCGTGCCGATGGGCGGCGTCGCTCAGAGGGCGAAGCCCGCGGGGGAAGTCGTCGGGCCGCGGGTACCAGTTGCCCAGGTTCTGGTGCCAAGGCTGGGGATACCAGTAGGCGTCGAGCCAGTAGGCTTCACACCCCCACTGGGCGATTTTGGGGATCACGGCCAGCTCGCCTTGCTCGTTGAGCGTTTCCAGGGGTTTTTGGTCCCGCTTTGCCCGGACGTACAGGCCGGCCGTGCTGTTGTGGGCCACCGGGGGCTCGGCCGGCTTGCCGTCGCGCCGCTGGACGTAGTGGCTGAGCATCAGCCGCCGGAACCGGTTGTGGCCGTCGATCATCTCGTCGCCGAGATAGCGCATCAGCAGGATCCGCGGGGTGCGCACCCGCTCGCCGGGCTGGAGGCGGAAGTACGTCTTCTGCATCCCGGCCCGAACCGCGAGTTGGCCGGCGGGCTGATGCAGGAATTCGGCCATCCAGCGGCCCGACCAGCCGACGGCCAGGATCCATCCGCCCCCCGGGGTCTTGAGATTGAAGAACGGAAAACAGGACGTGTCCGACGACGTGCCCCGGAATTGCCGCGCCCGGCCCCGTTCGAGCAGTTCGTCGTGCGGCAGAAACGACTCGGCCGTGCAGCCGTCGCCGTTGGACCACCGCAAGGTGGCCGAGCCGTCGGCGCCCGTGGCTTCCATGAGCCGCGACGTGTCGAGCGGCATGAGCTGCTCGATGATCGGCGTGTCGGCCGTGCCCGTGTTGCTCAGGTAAACCACCCAGTCGACGCCCGCGGCATCGGCATAGGTGGTCACGTGGCACTCCAGCAGGAGGCCGGTCTTGGGGCAGCGGTAGGAGATCACGCGGCGTGACCCGCCGTCGATGGGCTCGGTTTCGGTGGAGTATTCCCACTCCGGCAGAAGCTCGTGGGAGGGCTTGCCGCCGTAGGTGAAGGAAAACGGGGCGTTGGAGGGATTCGGTTGCCACGGACCCAGGTCCGACGAGGCCAACTCGCCGAGCCGTTGAGTCGAGCCGTCATCGAGCGTCACCGCGGCCTCGGCCCACGTGCACTGGTCCCAACCCCGACCATTGCCGCCGTCGTCCACTTCCAGGGCGAAATCCCTGCTTCCATTCAGGGGCACGTCGACGGCGACCGGTCCGCTTTCCAGCTTCAGGACCGGGCTGGAGAAGACCCGCTCACCGCCGACCACCACGTGGAATCGGGCCGATCCGGCGTCCGGCTTGCCCTGCGTGCTCTGGTTGTTGTCGATGCCCACGATGGCGGTGAACCGGGCCGCGGGCCGGCTCAATCGCACGTGGACCGCCGCCGGGGCGTCCATGTAGATCCCGTGCTCGTACTGCCGGTCGCCGAGCTTCAGTGGGGTGTTCCAGGCGGTCCGGTTCTGGAGCACCTTGTGGCTCTTGCGCAGCACGACTATCGAGTCGATCCGCCCAGGAGCCGCTTGCGGCTTCGCCCGACGCGGCTTCGCCCGGATTGGCTTCGCAAAGACGTCCTTCGCCCACTGATGCGCCAACCGGATTTCGTCCCGCTGCTGCATGTCCGCCGAATCAGCCAGACCAGCCGATCCGAGCGCGCAAACGGCAAACGGCACAGCAAGGATCGTCAGTCGGAACACGGTCGCTCCGCGAGCCTGATGCGATGGGCTCCACCCGTGGGGCTTGCTGGTTCGAGCCGACATGAAGGTCACCTATTGACAGGGGCTACAAGCGGGTCGGAGAATGCACGGGTCGGTGTCCGATCATAACGACCGGGACTTTGTCGCGTCAATTCGCGCGCCGCAAGAGCTTCCACGGGAACGCGCGGGGAAAGGAGAAACCATGAGATGCCGCTACGCTGTTCTCTTGGGGGTTGCGGTGGTTGCGTTGAACGGTCCGGCGTCGGGGGAGCCTCTGGTCTACGAGCGGTTCAAGGCGGCCGTGGCCAGCGGGTGGATGTGTACCACCGAGGGCGTCTTCTCGGTGCCCAACTGCGCGTGCTGGGAGCTGCCGGGCTTTGTGGAGCTGATGGACGTCTGCGAAGTCCACCTTCTCATCGCCCCGCGGCCCGTGCTGTTTGAAAGCGCCGAGTTCGACCCCTGCTTCCCCATCCGTCATACGAAGGAGGGCTACGCGCGAATCCGTGCCGGGTACCGGGTCTTCGGCGCCGAGGACGCCTGCCGCCAAGACGTCTGGCCCTCGGGCCACGAGTGGCACGGCGTGGTGGCGTACCCGTTCGTCGACAAGGTGCTCGGCGGGCGCGCGGCGGATGCTGAGTAGCCGCCGCGACCTGGTGCGCGGCCGAAGCCTACTCCAGAGGCTCGATGTGGACGCGGGCTTCTTCCATGATCGCCAGACGGTAGCGTTTGCGATGTGCCTTGCCGATGCCCTTCTTGTCCCTGACTCGCCTTCCGTCTCGATAGACGCGGATTTCGCTGTGACCGTAGTTGTGCTCGACCGGGTCGTGCTCGACTCGGAAATCACAGACGACGTGGTCGTTGGCCGTCAGACAGGCGGGCACCGCCTTGACCGGAAACTCCAGCACGCCCAGATGGATCCATCGCGACGATTTCTCATGCTCCGGATCGGGAATCAGCACGTCGCTTCCTTTGCCATACTTGGAGCGATTGACGGACTGATCGGGGAATCGGATGGCAGAGACGTCGGTCAACCGGCGGTTCTCCACATGGCACTTGCGCACTCGCATGTAGAGCAATTCACTAGGAGCAAAATTGGGGTCCGGTGGGCGTCCGCGCCGACGCATTCGACGGGGTCGATCCCGCAACTGCCAACAGAAGACGCGTCGCAACCAGTAGCCGATCCATCGGGCAAGCTTCCGGACGGACGCGTGCATGTCTGAACCGGCAATCAGGCATCGCCCGGGGTGAGATGGGCTGCAATTTGCGTCAACGTCCGCTCGATGCCGTCACGATCCGGGGTCACTTCCCACACGGCACGTTGCCCCAGGCCGTCTGACGTGGCAGCGGCGACTTCGCCCGTGTTGAAGCACTCGATGTCGGCGTAGAGCCTGCCGTTTCGGAACGATATGCACACCCCCTCTTCCGCGGAGGGATTTACGCGATGCGGACGCAGCCCGCAAGCGGCGAGGCACGTAAGCACGAGCTTCGCCAAGGAGATTGCGGCGTCATTGGGCGGCGCGGCGCCGTAGGTGTTCCAATCCTCCCGGAGATCGCGCAATGCCTCGACCGCACGATGATACTCGGCCAGCGACGCCGTGCTCACACGCGACTCCGACCGATCCTCGGTGGTTGCCGAGTCGGCTGCCTCAGTCTTTTCGGTCATGGAAACGGCCTCGTTCACGAGGGAGTGAACCCGTTGTGTGGGAAGCTCCTCAATTTCAGTGTACAACGGAGAAGCGGGCGAAGACAATGGCCCTTGGAATGCTATCGGCCCAGGGGCTTCCGGACAACCGCGATGTTGACGCGGAATATCGCCGCGCACCCTTGTCTAGGGGGGCTGGTCCCTTCTGGAGAATGTGGTCGGATTGCCTGCGTCGCGATGCGAGAGAACCGAGCCGAGTCGGCACAAGAGAAAGCGGAGAATCCCATGAACCGCCATCCCGACCGCCGCACCACGCGGCGACGCTTTTTGGTCACCACGGCGCGAGCGGCTGGGCCGCTTGCTCTGTCGGGCCTGGCTGGCGCGCCAGCCGTCGCGGCGTCGCGGCGACCGCCCAACGTGCTCTGGATCATGACCGACGACCACCGGCCCGAATCGCTGGGCTGTGCCGGGCCCGATGGTCCGAAGACGCCCCACATCGACCGGATCGCCGGCCGCGGCGTCCACTTCCGCCACGCCTTCTCGCAGGGCCCGATCTGCACGCCGTCGCGGTCGTCGATCATCACGGGCCGCTACTGCCACGCGATCGGGGTGACGTCGAACGGGAACCGGCTCGCCGGCGATGCGCCGTTTCTGACGCGCCCCTTGCAGGAGGCGGGCTACCAGCTCGTCAACGTGGGCAAGAAGCCCCCCTCGCCGAGGATCTTCGACGTCCACGTGCGCCCGCCCGGCTACGGCGGACCAGGGGCTACGCCCTACGAACTGAAGCCCGAGTTCGCCGGCAGGGACAAGGAGCTGGGCGTTCTGCACCTCAAGGAGGAGTTTCCCGTCATCATCGCGGGCCGGTATCCGCTCGCGGCCGATCAGACGGAGCCGGCGATCACGGTCACCAACGCGATCCGCCAGATCGAAGGGGGGCTCGAGGCGCCCTGGATGCTCCGCGTGTCGATCATCGCCCCGCACACCCCCGTCCTCGCGCCCGAGCCGTTCGACACGATGGTCGACCCGGCCGAGGTCGCCTTCCAGGCGCCGACCGACGACGAGCTGGCCGCGAAGCCCCGCTACGAGCGCGAGATGCTCCAGCACTGCCAGGGCGGCCTGCACTTGAGCGAAGAGCAAGTCCGCCGTGCCCGGGCGTGCTACCACGGGCTGGTCTCGCACGTCGACGACCAGATCGGGCGTCTCCTGGCCGCCATGGACGAACGCCGGCTGTTGGACGACACGCTCGTGGTGATCACTTCCGATCAGGGCGTTTGCCTGGGCGAGCACGGCCTGTTCATGAAGCGCAACTTTTACGAGCAGAGCGCGGGCGGAATCCTCATCGTCTCCTGGCCGGGCCGGTTGCCCGAGGGAAAGGCGATCGACGACCCGGTCGAACTGGTCGACGTGATGCCGACCGTGCTCGACGCGGCGGGCGTGCCGACGCCGTCGACCGTGCAGGGCCGCAGCCTCCTGCCCATGATCGCCGGTCGCGAGCCGGGGCGCGACGCCGCGTTCTGCGAGATCGACTTCACCAAGCCGCAGTTCGAGCGCTACTACCTGCCCAACAGCCGCCGCGTGATGGTCCGCACGCGGGAGTGGAAGATGTCGTACTTCGTCGACCGCTCGGGCGACGCCCGCGACGGCGACCTCTACCACCTGGCCGACGATCCGGACGAGGTCCGCAATCTCTGGGCCGACAAGACCTACGCCGACGTGGTCGCCCGGCTGGAAGCACGGGTGAGGCGGTGGGACGATCAGACGAAGGGGTGATCGTCGGATTTGCCTCCTTGTTCCCAGGCTCCGCCTTCCCCCTCGTTTTCAGGCTCTGCCTTCCCCCTCGTTCCCAGGCTCTGCCTGGGAACGCACTACCCGGCAGGCTCTGCCTGCCCTC
>CAZDHR010000431.1:0-5820 GCA_964505295.1 uncultured Planctomycetaceae bacterium
TCGACTGCTGGCGGAACATGTGGTAGAACTCGGGCTGGTCGAGTCGATCAGCCACTCCTCGATCTCTCTTTCAAGTTCCCTGATCCGCGCGGCCTGCTCCTTGATCCGCGCGGCCTGCTCCTTGATCCGAGCGGCCTGCTCCTTGACCTGAGCGTTACGCTTGTGCAGTTCGTCTTCGAGTTCAGGAATCGTCATACGGCAGAACTTAAACGATTCCGAAATCTCCACAAAGACCAGTTTTCAAAATGGACAGATACCTTGTGCCCTGTGGCCATTCTCACGCGGACGGCTGTCTTTCACCGCCGGAGACCGTCTGGTGTCGGCCGAGGAAGAGGGGACGCAGTCAACCTTCCTCGACGACCTTCAGGCCCATCAAGTTGGCCAGATGCCGCACGCTCTGCATGTGGTCGCCGTAGAACACCACGCGGTGCAGCAGCGTCATGGCGTCTTCCGTCTCCAGCACGCTGCTCCAGTTCGCCGCCATTTTGGCCGCGTCGCGGACTTTCGTGACGATCTGCGTTCGACAGCCGTGCACGGCCCGCTCCGGTACCTCGATGATCTCGCCCGTGGACGCCAGGATCGTATCCAGGTTGATCAGCTTGGTGCGGGTGATGACCTGCCCCATGCGGTACTGCACCTCGGGCACGCAGCCGTCGCCACCGACCTCGGAATGCCCGCGCAGCAGATAGGGCGCCTCCTTACCGTCCGGGCCGTCCATCTTCAAGGGCGCCGTGCAGTGGGCGGTCCACAGGGCGTTCCGCGCCGTGTCGAAGGTGGCGTTGCCCTGGAAACCGGGCTGCTCGATGGCGTACTGGAACAAGAGCATGGTCAGCAACGAGTCCATGTCGCCTTCGCAGGCCGCCGGCACGCCGCGGTCACGCAGCCGCGCGAACCCCAAACAGGGAAACCCGCGTAGCAACCACCCCATACAGGTTCCGATGGCCAACCCGTCCACCTGCTCCTGTTCGACGAGCCGGTCCAAACCGACGCTGACGCGGGCCGCCTTCTCGATGTCCTCTTTCGTCGGCTCGATGATCTCCTTCGCGCCCTTGGTCCATGCTTCGATTTCGGCTTGAACCGCTTTTTCGTCCACGCCCGTGAGCATCTCGTCGAAGTCCTTCTGCTCGCAGGCCACCACGTCGGCGCCCAGGCGCTTCTTGATTGCTTCCGGCGAGCAAGCCGGCATCGTGCCTCGGGCCGGAGGGAAGAGCAGGATCCTGGTCCGCCGCATCATGGGAATCACGCGCAGCAAACGCAACGCGCGCTCCAGCTCGTCGTAGTCGCTGCTGGCCAACAGGGCGACGCGATGACCTTCACGGAGCCATCTTGGCGCATACATCCAATCGTGACCGCTTGCCGGCAACGAGAACACGGCCATCGGACGGCCCGCCTCCAAGATGGGGCCCACCACGCGCGTCATCGCGAAGTTCTGCACGTTGATCGCCAGGACGGGTGCTTCGGGGCCTGCCTTTTCCAGAAGCGCCGCCGTTTCCTCGGGGCTGCGCGATTGCCCCACAACCAGCTCGACGTTTCCCAGCTTCTTTTCCGCTTCAGCAAGCCGAGCTGTCATGGCCTCGATCTGCTTGGCGTCGGCGCCCCAATTGCGATCTTCCGGCTGGGGAGTGCCCGTGAAGATAACACAGATCCGCGATTTGCGACGCGGTTGCGAAGGCGGCGCCTCGGAAGCCCGCGCATGCGTCCACGTCGCACCGGCGAGCAGCAACCCGCCTGCGGCGCCCGTTCCCAAAAACTCCCTTCGCGTGCATTGTTCACACATCGCCAGATCCTTTTTCCCAACATGACCATCGAGTACCGTTTGCAAGCCATCGGAGGCATGCCGCGTCCCCTGAGGCAACCGATCGAACCCTATTGTTGCTATGCTCAGGGTCACTTGTCAAGAAAACGGTGACCGCGTGTGCGAGTTTTTCGAGAAGCAAGAACACCGTCGGCCGGCACACATCACCGCCGACCGTTACCTGGAAGGCAAAAAGACCGCCCGGAAGAAGGGCCTGGGCGTGGCCATGAAGAAATCGGTGCCCCCGGGCGCGGACTGAGAGAAGCGACTCATGTCAAGCCGCTCGTCAAGCGACCGCGGCCGAAGCTGTCGGAACTTCCGGAGAGACGGACGTAGATGAGACTTCCGGAAAGGCAGAAGGAATCTGCAGGGGAGCCGTGGGCAGTGGAGTCTACTTGTGTCGGAATCGGGTCGATGGATCGTGCTGCCGGATGGCCGATCTCACTCGGAGAGGACAAGTTTGCTCTTCCGATCACGCGGCCCCGAGAATGGCACACGTCAGGCCCGTCCATTCGCCCGTTTGGCCATCCTCTTGTGCACCTTCCGATTCGCCTGCGTGGCGATCAACAGCGTCAGGAAGACGGGGATCGTCACCGACGCCTTGGCCAACACGTGCCAGTGGAGGATTCGCCCGATCTTCATCACCACGCCTGCCACGTGCGCTGGGGTGTGGAATCGCTTGTCGATCTGTTTGCGCAGGTTGGCGATGTGCTCGGACGAGTAGGCGTCGCTATAGACGAAGCCGTCGGCGTCAATGTGGTAGCCCGGCGTCTGTTCGACCAGTTCCCTCAGGCCCGAGTACGGCTCGTCGCGCAACCTGGAGACGTGGATCAGGTCCACGCCAAGCGACCGGGCAAACGACGCCGTGGAGAGCATCTGCTCCTCGGTTTCGCCGATGTTCCCCACGATGAAATACGCGTTGATGATTATCTTCGACTTCCGGAGCACCTCGAACCATTGGCGGATCTGTTCGACGGTGAACCCTTTGCGCATCGACCGGAGCGTCGCGTCCTGCGTCGACTCGACGCCGATCAGCAGGGCCAAAAAGCCTGCCTGCTCCATCTTGCGGAGGACGTCGGGACGTTTGGCAATCTCCGCCCGAGCGTTGACGATGTAGTGCTTGCGAATCCTCTTGGCGATCAGCAGGTCGCAGATCTCGGCGACTCGGTCCGGCTGATGCGTGAACACGTCGTCGACGAAGATGATCAGATCGGCGTCGCTCTGCTCGATCTCACCGACAATCGACTCGACCGACCGCGGCGTCCAGGACCGCTTGACGCCCCACGGGTTGACTGCGAAGTTGCAGAACCGGCAGTTGAACGGGCAACCGCGCGACCCAGCGACCATGTCCGTTTTGATCCCCGTGCTCACGCCCTTGCTCGTCAGATAGTACGGCTTCCGACGCAACTCGCGAGCCGGCATAAGATCGTCGTCCAGCGGCGCGTTGGCGCGGGGCCGATTGTGGACCAGCCGGCCGTCGTCCCCGCGGTAAGCAAGACCGGCGACCTTCGACCACGCGAGCCCCTTAGCGATCTCAGCAATCGCGTGCTCGCCGTCGCCGCAGACCACGGCGTCCACGTTCGGACACGCCTCCAGCCAGTAACGCGGATCCTCCGTCGCCGTGCGCCCGCCCAGAATCGTCATCACCCCCGGGGGCAACGTGTTGATGTCGTCGCGGATCAGCTCGAGGTCTTTCCGCCAGTTGATCGAATAACAGACCAGATCGGTCTGGGGCCTGAGGAACGGGAGCGTGCTGGGCGTGCGCTCGTGCCGGAAGTTAACCAGGTCGATCTTCTCGGCATACGGGCGAAGCGCGGCAGCGATGTACTCCAGCCCCAAGGGCGGGAAGGACGTAAGTGAACTGCGCGTACGTCGGTACGGAAAGACGCAGAGAACGTGGCGAAACATGGTGCACAACTCCAGAACAGGTCTGCCCGCACCGAATCAACGGATCGCACAACGCAACACATCCAGGATGCTTGCACGCTATGCTTCCGTGCTAGCACAGCCAGCATCGCTCGTCCCGGAGGAGTCCACGCAAGCTAGAGGGCCCATTGTATTGCACCGCCGCCGGTCGGGCTATACCGAAAGTGCCACGCCAGATTCTCCCATTTCGTTCGGAACCCGCGGCATGCCCGGCTTCGGCGATGCCGGCAGAGGCTCGTTCCGAAAGGCCATCCGTATGCTCCCATTGGGCTCATCTGGATCGTAACGTAACCGAGAAAACCCTTCCTTCATGTGAACATTCCCGCTACAACGCGATGAAGACAACCAGATCGGCCGACCCCGGCGTCTGATCAACGCCGGGCATGCCAACGAAGCCAAAGCCGTGCAGGGCTGCACACCTGTTCGGCTTGGTTCGTTTCTTGGCTTCGCCCGGTCTGGTTGTGCCGCGGGTGGACCGTAAGCGCCCGCGACAGGCATGGGCCACAGATGGGGCCAGAACGGAAGGGCGAGAGGGGGTGTGTCGATTACAATATGACGATAGGACGACCGGACCGTATCCAGAAGTAATTTCAGATTTGCGTTACCCAACAACTTATGTGGGTTGCCCCGCAGCTTGCCCGCGGGAAGTATGTGGACGCGACTGCTCCAGTCCGTGATGATCGCGTCTTCCAGGCTGCAGTCGCCGTTTAGCACTTTGACCAAACCGGGGCTTAGTCGCCCTTCGATGACTTTGTGGACGTCGGGCGATCGCATGTCGCCGTCGATCAGGAGAGCCATCTCGCCGGAGGCGCGAGCGTTGCTGACCGCCAACTGGACGGCCACACTCGTCTTCCCCGCGTTGTTGGCGGCGCTGGTGACCGCCAACACCTTCACGTCCTGCAAAGACTCCGACAGTACCAGGCACGTCCTGAGACTATCGACACTTTCCTCAAACACTCGGAGTTCGTGGCCAACGCGCTGCGACGACGAGCGCGGGAAGACGCTGGCCCGGACGGGCAAGCGGGCAATCTCGCCAAGTACCGGCAGCCGCGACTCCTGCCCAAGTTGCCGGGCGTCACTTACGCGACGCACGAACCGCTCCCAAAGTACGGCTAAGCCAAATGGTGAGAACAATCCGGCCAGAAATGCCAGGACGAGGTTTCTATAGGGGATCGCTTCCACGGGCTTGCGCGGCGGTTCGGCCGGTCGCAGCAACTCCACTCGGGCGGGAGCCCGTTGCTCAGTCTGAAGTGTTGTGATCCGCGACGCAATGCGCTCGAACACCTGTTCGGCTCGGGCAAGGTCGGCCTGCATAAACTTCATCTCCAAAGTCTCACCGCTCAGATCCTGTAGACTCTGAAGCTGATTGCGGTAACGCTCTTCCAAAAGTTCCTCCATAAGTCGATAGCTGTCCAACTGGGCCAGCATCTTGGCGAGTTCCTTTTTCCGGTTGTTCTCGCGTGCAGTTCTCAGTTCTTCCTGGACTTCCGGGCGTAGAGATCGCAGGATCTTGTCAAGCCTTTGTTCATCCGCACTGATTTCGTCGGCCAGCGACTTATAGAGAGGGTCATTATTCCCGTCGGCGAGCTTCGTCTCATAGTCCCGAAGCCGGGCTCGATTCGCCGACAAAGCGGCCTCCAGAGCTTGGACCTGTGGGTGCGTCTTGACGGCTTCCTCGACGGTCACCTCCGCCAACTGAACCGGGTGGTCGGAAGCTGACTTCTCAGAAGCGCCGATCTGCGCTTCCAGCATCGCTCGCTCGAACTCCGCCGTGACGAGCCGGTTTTGCAGGTCGCTGAACGGGTGAGCGACGATTCCCACGGTTCCCTCCGGGGATGGGTAGGGGCGGTATGGATCTTTCCCGGTCGCCTGTTTCGCCAACCCGCGGAACTTCTCTCGCAAGGCGTCCACGTCGTGAGCCCGTCGTTCCCGTTCCTCCTCCAGTAGCTCAATCACGTTTTGCGTTCGTGCCGTTTCCTCCTGGCGCCGGAAGTCGAGATACGAGTCCACCACTGCATTAACGATTTTCGCTGCGCTTTCGGGGTTGTTTTGCGCCAGGACGACGTTGAGCTTTGGCTATGTGCTAGAGTTTAGCACAA
>CAZDHR010000432.1:0-5803 GCA_964505295.1 uncultured Planctomycetaceae bacterium
GCCGGCTCCACCGGGCGAAGTAGGGATCGAACCGCTCGTCGCCGGTGAGGATTCGCCACATCGAGGCGATCACCGCAAGCTGGTCGCCCAGGCCCATGTGCTCTTGTTCACCCGACTGCATCATCGGCAGGTCGCCGCGATTGTTTTCGCCCAGGAAGTACCGGATCGTCTCCTCCGCGGGCACGAGGTACTTCCGCTCGCCGGTGAGCCGTAGGGTGCGTGAAACGCACCATTCTCTTAGGGGCAATTTGTGCGGCGTTCCGAGGGGTCGACAGGTAGTCTGCAAAGCCGGTGTGGTGCGTTTCACGCACCCTACACCTCTGTTAACGTTACGAGGCAGAGCCTCGTAACGAGGTGTGTCGCGGGGGGCGAGGTGTGGTTTTCAGTCCCCCAGGAGCCGTTTGGCGTTCCGGCCCAGGATCATTTCTTTCTCCGCCTCCTTGATCTTGGCCAGCGCGATCCTCCCGAGCTGCGCGGCGGGATCGAGGAGCGGGATATCCGAGCCGAACAGCACCCGCTCGGCGCCCACCTCCCGGACGAACCGCTCGATCATCCCGATGTGGAGCTGGCTGGTTGCCGTGTCGAGGTAGAGGTTGTCGTGCGCTTGAACCACTTCGATGGTCTGCCGGCAGCCTTCCTGCGTGCCGCCCGCGTGGGCGAGGATGATCTTCGCCAACGGGTAGTCCGCCGCGATCTTGCCGAACATCCCGGGCCCGCAGTTCTTGTCCGATTCCCAGGTGTGGCTGAGAACGACCAGCCGATGGTCGTTCGCAAAGGCCCAGAGCGGGCGATAGCCCTCGCCGTCAGCCGGATACTCGTGGCAGAACGGGTGGATTTTGAGCATCCGAACCCCGTACTCGCTTTGGCACCGCTCGAGCTCCGCGGCGATTTCGTCGGCGTAGTGCGGATTGACGGTGAACTGCCCGATCAGCCGATCCGGGTATTGTCGCAGCGCCTCGCCCAGGGCGTCGTTGCCGCGGCGGAAGTCGCAGAAGCATCCCAAGAACGGACTGAGACACAGCTTGTCGATGCCCAGGCGGTCCATGGTCTGGACCATGTCCTCGACGGAGTTCCTGGCCATGTGCACGAGCTGCCAACTGCCGAGGTGGCCGTGGCAGTCGATCACCAGGGCGTGGTCAAGGGGCAGGGCCGATTTCACTTGATCCAGAATCGTCACTTGCCGACTCGCTCGAGCAGGTTTCTCAGGTTATCGCCCGCTATCTGCTTCCGCTCTGCCTCGCTGATCCCGGCGTAGCTCAGCATGCCGATGGCCGAGCCGGGCGTGAAGTAGGGGAGTCTGGTTCCGAACAGAAGCCTCTCGGCCCCGAAACGCCCCACAAGCTCCTCGATCCCCCGGTGGCCGCAGTAGTTCGACAGCTCGATGTAGAGGTTGGCGTGCTTCTCCCAGAGCGGATACAAGTAGCGATTCACGCGATACCCGACGTTGGTCAGGACCAGCGGCAGCTCGGGGTATCGCTCGCAGACCTCGTGGACGGTGTCCCAGTCGACCTCTTCTTGATCCACGAACAGCGGGAGCCGCATGCTCTGTAGCGATCGGAGGAGCCTTTCGGAAACCCAGTGCCGCAAGGAGAAGTTCTGGCTGTCCGGGTGGGGGAAGACCTTCGCCGCTTTGACGCCGAGGGATAGCATTTGGCGCACCAGTTCTCCTTCGTCGGGGAACTCCCGGGTGTGCGAGGGCATGACGACCCACATGGCGCGCAGCCGCTCGATTCCGGCGATCTCGTCGAGAAGCACGCGGTTCCCTTCGGCCGGGTGATACTCTTTGCTCAACGAGTGATAGACCAGGGCCTCGGCGATCCCGAAGTCGTCCATCACGTCGAGAAGCTCGCCGACCGAGAGAGGGAAGCCGGGCTTGGGGGCGATGATCCTGCCCAGCATGCAGTTGGCGTCGAAGAGGCGAAGGTCGTTGGTCATTGCATCCCGTTTGACTTTGCCTTACCTTGACGGCAATCACTCGGCGGGCCGATCGGGAACCGGCCGGTCCGGGGACTGTCAAACACCTTAGAGTCGCCGTCGTGGAATGTAAACAGAGCGTGCCGGAAATCGGGCGCTGGGCGTGCTGACAGGAGAGTGTGGCCGCGAGCTCCAAACGGCTCGTGGTCGCCGACGACGTTCTCCGGGCCCCGGGGCCCCAGCGTCTCCTTCGTGTCGGCACATGTGGGGGGGAATTTCAGCACCCTGGCGAAGGGATCGGCCCCCCATTGCCCCCGCAACGTGGAGGATTGGGCGGTTCACGGATTGCGGATCGATCGGGCCCGAGCCAGTCGAGCTGCTCCAGCAAGAAAAAGGATGAGCCGATGGGTGACCTCGGAGTGGGGATTGTCGGGTCGGGCTTCATGGGCCGAACGTACGCGGAGACGATCTCCAAGTTCTGCCCCGGCGCCACGGTCAAGGCGGTAACGGGCGGCTCCCGCGCCGGGCCGTTGGCCGAGGACTACGGCGTCGACTTGGAGGAGTCGGTCGCCTCGCTGGGGGGGCGAGACGACGTCGCGGCCGTGTTCGTCACCACGCCGCACCACCTCCACGCCGGGCATGCCCTGGCCGCCGCCGGCGCGGGAAAGCACGTGATGATCGAGAAGCCCATGGCCTGCTCCGTGGCCGATTGCGACGCGATCATCGAGGCGTGCCAACACGCGGGCGTATCCTGCTCGGTCGCCTTCACGCAGCGGAGCCGCAAGTGCAACATCCGCGCCCAAGAACTGATTGCGGCGGGGCACATCGGACGCGTGCGGCAAATCATGGACTGGCAGCTTCTGGCCGGTGGGCTGGCCGTGTTTCCCCGGTGGCAGAGCGACCGCGACAACCTGGGGATTCTCTTCGGCCACGCGATCCACAATTTCGACCGCATCCGATGGCTCACCGGCGCCGAGATCGCCACCGTCTACGCCAAGTGCACCAGTCTCCAGCCCGACGTGCAGGTCGAGGGCACGTCGATGCTCCTGATGACCATGACCGACGGCACCACGGTCACGCTGTGGAGTTCGGGCGAGATGCCCAAGCCGGGCTTCCCTCGCACGCAGTTCGCCTGCTGGATCCTGGGCGAAGGGGGGCTGATCGACCTGGACGCCTACGGCGAGCTGCGAGCCACGCGCGAGGGCCGGTGGGAAGTCGTCGAGACCCAGGAGCCCATCGATTGGCAAGGCAAGGGGTTTCTCGACCCCGTCCGCCTGGAGTCGTACGCCAAGCACTGCCGCGACTTTTTCGACGCGATCCTGGCCGGTCGCCGGCCGCCGGTCACCGGCTGGGACGGTCGACAGGCGGTGGCCGCCGCCCTGGCCGCGTACGAGTCTTCGCGAACCGGAAAAGAGATCGCGTTGGCCTGACCAGACGAGCGGATCGGCTCGGTCTGGTGCCGGCAAAGAAACAACCTCCGTGGCGACCCAGGCACATCGCCAAGCCCACGGGCAGCGTCCCGTGGGACCAAGGCGGTGCTGGCCTGACGAACCGAACCTCGGACGGAAAGGACGTTGACCATGAATCGGCGAGAACTTCTAAGAGCTTCTACGGGCGCTGCATTTGCGTGGGCCGGATTGGACCTGTGCTTATCGCAAAACACGTGCGTCGCAAGCGATCCACCGGCACCGTGCGCATCCCAAGCCGAGTCA
The DNA here is from genome assembly GCA_964505295.1 of uncultured Planctomycetaceae bacterium. Taxonomy (GTDB): domain Bacteria; phylum Planctomycetota; class Planctomycetia; order Pirellulales; family Thermoguttaceae; genus DATKZH01. Next base: position 3,627 of record CAZDHR010000432.1, read on the forward strand.
GGCGGCGAGGGTTGCACCACGGTAACCCGCGACGGCAAGCTGGCCGGGCGCACGCTCGAAGGGCTTCGCGACCAGTACCGCCGCGACCTGTTCGACGACTTCCTGCCCTTCATGGACAAGCACGTCATCGACCACGAGCTGGGCGGGTTCATGTGCAACACCGACCGCGACGGCACGAATCTGAACACGCGGAAGAACAGTTGGTACATCGGTCGCGGCATTTGGGTCTACTCCTTCCTGTACAACGAGCTGGCGCGGGAGGAGAAGTATGTGGAGGTGGCCCGAAAGGCCGCGGAGTTCATCCTCCGCGCCCCGCCGAAGGGCGACGACCTCTGGCCCGCCGAGTACGACAAGCAGGGCAAGCCGATCGCCGCGCAAGGTCAATACATCGGCGGCCGCTACGTACCCGTCGCCAAGCAGGTCTACGGCGACCTGTTCATCGCCAACGGTCTTGCGGAGTACGCCCGGGCGTGCGGCGACGACCGCTACTGGCACCAGGCCAAGAAGCTCTATCTCAAGTGCGTGGAGCTGTACGATCGGCCCGACTACGATCCCACCGCGCCGCAGGTCTACCTGGCCGGCGATCCGGGGAGCGAGATGCCCGGCGTCCGGCTGCTCGGGGTGTGGATGCTGCTTCTGAGGACCGGCTCGCAGATGCTCGCCCAGCGGGACGACGCCGAGATCGACGCGGTGGTCCGGCGCGCGATCGGGGCCATCTTCCGGCACCACTACAACCCCGAGTACGACCTGCTGAACGAGGTGCTCCGGCACGACATGTCGCGCCCCGACAACGAATACCGGGACCTGGTCTACACCGGGCACGGCATCGAGAGCCTGTGGATGGTGATGTACGAAGCGCACCGCCGCAAGGACAAGGCGCTGTTCGCCAAGGCCGCCCGGCTGCTGGAGCGAACCATGGAGGTCGCCTGGGACGACGTCTACGGCGGCTTCTTCCGCGGCTGCAAGAACATTGAGAACAACACCTGGATCCTCGACAAAGCGCTGTGGGTCCAGGAAGAGGCCCTGATCGGCACCCTGTTCGTCATCGAGCATACCGGGGCGGACTGGGCCCAGGACTGGTTCGGCAAAATCTTCCCCTACGTCCACAAGACGTTCCCCATGAAGAAGCACGGCTACGCACTCTGGGACCTCTGGCCGGACCGCAAGGGCACGTTCGTCGAGCACTACGAGCGGGTGGGCAACTTCCATCATCCCCGCCATCTGATGCTCAACCTGCTGGCGATCGAGCGGATGATCGAGCGAGGGGGCCGAGTGTCGGGCTTCCTGGCGGGGTGAGCGACACTCGGGCCCGGCCGCGGGGCTTACGCTGAGGAAAGGGCGTGTGGGCGCAAGCACCCGCCCCACGGCACTACTCGCCCCGAGGCGCGCCCGCGACGGCGTTCGCTCGGTAGAACCGCACCAGCTCCGCCAGATTGCAGTGGGCGTAGGGCTCGTCGCAGGCCACCGTTTGGCGGCCGGCGTCGGCGAACCACATGTCGAGCGTCTCCGGGGCGAAGATCGCGTCGTGCAGGTTGGAACTCATGGCCACCGGGCGCTTGATGATCTCGATCATCGTGGCGACGTCGATCCTGCCGTAGTGCTCCTGGAGCCGCTCGCTCAGGGCTTCCGCACGGTCGCCGCCGGAGATCAGGACCGTCTCTTCGGGCACCAGCGGCAGCTCCGGGTGCTGCTGGCCCGGCTGGAGCACGGTCATCTGCCGCGCGTCGGCGTGTACGCCCGCCATGGCCCGGCTCTTGTCGCTGATCACGTAGTAGTACTCGCAAGTCCGCGGCGAGCTGCGGAGGATATCGAGGGCTTCGTCGACCGTGGAGGCGCGTTCCATGACGTCGCGCAGAAGGTAGCTCATCGGCGCGCCGTCCCAATCGCCGACGCCCCCGCCGCCCATCTCGCCGATGGCCAGCCCCTTCTCGTTCATCGCGGTGACCGTGCCGATGAAGCCGGCGTAGCCGAGGCTCATCCAGGCGTTGTATCCCTCGGGCATGAAGACCACGACGGCCGCGGCGTCTTGAAGGCGGATATCGCGCATGTAGTCGAGCACCCGGGCGTGGAGCACCGAGCCGTCCTTAGTGGCTTTACCCCGTACGGCGACGCCGCTACAGTGGAATCGCTCGGGGAAGAGGTTGGCGTAGCGCCCGTCGCGCGTGGAGACGCCGGCC
>CAZDHR010000433.1:0-5786 GCA_964505295.1 uncultured Planctomycetaceae bacterium
TCGTAAGCTGCCGAGTCTCTTCGGTGAGGGGATGGACTAAAAAGGCGAACTTCATCGTTACGACACTCCGTATACGGGGGCCGAGCGCGGGGTTCCCAGAATAGGGACTTCGGGCGGGGCGGTTGGAGGTGTGGAGGGAAAACATGCACCAGACTACCAAAATAACCTAAAATGGGCATTTTTACCAGTAGGGCCGATTCATGTGCCAAACCAGGACTCTTTGGAGCCCCCTATGCGGGGCATTTAACAAGGGGGTGGGGTCGCAAGAGAACGCCTCGCAGGTCGGGGGGACGTCAACCCGCCAACGGGAGCTGCAACGAAGCCCATGCAGAGGGCCAACCGGTTCGAGTCCTCAGCATTCCCCGGTCTCCGACCTGAATGACCGCGCATGATTCTGGAGCGCGCGCCGTGCGCGGGTCTGCCGACCCCACACACGGCCCGACCGATGCTCCCCAAAATGATCAAGGAGACCTACGGTCCGCGGTTTCGGCGAGGTCCGGAGACCTTCGCCGAGCGCGTGAGTGGTGTAACGTCACACGGCGGTACGGACCTTCGAGCGGCTGCAAGCCCAGGGATACCAGGGCAGCTACGAGGCAGCACGTTACGCTTGTTACGCTTTCGTCGAGGTGAGTCGCGCCACCAGTTCGTCTTCGAACGCCGGGAGGTCCTTCCACTGCATGGCGCAGCGGACGGGTCGGGCCGCCGCGTCGATCTTCGTGAAGCCGTCGTCGGTCACTCGCAACGGAAGCGTTTCCATACGGAGCAGCTTCTCGGAAAACGCCATGTAGACGGCCACGGTGTCGAAGAGCGTGCTGCTCCGCTTGGCGGGATCGGGCACTCCCTTGCCGCCCCGCGCCGCACACCACGCCCGGTAGTTGGCCATCAGGGCGTGAACGACCGGGTCCTTGCACCGGAGGACCTTCTGGTACTTCTGGCCTTCGAGGTGGACGATGCCGCAGGTATCCAGCGGCGTGATGCTCACTTCCCACGGCGCGGCGAACACGGCCTGGAGCGCCTCGGGACATGCCCGGACGTTGTACTCCGGCGAGATCTTCTCGCTGCCGCCGTAGCCGCGACGGACGCTGCCGTGCATGCCCACGAAGCGTGCCCGCCCGGCGACGTCGGGCGCGCGGCGCAGCACCTCGGCGAGGTTCGGCACGGGCCCGATGGCGACCAGGGTGATCGGATCACGGGACGCGAGGATCGTCTCGATGATCGCGCCGACGCCGTCTTGGTGGACCTTGCCGGGATAGCGCGCCAGGTCGTAGTCGCCCAGCCACGCGCTCTGGCGTCCTTTCTTGTCGCCGGGCCGGCAGCCGATGCCGACCGGGATCTCGGTCCGCCCGGCCACTTCGAGCATCTTGGCGAGAATCTTGGCCCGGTAGGTGTCGTTGCCCGAGTCGGAGGTGACGAGCTTGACGTCGAGCTCGGGCGACTTCAGGAGCATCGCGAGCGCCCAGGTGTCGTCGATGTCGCCGCCGACGTCGGTATCGAAGATGACGGGGATCTTCTTGCCGGCCTTGGCGAGGCCGAAGGTGTCCTGCACGGTCGGGCCCGGCCGCTCGCCGGCCGCCTGCGCCGAGCCTGCCGCGTCGACTCCCAGCCGGGCCGCCACGGCCGCGCCGGCCGCCGTGCTCAAGAACCAACGTCGGGAAATGGGGGATCTCATGGGGTGCTCCTTGATTGCTCCGGTGTTGTTACTTCTATTCTCGCGATCTCATCGTTCCCACGCTTCGCGTGGGAACGGATCATCGCGACGCTTCGCGTCGAAAGCCACGCCGCCAGGTCCCTATTGCGTGCAATCAGGCCGCGAAGCGGCCCTCGCGTGCGTTCCAACGCGAAGCGTCGGAACGATGAAACGTATCGGCAATCGTCCTTTATCCCTTTGCTCGGATGGCGTGGCGTCAATTCTCCGCGTCGTCGATGCGCTTCGAGGATCGCACGTAGTCGATGCTGAACGTGGAAGGCAGGTTCTCACGCTTCGGCAGCCCGAACCAGTTGGGCATGGTCTCGCTGTCGAAGTTCATGTGAAGCGGCTGGTGCCAATGGGTGTTTTCCATTGTCCTCCGGACGCGGCCGTCGACGTAGAACGTGATTTGATCCTCGTCCCACTCCAGCGCATACACGTGGTAGTCGTCGGCCAGATCGAAAGGCGCGTCCCACCGGCCCGCCTTGGACCAGTGCTTCTTCTCCGTGGGCGTGTGGAACACGTGCACGTTCATGTGGACGGTCCGCGCGTGATCCGGGGCCCCGCCGCCGATCTCGAACACGTCGATCTCGGTCCAGATTTCGGGCGTCGAGTGGTAGAACCAGAACGCGCTGGACGCCCGGGACTTCATCGGCCGGCAGGCGATCTCGAAATAGCCGTACTTGACCAGGGCCTTGCTCTTGACGGCCGCGGTGGTGAACGTGTGGTAGCCCTCCGGGGCGCCGGGCAGGTCTTCGGCCCGGGCGGTCAGGTGAAGCTTGCCGTCGCGCACGGTCACGTTCTTCTTCGAGAACAGGCCGGGCTTGCGCCCCTTCCACTGCGGATTGTGGTCGTGCCACTTGGCCGGGTCGAGCCGGTCGCCGTCGAACTCGTCGGTCAGCTCCGGGATCGGCCGCCAGCGGGAATGCCGGGGGGGATCGGCGTGGGCGGGCAAGCCGCGGAAGCATAGGAACGGCATCAACAGCGTCAGTAGCGAACGGGTGCTTGGGCGTTTCATGTCGGAAGCTCCTCCTGGCCGGCCGCCATCGTGCTCTCCCCGACATTATTGCCGGCGGTCTCGGTCCTCGCCACCCCGGCACTCCTCGCGGGCCGTGACGCCGCCTCGCCGCACTGGTCGGCCGCGGCCGTGACCAGCGTCTTGTCGACTCGTTCGGCGCCCAGACTTGCGGCGTGGTTGGCATTCCCGATAATGGGGGGCGTGCGAGACGATCGTGTTCCCCTATCACGGTCATGACTCGGAGGTTCCACGGCGTTTCACCATCGACCGAAATCCGGCACGGGAAGCGGTCCGCGAGCTCGTCACGCAGGATGGGCTTCCGACCTCCGTCGCGTGGTAGGAGTGCTGAACGGCGTGTACCCACTTTGCCGAGGAACCGGTTCCGGCTAGGCATAGAGGAACCGGTTCTGGCCAGACACAAGGAGTCGAACCATGACAAGAAGAAACCCGGTTGCCGGCCGTTGGAATCGAGTGGTCCTGCCCGCTCTCGTCTTGTCGCTTTGCCTGATGGGTTTTCTCGAAGCTCCGGCGGCCGCGGCCGAGTCGCCTGAGCGCGCGATGGCTCAGGAAATCCTCGACGCCGCGGGTACCCGCGGCGGGCTGGTGGTCCACGTGGGCTGCGGCGACGGCAAGCTGACCGCCGCGCTTCGTGCGGGCGACAGCTACCTGGTGCACGGCTTGGACGCCGACGCGGCCAACGTCGAGAAGGCCCGCCGGACGATCCGCGCCATGGGCCTTGGCGGCAAGGTCTCCGCCGCGCATTGGACGGGCGAGCGGCTGCCGTACGCCGACAACCTGGTGAACCTCCTCGTCTTCTCGAACCGCGTGGGCCATCCGGTGCAAAGCGAGATCATGCGGGTGCTCGCCCCGGGCGGCGTGGTCTGTGTCCGAGTGGGCAACGCGTGGAAAGCGACCGTCAAGCCCCGTCCCACCGAGATCGACGAGTGGACGCATTTTCTCCACGGCCCGGACAACAACGCCGTGGCCCGCGATTCGGTGGTCGGGCCGCCGCGTCACCTCCAGTGGGTCGGCGGGCCGAAGTGGGCGCGAAGCCACGACCATCTGGCCACGCTGAGCGCGGTCGTCTCCAGCGGCGGGCGGGTCTTCGCGATCGTCGACGAAGGCCCGACGGCGTTCGTCGTCCTGCCGGCCAAGTGGTGGCTGGTCGCCCGCGACGCGTTCAGCGGCGTGCTCCTGTGGAAACGCCCCATCGGCTCGTGGGAGTGGCACCTGCGGGGCTTCCGCAGTGGCCCGCCCGAGGTGTCGCGAACCCTGGTGGCGATCGGCGATCGCGTTTACGTGACGCTCGGCTACGGCGAGCCGGTGACCGCGCTGGACGCGGCGACGGGCGAGACCGTGAAGACGTACGAGGGGACCGCCGGGACGACGGAGATCCTCTGCGACGGCGGAGTCCTCTACCTGGTCGCCGGCGAGCGGCCCGACGAGCAAGCGGGGACCACGATCGAGCCCTGGCGACGCGGCGTTACCCCCTCCGCTCACGAGAAGCGAATCCTCGCGATCCGAGCCAAGACGGGCGAATTGGTGTGGAAGAAGACCGACGCCGACACGGCCGAGCTGATGCCGACCACGCTGGCCGTGAGCGGCGGCCGAGTGTTTTTCGAGAACGCCGAGCACGTTGTCTCGCTGGATGCGAAAACGGGGGACGAGCTCTGGCGCGCCGAGCGTCCGATCAGCCGCAGCCGGCTGGGATGGTCCACTCCCACGCTGGTGGTCTACCAGGACGTGGTCCTCTCCGCGGATCGCGACGTGGCTTCTTCCGCCCGACAAGATGGCTCCCAGCCGGAAGGCGTGGAGTGGATCCCCAGCAGCGCGGGCGGGATCGCCCCGGTAGGGGAACTGATCGCCTTTTCAGCGAAGACCGGCGAGCGGTTGTGGAGTTCGCCCTGCCGCGAATGCTACAACGCCCCGGTCGACGTGCTGGTCGCAAGCGGCCTGGTTTGGACGGGCATCCTCGTCCGCGCCACGGAACCGGGGATCACCCAGGGGCTCGACCCGAAGACGGGCGAGATCAAGCGCCAGCGCCCGCCCGACAAGGAGTTTTTCAGCGTCGGCATGGGGCACCACCGCTGCTACCGCAACAAGGCAACCGAGCGGTATCTCGTGATGGGGCGATCGGGCGTCGAGTTCATCGACGTGGCCACCGGCCACGCCACCGCCGACCACTGGACCCGCGGCACGTGCCAGTACGGCGTGATGCCGTGCAACGGGCTGCTCTACGCCCCGTCGCATTCCTGTGCCTGCTACATCGAGTCGAAGTTGAACGGGTTCAACGCGTTGGCGCCGAAGAGGGACGAGGAACGAGCAAGCAGGGGCGAAAGGGATCAGGCCCCGCGGCTCCAACGCGGCCCTGCCTTCGGCCCACTCGCCACTCGCCACTCGCCACTCGCCACCTCCCCCAACTGGCCCACGTATCGCCACGACGCCGCGCGGAGCGGCCGAACCGACGCCGCCGTGCCGACCACGCTCGAACGCTCCTGGCAGGCCGAGCTGGGCGGCAAGCTGACGAGCCCGGTCATCGCCGACGGGAAGGTCTTCGTGGCCCAGGTCGACGCCCACACCGTCCACGCCCTCGACGCCGAGAGCGGCGAGCCGGCTTGGAGCTTCACCGCGGGTGGGCGAGTGGATAGTCCGCCCACGATCCATCGGGGGCTTGCCCTGTTCGGCTGTGCCGACGGATGGGTCTACTGCCTCCGCGCCGCAGACGGCGAGTTGGCCTGGCGATTCCGAGCGGCCCCGGAAGAGCGACGCGTGGTGGCCTACAACCAGTTGGAGTCGGTCTGGCCCGTGCACGGAAACGTGCTGGTCGACGACGGCTCGGCCTACTTCGTCGCCGGCCGGTCGGTCTTCCTGGATGGGGGGATGTACCTCTACAAGCTGGACGCCGTGACGGGCAAGAAGTTGGCCGAGCTGCGTATGGACGACCGCGATCCCGAGACCGGGCTGGAGCCGCAAGACACCATCCGAGGCACGCACATGAAGGGGGCGCTTCCCGACGTGCTCTCCAGCGACGGCACCTCGATCTACATGCGGCACAAGCGGTTCGACCGCAACCTCTCTGAG
>CAZDHR010000434.1:0-5768 GCA_964505295.1 uncultured Planctomycetaceae bacterium
AATTTGCCGGAACGGCCCGAAGGGTGCTTCGCACAAATTGGACCTGTCCCCTTTTCCGCGTCCGGCGCGAGCTTCAGGTCGAGCGGCACGCCCGGGGCCTTCACCCGAAACCCAAACGTTCGGCTCCACGGCCCCCACACGCCGGTCGCGTCCGCGGCGCGGACCCGCCAGTAGTAGGTCGTGTCGGGGTTCAGGAGGCCGACGTAGGGCACGGTCCACTGCGGCTTTCCGCGGGAGGGCGTGAGCGAGGTGAGCTTCTCGAAGTTGGGCGACAAGGGCCATCGCACGTCGGCATGCTCGGAGAGCTCGAAGTGATAGTCGACCACGCGATCGCCGTCCGGGTCGGTCGCGGGCGTCCATTGAAACGTGACCTGCGAGCCGGCGACCGTCTCGCCGTCCTTCGGCGCAACGGCGTCCGGCGGCGCCGCGGGCGCGTGCCAGGTGGTGCGTTCAAGCCAACGATGCGTGATCCGCACCTGCCGGCCGTCCTCGTTGGAATCCGTATAGGCGATCCGATTCGTGCCCACTTCAAGCTCGGGCAAGCTCAAGAGCGACGTTTGGACGTCGTTGTCGAACCCAATGTCGCTCGCCACGGCATCGCCCCGCAGCACGAGTTGCAGCCGGAACTGATACGTGGGCTTTCGCCGCGGGGAAACGATCTCGTCGAGCGACGCCACGAGGGAGGACTCGCCCGACCCGTCGACCGACGCGACCGACTGCCACGTCTCCCCGTCCGGACTGTAACGCCACTCGGCCGACGCGCCGTCGCCGAGCCGCACCGCGGCACTCGCCTTCCCGCCCACGAACACGTACGGGCTGGCAAAGCGCCACGTCACGCTCGCCGGCTTCTGGGGATCGGCGGGCCTGATCACGCCCGCGTCGGTGTCGAACCTCGCGTTCTCAGCCTTCGCCGCTCCCCGCTCGGCCAACGGGCTCGCGAGGTCCGGCCGGTAGCAGAGCTTGCCGTTTCGCAGGTTGTCCCTCGCGGTCGGTCCCCACTCGGCCAGGCTTCCCAGCCCATCACGGCGGCGCTGGCCTTCCGCGCGGACTTGGCCCGCCGAATACTCCTTGCCCACGTGGTCCCATCGCAATTCGATCGACTCGCCCGGGCGGAGCGTGAGGTCCATCGAGTGCTTGGTGTTCGCGCCGAGATCGCCGGAGCGCTCGCCTTCGTACACGTAGAGCGAGGCCGAGAACTCGTCGGTTTTTCGGCTCTCGCCATGGCCGATTCCGTACGTATGGGTTCGTTTCACGAGGTCGTGGTCGCGGACCACCTCGGCGCAGGAGGCGATCGTCTGGTTGTCCCGCTCCAGGCAGATCACGTGCTCGTCGCTGTCGAGCAGGTGGTAGTCGCCGTCGTAGAGGACTTCGCACACGACGTGGCCGATGGGGCGTCCGCGGCGGGTCACCAGCCCGGCGGCCTTCCACAAATCGTTGATCAGGTGGGCCTCGTTGCCGCAGAGCGTGTAGCCGTAGACGTTGAGCACCTTGAGCACGTCGTTGCACTCGGCGTCCCAGGTGCAGGCGTGGAACCGCTGGCGACGCTGATACTCCCAGATCGCCCGGGCGCGGTCGCCGGGCGTGGTGTATCCCCGCGTTGCCTCGGCCACCACGTCGTCGAGCGTGCGCCAGTTGCGCTTGCCGCCCGCGACGATCCGGGGATTGTCGACGTCCGTCTCGCCGACGTTCTCGATCAACACGGACCGGTTCGGCTGCCAGCCTTGCACGAACGCGGCGTAGCCGATCGGCATCCGCGTCATCACGCCGTCCACCGTCCCGCGGAACGGGATCTCGTAAGTCGATGGGCTCTGGTTGACGGACTGGACGTGCCGGCACGGCTTGTCGTCGGGCAGATCCTCGTACGGCTTCTTGGGCTCACCCACCACCGCGCCGAGAGCCGGCGCCACAAGACAGCACGTCAGGCAAAGCGAGATGGTCGTTTTCATCGCGGGTTCTCCGGGCCGGGCCCGAGCGTCGAGATTGCCGAGAAGAGCATAGCAACGGCGATCGCCGGAAACAAGCAGGTCCCGTGCTCCAATGCCGGGTCGACCCTTGACGCGGGTCGCCGCGATGTGGGATCATTTCGGTCGCCTTCTCCGCGCAGCCGCTTGCGGCTTCGCCGGTCCGGCCAATCGACTTCCCAGCGAGAACCACAACCAGCCCGAATCGGAACCGGCCCATGCGCTCCGCGACCGTCTGCGCGTTGATCCTTTTCCTCATCGGCTTCGCCGGCCCGCACCGCGCGACTTCGGCGGCTCCTGCCGAAGCAGCGGCCCTTCCATCCGACAATGCCGGCCCGAAGCCCTCCACGGTTCGCGTCGCTGGGATCGTGCTCAAGTGGGTCCGCGCCGACAAGGAGGCCAACCTCCGGCGCGTCGAGCCCATGATTCGTGAAGCGGCGGCCGGCGGGGCGCAGATCGTCGTCACCACGGAGTGCTTCCTCGACGGCTACGCCATCGCCGACAAATCGATTTCCCTGGAAACGTACCGGGCCCTGGGCGAGCCGATTCCGGGCGGGAAGCACTTCCGGAAGCTTGCCTCGCTGGCCGACGAGTTGGACATTCACCTCGTGGCCGGCATGATGGAGGCGGACGGCGACGCCCGCTTCAACACGGCCGTGCTCGTCGGGCCCGACGGCCGCCTCGTGGGCCAGTACCGCAAGCAGAAGTTGGGCCACGAGAGCGTGCGCAACACGCCCGGCGAGGCCTCGCTGGTGTTCGACTTCCCGTACGGTCGCGTTGGCCTGATGATCTGCGCCGACCGCACCGAACCGGACATCGTCCGCCGCTTCTGCGACAACGGGGCCGAGTTCCTCATCTGCCCGTCGGGCGGGATGTTCGGCCCCAAGACGAACGATCCGATCGTGCAGTCACGCTCCCGGGAAAACGAGATCTACATCGTCTTCGTCCATCCGGCGGAGTTCCTGGTGACCGGGCCGGATGGGTCGATCGTCGATCGCACAATCCTGGGCGACCGCCTCCTCATCCCGAAGGAGCAAGCGGGTAGTGAAGTCGACCGGAACCGGGTGTTCTATTTCGACCTGCCCCTGCGACGCCGGTGAGTCGAACTTTCGGCCGCGCGGGAGAGCGAAACCTCGCGGACATCGTTGTTGCGACAACGGCTGAGAATGCGGTGCCCATGATTCACATTCGGACGATGACCGTCGAGGACCTGCCGCTGGGGATGCGGCTCCGGAGCCAGGCCGGCTTCAACCAGACGGAGGCCGATTGGCGCCGTTTCCTCGACCTCGAGCCCGACGGTTGCTTCGTGGCCGAGCTCGACGGCGAGCCGGTGGGCACGGTGACCAACTGCCTGTTCGGCCCCGTCGGCTGGGTCGCGATGCTGCTGGTCGACGAGCGATTCCGCGGCCGGGGCATCGGCACGCGGCTCACCCGGCACGCGCTCGACTACCTGGAGAGCCGCGGCGTGGCGACCGCCCGGCTCGACGCGACGCCTCGCGGCCGGGTCGTGTACGAGAAGCTCGGGTTCGTGGCCGAGTACGAGCTCGCGCGCCTGGAAGGCACGGCCCCCCACGGCGCATCGCCCGGCACGGTGGCCTGCCTCACGCCCGACCGGCTCGACGCGCTGGTGGCCCTCGACGAACAGGCCACGGGCACGCCCCGGCGCCGCCTGATCGAACGCCTGTGTGGCGAGCGACCCGAGGCCACGTGGGCCTTTCCGGCAGGCGACAAGATCGCCGGATACCTGACGCTCCGCGCGGGCGCCAATGCCACCCAGATCGGCCCGTGCGTGGCCCTCTCGAATGAGGCGGGCCGGGCCTTGGGCGACGCGGCCCTGGCTTTCTGCGCCGGCAAGCGCGTGTTCGTCGACGTGCCCGTCGACAACCGGCCCGCCATGCGGTGGGCCGAGTCGAAGGGGCTGGTCGTCCAACGCCCCTTCACGCGCATGCGACGCGGCGAGCCGGTCGTCGACCGCCCGGCACTGCTTTGGGCCAGCTCGGGGCCGGAGAAGGGGTGAAATGAGGGTTCAGGGTTCAGGGTTCAGGGTTCAGGGTTCAGGAATTAGGGTTCCGGGTTCACGAGTTGACGTCACTGACATGGTGATCCGTTGGGGCAACGCGTGCTCAGGAGTGCGCCTCGCGGACCGAAACGGTTCCAGCAAGTGTCAATATGAGGTGTGAGCGATGACCGACGATGAGATGACTCGACGGCAGTTTGTGGGCGGATCGATGGCCGTCTCGCTCTTGGCCGGGACGCAGGTCGAGTCGCGCGCCGAAGGGGACGCGGACGGCGCCAAGCACCGCCTGTTTTGGGGCGATCTGCACAACCACAACGAGGTGGGTTACGCCAAGGGGTCGCTCGAGCGGTCGATCGAGAACGCTCAGGGGCACCTCGACTTCTTCGCCTTCACCGGCCACGCCTCGTGGCACGACATGCCCAAAATGCCCGGCGATCGGCACATGAAGTGGGTCCGCGGCTTCCAGGTCCAACGCGATCACTGGCCCAAGACCCGGCAGATGATCCGCGAGGCCAACACCGACCGGTTCACGGCCTTCCTGGGCTACGAATGGCATTCCAGCCGGTTCGGCGACTACTGCGTGATCTTCCGCGAAGACCAACCGGAGTTGTTCCTGCCGGATCACGTCGACAAGCTGCTCGACTTCGCCGAGGCCCGGGGGGCGCTGGCCGTTCCGCACCACGTGGCCTACAAGCAGGGCTGGCGGGGGGCGAACTTCGACCACTTCCGGCCCACCGCTTCGCCGATCGTGGAAATCTTCTCCGAGCACGGCCTGAGCGAGACCGACGTTGGCCCGTATCCGTACATCCGGCACAGCATGAGCGGCCGATCGACGGTGAACACAATCGAGCGGCAACTGCTCCGCGGCCTGCGATTCGGCTTCGTCGCCTCGAGCGACAGCCACCGCGGCTACCCCGGGGCCTACGGCGAGGGGATCGTCGGCGCGTGGGCCCGTGATTTGTCCGCGGGCTCGCTGTTCGAGGCGATGAAGGCGCGACGTACCTACGCCGCCACGGGCGACCGGATCGTGCTCGACGTGGCCCTGAACGGCCGGCCCATGGGCGCCGAACTGGCCGCCGTCAGCGACCGGGAGATCGACGTCCACGTGAGGGGCGAAGACGCCATCTCCCTCGTCGAGATCGTGCGTAACGGCCGGGTCATCGATCGACACTTCCCCGACGACCATGCCGATCGACCGCTGAGCCTGCCGGGGCGTGCCAAGTGCCGCCTCCAATTCGGCTGGGGCCCTTGGGCGGCGTTGGACCTGGGGCACACCTGCGTGTGGGACATGACGATCCGGATCGACGGCGGGCGGTTTTTTCGGGCGATCCCCTGCTTCCAGTCGGGCCCGTTGGAGGAGGACCTTCGCGACAAGCTCCGCGTCGTGTCGCCCCGGGAAATCCATCTCCAGTCGTATACCTCCCGGGTGAAGTGTTTTGCCGAGGACCCGACCAAGGCGCTCGTGTGCGAGCTGGAAGGCGGGCCGGACGCCCGGTTGTCGGTCGAGCTTCGGTCGCCTGTGGAGCAGACGACTCGCGCGCGCCTGGCCGAGCTGGTCGACGACAACGTGGTCACGTTCACGGGCGTGTTCACCAGCGAGAGCCACATCATCCACCGCCTGGTCGGGCCGAGCGAGTACTCGGCCGACCTGCGGTTCCACGACCGCCGCCCCGCGGAGCAAGGGCCCGACTGGTACTACGTGCGCGTGACGCAGAAGAACGGGCAGATGGCGTGGTCGAGCCCGATCTGGGTCGGTTAGACTCCTGCATCTTGTGGGGCACGTTTCCAAC
>CAZDHR010000435.1:0-5767 GCA_964505295.1 uncultured Planctomycetaceae bacterium
GGCCTTTCAGGCAAAAGGTGCCTGTCACCTTTTTTCGGCTCGGGTGCGCGGGGGCGAGCGTAGCGAGCCTCCGGAAACTGGACGGACCGGGGGCGTACGCCGAACGTGACAAGCCCACCAAGGTCGAGGTTCGTCGCGGTCGAGCGATTTGTTAGAATCCGAGCGTCTCGGGGCCCCCTTGATCGAAACGAGCGCCGGGGCGAGCCCAAGCGGCAGGAGGACGAGCCTTGATGTCGGACGCGCGCGAAACGCTGGTCACCGTCGCCACCTACAACGAGATCGAGAACCTGCCCCGGCTGGTCGACGCGATCTTCGAGGTCGCCCCCGCGGTCGACCTCCTGGTGATCGACGACAACTCGCCGGACGGCACCGGGCGCTGGTGCGACGAGCGAGCGGCCGCCGACCCGCGCGTCCGCTGCCTGCACCGGGAGGGCAAGCTGGGGCTGGGAACCGCCACGATGGCCGGGATGCGATATGCGATCGAGCAGGGCTACCGGTACGTGCTGAACATGGACGCCGACTTCAGCCACCCGCCCCGCTACCTGCCCGACCTGCTGGCCGGCATGGACCCGAAAGACGGCCCGGCGGTCGACGTGATGATCGGCTCGCGCTACGTCGCCGGGGGCGGCGTGGAGGGGTGGCCGTGGCGGCGGAAGTTCATGTCCGGCGGCGTGAACCTCTACGCCCGCTGGCTACTTGGCCTGAAGGCGAAAGATTGCAGCGGGGCCTTCCGCTGCTACCGTACGGAGGTCCTGGCGAGGCTCGACTTCGATCGCGTCCGCTCCCGCGGATACTCGTTCCAGGAAGAAATTCTCTGGCACCTGAAGCGGGCCGGCGCCCGATTCGGCGAGACACCCATCGTGTTCGTCGACCGCACGGCGGGACGTTCCAAGATCAACACGCGGGAGGCGATCGCGGCGCTCTGGATCATCTTCGCGTTGGGCGTGCGTGGAGTTGTGAGGCGGTAGGGAGTGGGCGGGGGGAAAGGGGCTCGCCAAGGCGCCAAGGCGCGAAGACGAGGAGGAAGAGAGAGAAGAGGGGTGACTGTTCAGCCATCTGAAGGAAGGTGTAAGAGGAGGGAAAACGGGAAGAGGGGAAAAAGGGAAACGAGAAATCTCAAAGCCCGAGCGGGCCAGAATCCCATCAATCTTCCTTGTCCATTTTCCCCCTTTCCCTTTTCCCCTCATTACACATGGAGTCACTCCATTTCGACGGACCGTTCCCCCCATTTCCTTTCCTTTGCGCCTTCGCGCCTTGGCGAGAGCCTTCTCCCTTCCGTGAAATCCACAGACAGCCCCGGCAGGTACCCGAAGTATGACGAATCCCCGGCACGTGCTCCTTTTCCGCGTCCGTTACAGCGACACCGACCAGATGCGGACCTACTACAATTCGCGACCGCTCGAGTGGTTCGAGATGGGGCGAACCGAGCTGTTACGCTCGCTGGGGAAGCCGTACCGGGAGATGGAGTCCGAGGGCGTGCTCCTGCCGGTCAAGGAGGCCCACGTCGAGTACCTGGGCCGGGCGGAGTACGACGACCGGCTGAAGATGACGTCGACGCTCTCCATGCCGGGCAAGGCCCGAATCCGTGTCGATGTCGAGATCGAGCATGCCGACTCCGGCCAGCCCGTCTGCCGCGGCTACACGATCCACGTCTTCACCGACGCCACGGGTAAGCCGATCCGCCCGCCGAGGTGGCTTACCGATCTGGCTGAGTTGGAGCATCGGTAGGCCAAGGTCGGCTCAATCGAGACGGCATTCGCACGTCTCGGGACCCGGGGATGCGGTTGGTCGGGGAGGAAACGAGCGGGATCTTGAAACCGGCTCTTGCCGCGGTTACCCTGGGATGGAGCGACTCCCGCCTGCTGTGCCCCACGATCTCCACGAAAGGACCCGCCTTCGATGAGCGTTATCAACGCCAAAGCGCCCCGGAGCGTCTTCTGGGTCGCGATCTCAGCCTGGCTGTTGGCCGGCTCGTCGGTTTCGGCCGGGATTACCTATGATCTGACGGTACGAGCCGGGAAGCACGACCGCGCGGGCGTGCCCGTCTGCGTGCTCCTGACCGAGCAGGAGCAGCAGGCCAACCTCGATCCGAAGCTGCTGGCCGAGGCGCGCTCCGTGACGCTCACCGACGCGGACGGCAACGAGCTTCCGGCCCAGTTGGCCGCTCCCGGCCTCCGCAACGCGTCGTTCGACCGGCCCGGCCTAGTTGCCCGGGAGCTGCACTTCGTGGTGCCGAAGCTAGAAAAGGGCCAGTCGCTCAAGCTGACGGCCGTGCTCTCCGACAAACCGCCCGCTCTGCAGGGCTTTGTCTGGAAGCATCTGGAAGACGATTGCGCCGAGCTGAGCTACGACGGCCGGCCCGTGCTCCGCTACATGGGCAAGCCGCTCGACAACTCCTGCCCGCAGGCCCGCGAAGAGACCTACAAGGTCTTCCACCACCTGTACGACCCGGCCGGCACGCGGTTTGTGACGAAGGGGCCGGGCGGGAAGTACCCGCACCATCGTGGGCTGTTCTACGGATTCAATCGGGTAAGCTACGGCGACGTGCCGAGGGTCGACCTCTGGGGGTGCCGCGATGCCCATCAGTCGCACGAGGGCTTCCTGAGTGAGGAAGCGGGGCCCGTGATGGGGCGACATGCGGTTAAGGTCGATTGGCACGGGCCGGGGGAAGCGGTGTTCGCCGCGGAGAAGCGGGAGATGACCGTGTACGCCGTGCCCGGCGGGCAGCTCGTCGAGTTCGCCTCGCTGCTTTCGAGCACGGTAGGCAAGGTGAAGCTCGACGGGGATCCGCAGCACGCCGGATTCCAGTTCCGCGCCGCCCAGGAGGTGGCCGACGGCGACCAGACGCTGACCTACTACCTGCGTCCGGACGGCAAGGGCCAGCCGGGCGAGACCCGCAATTGGAGCGCCAAGGACCCCCGGCCGGACTGCGTCAACTTGCCGTGGAACGCGATGAGCTTCGAGATCGGCGGCAAGCGTTACACGGCCGTCTATCTCGATAAGCCCAGCAATCCCAAGGAGGCACGATACAGCGAGCGGACCTACGGCCGCTTCGGCGCCTATTTCGAATACGAGCTGGACGAAGGCAAGGACCTCGAGATCAACTACCGCGTCTGGCTCCAGGACGGCGAGATGACGGTCGACGAGGCGGCCGCGCTCAGTGCGGATTTCGTCCAGCCGGTTCAGGTCACCGTGGACTAGAACGTGTTTTAACCCTTATGCTGCAAGAGGAACGTTACCATGAGAACGCTGCTTTGTCTTGGCTTAGGTTGTCTGATCGCTATGGCTGCGGAATCGTCCCGGGCGGCCGACAACACGCCGCCGGAGGGTTTCGTCGCGCTGTTCAACGGCAAGGACCTCGCTGGATGGAAGGGGCTCGTCGGCAACCCCAAGACCCGGGCGGAAATGAGCCCGGAGAAGCTGGCCGAGGCCCAGAAAAAGGCCGATGAACAGATGCGAGCCCACTGGAACGTGGTCGACGGCGTGCTGGTGTTCGACGGGAAGGGCAAGAGCCTCTGTACGGCGAAAGACTACGGCGATTTCGAGCTGTTCGTCGACTGGAAGATCAAGCCCAAGGGCGACAGCGGCATCTACCTCCGCGGCAGCCCCCAAGTGCAGATCTGGGACACCGCCCAACGCCCGGAAGGCTCCGGCGGCCTGTTCAACAACAAGGAGCACCCCTCCAAGCCGCTCCAATGCGCCGACAAGCCGATCGGCGAATGGAACACGTTCCGCATCAAGATGGTCGGCGAGAAGGTTACCGTCTGGCTCAACGGCGAACTGGTGGTCGACAACGTCGTGCTGGAAAACTACTGGGATCGCGACAAGCCGATCTACCCCACCGGACAGATCGAGCTCCAGAACCACGGCAACACGCTCTACTTCAAGAACATCTACCTCCGCGAGATCCCGCGGAAGGAGTGAGGAGTGGCGGGTGAGGGCTTCGAGCACGCCTGCCGCTGGCTCAAAACCACGTGGCGCCTAGACCTTCTTCGCGGCGACCAGCTTGGCGAAATGCTCGAACGAGCGATCGTACGTCCGCTCCGCGTCGCTCGGGAAACAGCACGCGGGTAGCTCTCTGGCCCTCAAATGATAGCTGATGCACTCGCAGCACATGCCTTTGCGCGAGCATGGATCATAAGTGCAGTTGCAGGATTCGAGGTTCTGCGCTTGGTTGCATTCCACGGTGAAGTCCTCCTGCTTGGTTCTCTGTGGTCGCCGGGCAGGTGGGGTCTGGCCTGCCGGCCAGGAAGGGCCCATTCTCGCTTGATTGCGCGGGGCCGTCAACCGCGGCGAGCGGTCGGATCGCGCGATCGTCCGGTTGGGAGGAGAGCGACGTGGTTGCCCCGGACTTGCGGGAGCGGCGTCAGCGAACCGTTGCGGGGCGAGGCTCTTCAAGCCCCAGTCGCTTCATCTTCTTGTAGAGCGTGGTCCGGTTGATGCCGAGGGCTTCGGCGGTGGCCTGACGGTTCCAGCCGTTGGATTCGAGGACGTCGAGGATGATCTGCCGCTCGGGGGCTTCGAGGGCCTGTTTCAGCGTTCGGGTGCCGACCGACTCGACGGGTATCGGGCCGGCGGCGGCCAGGCCCGGGGGGAGGTCTTCCAGGCCGATCGTGTCGCTTTTGCCCAGCAGCACGGCCCGCTCGATCACGTTTTCCAGCTCGCGGACGTTGCCCGGCCAGCGGTAGCCCTGAAGGGCCGCCATGGCCTGGTCCGTGATGCCGCGGACGCGCTTGCCCGATTCCTCACACACCTCCTGGAGGAAGTGCTCGGCCAGGAGCGGGATGTCGGAGATTCGTTCCCGCAGGCTGGGAAGCTCGACGTTGATCACGTTCACGCGGTAGAAGAGGTCCTGGCGGAAGCGTCCTTCCGCGACCGCCGTGGCCAGATCCTCGTTCGTGGCCAGGATCACTCGGGTATCGACGGGGAACGTCTTGGTTCCCCCGACCGGCTCGAACTCGAAGTCCTGCAACACGCGGAGCAGCTTGACCTGCATTCCCGGGCTGGCGGTGGCAACTTCGTCGAGGAACATGGTGCCGCCGTCGGCCTGCATGAACTTGCCGATCTTGTCCCCGGTGGCCCCAGTGAATGCCCCGGCAACGTGCCCGAACAGCTCGCTTTCCAGAAGCGTTTCGGGCAGGGCTCCGCAGGCGACCTCGACGAACGGCTTGTCGCGGCGGGCGCTGCGGCGGTGGATGGCCCGGGCCACCAGCGACTTGCCGGTTCCGCTTTCGCCGGTGATGAGCACGGTGGCCTTGGTGTCGGCCACGCTGTCGATCATGTCGTAGATTCGCAGCATGCGGTGATCGTGGCCGACGATGTTCTCCATGCCGAACCGCATGTCGAGCTGCGCCTTGAGGGTTTCGTTCTCCGCGATGACCTTTCGCTGCGAGAGCGCCCGCTCGATGGCCATCTCCAATTCCTGGTCGATGAGCGGCTTGGTGAGAAAATCGAACGCCCCGGAACGGATCGCCTCCATGGCCGACTCGACCGTGCCGTAGCCGGAGATCATGATCACGCTGGTGCCGGGGTGTTCGCGTCGGCAGTGGGCGAGGACGTCGAACCCGTCGCCGTCACCCAGCCGGATGTCGGCCAGGACCACCTCGTAAGGCTTGCGGCCGACCGCCTGGATCGCCTCGGCACAACCGGCGGCCGTGTCGACCTGGTACCCTTGTTCCCGAAGCCAATCGGCCATCGATGCGAGCACGTGCCGATCATCGTCGACCAGTAGGAGCGATCCTTTGTTAATGCCTTTCCCTTCGAGTCT
>CAZDHR010000436.1:0-5760 GCA_964505295.1 uncultured Planctomycetaceae bacterium
CCAGCCCAGAGTCTCGCTCATTAGGCGAGGCTCGTCCCACGTGCGCCCCCCGTCGCGGCTTTCCGTCTTCCAGAAGTAGCCGTCGCGTGTGCCGTTCTCGCGGATGATCCCCACGATCCGCCCTTTTTCCACCTCCACGACGACCCACTCGTCGCCGATGAAGCCTTCGGTGTTCTGCACGTGGGAAAGCTCCCACGTCTTGCCGCCGTCGGCCGATCGGGCGGCAATCGAGCCGTTGCCCGGGGCCCGGTAGATCGGAATGAGCACGTCGCCGGAGCCGAGCGCGATCGGGGCGCCGCGGGTTCGGGCGTCGAGCTCGGCGATCGGCCGCGGCCGCGTCCACGTGGCGCCGTCGTCGCGGGAGCACGTGACCATGCACTGGGAAACGCGGTCCTTCGTGTACGTGTTGTACGGGACCATCAGCGTGCCGTCCGGGAGCTCGACGACCGCGGCGTTCCGATCGTCGACCTCCGGCTCGTCGACGATGGCCCGGGCGGGCGTCCACGTGCGGCCCTGGTCGCTACTCGTGGTGAACATCACCTTGCCCGAGGGCGAAAAACCGTGTATCCCGTCGTCGCGAAACACGCAGACCAGGCGCCCCTCGCGGGCCGGCGCCACCCACGGCCAGCCCGGATAGCCGCCGCGGTGGAGGATCACGTCGGGCTCGCTCTTGGCGGGCTTGGACGTCTCCTTCGGCGCGGTCGGCTCCGCGGCGACGCATTCGCCCGGGCGGTTGAGCCCTGTGGCTGCGGCGCCGAGCAGCACACTCTGTCCGAGAAACGCACGACGATGGATGCCTCGATTCATGGAAAGCTCCTCCTGCGGCGAGTGGTCCGGATGGGGTCGACGACTCCAATCTCAACAGTGCGGGTCAAGTGTCACCTTGGTTGCGGAACCGCTTCCAGTCAATCCCCAATTTACGCATCTTCGACCGCAGCGTGTGCGGGTTGAGCTTCAGGAGAGTGGCCGCGCCGTAAGGCCCCTCGATTCGTCCCCGGGTGGCCGCGAGCGCCGCTTGAATATGCTCCGTGATGGCGGTGTCCAACGGCACGATCTGGGGCAAGAATCCAAGTTGCTCCGTCTTCCGGTCGCCCGCGCCGGTTGAAGCCGGGCGCGGAACCGTCGTGACGCCCAGGGCCTGGGCGACCTCCAGCCGCGTTCCTTCCCCCAGAATCGCCGCACGATCGATCACTGCGCCCAGCTCCCGCACGTTCCCCGGCCAATCGTAGGAGACCAACAGCTCGACGTCTTCCGGCGAGGGCATGGCCGACGGCAACCCGAACCGGACGGCAGCCCGCTCGGCGAAATGCCGGGCAAGCTCGGGGACGTCCTGCCGACGCTCGCGCAACGGCGGCAGCACGATGGGGAACACGGCGATCCGGTACCAGAGGTCTTCTCGGAACTCGCCTTCGGCGACCATGCCGGCCAGGTCGCGGTGCGTGGCCGCTACGATCCGCACGTCGACGTGGATCGACTGCTCGGCCCCCACCCGCTCCAGACAGCCGTCCTGGAGGATGCGTAGCAGGCGAACCTGCGCGGCGAGCGGCAGCTCGCCGATCTCGTCGAGAAACAGCGTGCCGCCGTGGGCCCGCTCGAACCAACCCTTGCGCGTCTCCACGGCCCCGGTGAAAGCCCCTCGTTCATGGCCGAAGAGCTGGGAGTCGATCAACTCGGGCGGGATCGCGCCGCAGTTGACCCGATGAATCGGACCGGCGGACCGGGGCGAGCGGGTGTGGATGGCCCGGGCAAGCAGCTCCTTCCCGGTGCCCGTCTCCCCAAAGATGAGCACCGGCACGTCCGACGACGCCACCCGTTCGACGCGCTCCATCACCGCGCGCAACCCCGACTCTGACCCGACGATCGTATCGCCCAGCTTCTTGCGGCCCAGACGGGCGAGCAGCGATCGCTTGTCGGCCTCGGCGGCTTCGCGCAGGGCTGCCATCTCCTGAAGTCGGTGGTCGTTGCCCCAGGCGATGGAGAAGGGCTCGAGGAGCACTTCCGCGAGGGCCTCGTGCCGAGCCGTGAACGCTCGGTTGGCGGCCGCGACGAGCACGAGCACGCCGGGGCGGTCGCCACCGCTGCCAATGGGCCCGGCCAGCACGTCGGTGTCGATTCCCGGCGGGACGATGAACCGCAGCTCGCCGCGCAGCGGAGCGCCCTTGCCGCGGTGGGCCATTTGGCCCGACGTCCACCACGAGAGGACCCGTTTCATCTGCGATGCCGTGCACTCCGTGCGGACCTCCAGCTCCGTGGCGTGGGGGGCCGCCAGCCCGGTCGCCACGGTCTCCACGCACGGTCGCTGGCGGTCGATCGAGCGGACCAGGACGCGATCGATGGGCATGTCCCGGGTGAGCATGGCCGCGATGGTCTGCGTCGACTCGGTGATTTCGATGTGGCGGCACGCCTCCCGCCAGACGTTCAACAGAACGGCCCGAAACTTCTCCATCGCCGACCTCCTGTGCTAGTTCACACAAAACCTAGCATATTACACGGCTTCGGTCGAGCCTATTTCACGGTCGGTCCGGCCGCTTGGGCCAGACGCCGCGCAGGGCGGCCGAGGGCAGCGGCGCAAGGCGGTCCGGGGCTCAACGAGGGCGCCCCGGCGCGCCGCGATCGGCTCACCTTGTTGTGCAACACCCAGGAGGGGTATCGCATGCCCCTTGCGGAAGCCGTCTCGTTGTGCGTTAATGGGTGGCTGGGCGGTAGGGGCTGGTGCGGGCCGGAGACGCGCCCGCTGGAAAAGCAACGTGAGCACCGTGAGTGGCCGGGGTCGAGCGGAGCCGGCCCCGGCAGATCCCCGCTTCAAGGTAAATCGGTGAGTGAATCGAAACCGGAAGAAGAAGCTTCTCCGCTCGGGCAGAGGATTCTCGTCATTGACGACGAGCCCGTCATCGGGCTGAGCTGTCAACGGACGCTCGGTCCCGACGGGCACGACGTGACCTGCTATGACGAGCCGCGAGCGGGGCTTCAAGCGGCGCTCTCCGGCGATTACGACATCCTCCTGATCGATCTGAAGATGCCGGGAATGGACGGCCTGGAAGTCCTCAGCTCGGTGAAGACGGCCGGCGTCGCCTGCGAGGTCGTGATCATCACCGGTCACTCGACCGTCGAATCGGCCGTCGAGGCGATGAAGCAGGGGGCCGCCGACTATCTGAGCAAGCCCTTCTCGCCCAGTCAGTTGAAGCTGGTCGTCGAGAAGGTCCGCGAGCGATCCGCCCTGATCCGGGAAAACGCCAGCCTGCGGCGCGAGCTGGAGGTGCATCGCGGGTTCGAGGGCATCATCGGCGAAAGCCGGAGCATGGAACGCGTCTTCGCCCTGATCAAACGCGTCGCTCCCACCGACGGGACCGTTCTGGTGACCGGCGAGAGCGGCACGGGCAAGGAGATGGTCGTCCGCGCGATCCACCGGCTCAGTCGCCGCAAAGACCATCCCCTGCTGGCCTGCGATTGCACGGCCCTTGCGCCCACGCTCTTGGAAAGCGAGCTGTTCGGCCACGTCAAGGGCTCCTTCTCCGGCGCGATCGCCACCAAGCAGGGGCTGTTCGAGGTCGCCCACAAGGGAACGCTCTTCCTCGACGAAGTCGCCAACCTCAGCATGGAGACGCAGGGAAAGCTGCTCCGGGTGCTGGAGACGAAGCGGGTGAAGAAGGTGGGCGACACCCAGGAGCGCGAGGTTGACATCCGGCTCGTGGCCGCCACCAACCGGGACCTCACGGAAATGGCCGCCGAAGGCGAGTTCCGCGAGGATCTCTACTACCGGCTGAACGTCGTGCCGATCTACCTTCCCCCCCTGCGCGAGCGACCGGGCGACGTCCCCATCCTGGCCATGGCCTTCCTCGAACGCTTCTCCAAAAAGAACGAGGTGGAAGTCGACGGCTTCACGCCCGAAGCCATGGCGTCGATGGAGAGCTACCGCTGGCCGGGGAACGTCCGTGAGCTTCGCAACATCGTCGAACGGATCGCCATCCTCTGCGATTCCGATCGCATCGAACCGCGACACTTGCCCCCGGAAATCCGCCAGGGACCGAAACGCTCGGCCATTACCCAACTGCCGGCCAACTGGGAAGAGTTCAAGCAACTCAAGCAGCAGGTCCGCGACGCCGCCGTGCAGGAACTGGAGCGACGGTTCCTCATCGAGGCCCTCGAGCGCTCCGGCGGAAACGTCACCCGAGCCGCCGAGGACGTGGGCATCCAACGGACCAACTTCCACGCGCTGATGCGCAAGTACGGGCTGACCGCGGACAGCCTGCCCTGAACGCGGAGGCGTCTTCCGCGTCGGTGCATACTCGAAGAGACACGCTCGGCAATACGCGAATAAGGAGGCGAGACGTGAGAACGGCAGCAGCACCAGCCCCCCGACGGCGAACCACCCGGCCGGCACGCGGCAAGTCACTTTCGGGCATGACATTGAGAAGAGCACGAGCGCACGCGCCGACGTGGGCGGTGCTGGCCGGGGTCGCCTTGTGCCTGTTGCCCGGCCGGTGCCTTGCCGAAACCTCCTCGCAACCTGAGACCGCGCCCATCTTCGAGGTGCAGGACCTCTTCGAATCGACGCGCATCCCGAACGTCGTGGTGGCGACCGACGGGGCTGTCCTGGCTTTCGCAAAGAGCGGCCGGCTGCTCCGCCGCAGCGAGGACGGCGGCAAGACCTTTCATCCCGTCCAAGAGGTCGGACACGACGCCGGCGGCAGCGCGATCGTCGACGCGAACACCGGCGACGTGATGGTCGTGCGCGCGAGGGCCGGCTACCTCTGGCGAAGCCGCGATCACGGGAAAACGTGGAGCCGGGAGGAGATCGCCATCAAGGCGAATCCGCTCGGCCACGGCACCCCGGAAGGAACCCCTGCGGCTACGGCCTGCTCGGAGTCGGGTGTGACGCTGCGTTACGGGAAGCACAAGGGCCGGCTGCTCATGCCCGCCCGGGTGCAACCACCCGAAGGCAACAACGATCAGGAGTGGTGGCCCTACAACTACAATACGGCCATCTACAGCGACGATGGGGGGGAAACCTGGCAGACGAGCGCGCCGGTCCAGAGTGGAACCGGCGAGGGAACACTCGCAGAGCTCTCCAACGGCGACGTCTACTACAACTCCCGCTCGCACATGTCGGTGGACCACCGCAGACGCATCGCCTGGAGCCACGACGGCGGGCAGATGTTCGTCGACTGGCGCGTGTCGGAACACCTCTACGAGGTCGGCCAGCCCTTCTACTTCAAGTACGGCACCAAGCCCAGCTACGGGTGTAACGCGGGGCTGGTGCGTCTGCCCCTCGAAGCGACCGGGGGAAAGGACGTCCTGCTGTTCAGCACGCCGGACGACCCGGGCGGCTCGCGCGTGCGGATGACGGTCTGGGCGAGCTTCGACCGCGCGGAAACCTGGCCGGTGAAGCGGCTTGTGTTCGAGGGCCCCAGCGCCTACTCCTCCTTGGCCGCCGCGCCGGATGGCTCCGTCTACCTGCTCTTCGAGCGAGGCAAGGAGAAGCTCTACGAGAGCGTGGCCCTCGCCCGCTTCAACCTCGACTGGCTCGCCGAAGGGCAGGACTGGCCAAAGCTCCTCGACGACTGACCCGGCTCGACGCCGGATGATACACGGCGTGCGCCGCGCAACCGGCGGACGGCACACGGCGTGTGGGCTGCTAAAACCGGCCGTCATTGACGGGGCACATCGAGTTCGGTTTTTGTTCCATCCGTACGCCCAAGGCGTTAAGGCGTGGGTACAGCCTGAACTGGGTGGGGACCGCATGTCGGCTTCAGCCGACTC
>CAZDHR010000437.1:0-5745 GCA_964505295.1 uncultured Planctomycetaceae bacterium
AACCCCACAAACTTGACTCATTTGCAGCAAGTTCCGGAAACCAAGTGCCCTAGCGCTGACTTGGGATTGGCAGATCGCATCTGACGCGGTGAAGTGGGCCGGCGCGCAAGCAGCGCCCAACAGATCGCCGAAGTCCCTCACTTCTGAACCCCCATTCGCTCATGCTCCGCCAGCCCCCGGGTCAGGGGGTCGCGTACCACCAGGGCCGCGGAGGCATTTGCCACACAACCGCCTTGTTGGCGCTTGGCGGAATCGTAGAATGGATTCTCATGGGATGTGGCTGGAGCCGAGGGTATTGAGCATGGACGACGGAAAGCGAACGAAGGGCCTTGTTGCAGCGAAAGCGCGTCCCGTCGGCGAAACCGACGCGACCGTCGAGGAATTGCTGCGGTTGAACCGGGAGAGCCCCGGTTTTCTGTCCTTCTTGATGGACTCGCTGCCCGTGCTCATCTCGTTTGTCGACGCCCAGGGCCGCTGTCGCTTCGTGAACAAGCCCTACGAGGACTGGTTTGGACACCCGCGCGCTGAGGTGATCGGCCAATCCGTCAGGCGTGTCCTCGGTGAGGAGGCCTACGCGGTTGTCGAGGACAAGGTGACGACCGCACTCTCCGGGCAAGAGGTGCACTACAAAAGCCAGATTCCCTTTCGGGATGGCGGCACGCGACACGTAGACGCCTACTACGTGCCACAGTTCGATGCGGAGGGCAATGTCCTCGGAGTCTTCGCCTTGGTCACCGACATCACCGAGCGCAAGCGGGCGGAGGAGAGCCTTGAGCACGTCAACCTGATATTGCGCGCCATCCGCAACGTCAACCAACTCATTACCAGGGAGAAGGACCGCGGCAGGCTGCTGCAAGGCGCCTGCGACAACCTCGTCCAGACGCGCGGCTACTCGAATGCCTGGATCGCCCTGCTGGACGACTCCGGGAACCTTCTGGCCACGGCCGAGGCTGGGCTGGGTGAGGACTTCCTGCCCATGATCGAGCGACTGAAGCGTGACGGGGTGCCCCCGTGCGGACGCACGGTGCTCGGTCAATCAGAAGTCGTGGCAGTTGAGGACCCGTCATCCACGTGCGCTGACTGTCCACTCGCCGGGAGGTATGCCGAGCGGGCCGCCATGACCGTCCGGTTGGAGCACGAGGGAAGGGTCTACGGTGTGTTGGCGGTCTTGATCCCCAGAGCGCTCGTCGGAGACGAGGAAGAAAGGAGCTTGTTCCACGAGGTCGCCGGCGACATCGCCTTCGCCCTACGCGGCATCGAACTGGAGGAAGAGCGCAAGCGGGCGGAGGAGGCGGCCCGCCAAGCCCAAGAGAAGCTCCTGGACCAACAGCGTCACGAAACCGAACGCGTGGAAACCGAGTTGGCCAAGGTCCGCGAAGAGCTCGTCAGGAAGACGCGGCTGGCAGTCGTCGGACAGGTCTCGGCCAGCATCGCCCATGATCTGCGGAACCCGCTGGGGGCGGCGCGTAACGCGGCCTTCTATCTCAAGCGACACGTGCCGAAGGACGAGCCGGAACTGACCGAGTTCCTCCAGATTATCGAGAACGAGGTTGACAATGCGGACCGCATCATTGGCAGCCTCTTGGAGCTGACCCGATCGGGCCCGGTGAGCAAGCAGACCGTTGACTTGCGGGGGCTTGTCGAGGAGGCGTTCCGCCGAATTACGGACACAGACGGAGTGCGTTGTCGGGTTTCGACGGACCCCGATCCATTCCCGATCCAGGTCGACCGGGATCAGTTTCGTCAAGTGCTGATCAATCTCGGGAAGAATGCCGTCCAGGCGATGGCAGGAAAGGGAGAGCTTTCCATCGAGGCAAGTCGTAGTGCGAGTTGCGACGTGATTATCGTGCGTGATACCGGCCCGGGCATCCCTGGCGACGTGCGGGAAGAGCTCTTTGAGCCCTTGGTGACGACCAAGGCGAAGGGGACGGGCCTGGGGCTGACGATCTGCCGCCAGATTGTCGACCGACACGGCGGAACGATCGAGCTGATGGAAAACGAGGGCCCCGGGGCGGCGTTTCAAATCTCGCTGCCCCGCGAAGGGCAATCCGTCGATGCCCCCTAGGAGGACCGAAACATGCCGAGCGCCGAGACGGCCCAGGGTACAGAGAAGATCCTCGTCGTGGATGATGAAAAGAGCATGCGCGTGACGCTTGCCGCCATTCTGCGTGACGAGGGGTACGAGGTGACCACGGCAGCCACCGGCGAAGAGGCCCTGGAGTTGTGCTCCAAGGAGAGCTTCGGGGTGGTGCTGATGGACGTGCGGATGCCCGGGATCGACGGCGTGGAGGCGTTTCGGCAAATCCGACGGCACCAGGAGGGAGTTCGGGTCATCCTGATGAGTGCGTACGGCATGGATGCCTTGAGGGACGCGGCCCTTGATGAAGGTGCGATCGCTTTTCTTCCGAAGCCGCTGAACCTGGAAAAGGCGGTCGATCTGATCCGTGAGGTGACAGGCACGGCGATCCTGGTTGTGGAGAATGACGAAGCGACGGCGAGCTCGCTCCAAGGCAATCTGAAGGAACGAGGATATCGAGTCACGGTTACCGGGTCGCCGCACGAAGCGCTGGAACTGGTCGAGCAAATCCGATTCGACCTGATATTCGTCGATGTCAATCTACCGGCCATGAGCGGATTGGAGCTGTACCTGGCCATCAAGAAGATCACTCCCACGGCGGTGGCCATCATGATCACGGGAATGGAAGCGGAGTTCGAGGCGCTCGCCCAGGAGGCCGTTCGTCGCAACGCCTACACGATCGTGAGAAAACCGTTGGAGATCGATCTTGTGCTGGGGCTGCTTCAGAGAATCGTCCGACGTCGTGCTTCCGGCGACACCCGCAAGCCGGGGCCGTATGCCTAGCAGCGACACTTCAATGAGTGTCGTTGTTCGCTGGAGCGAACAAGCGTCTTTTCGCGGAGCGAAAAGTGACTATTGCGACAGTCGTGGATGCGCCGATCCTTAGCCAGTGGTGCCCGGGAGCGTAACCATGCAACGGACTCCGGAAAGACAACGCATTTCACGCGTGCTGATCGTCGAGGACGACGAGGCCCAGTTGCGCACGCTCTCAACGATCCTGCGGAGCGAGGGGTTCGATATTGTGGCCTGCACCACGGGCGCAGAAGCCTTGGTCCGCCTGGTCAACGACGCTATCGACGTGGCGGTCGTGGACCTTCGGCTCCCGGACGTGGACGAAACGGAACTCCTCGACAAGCTGAGCGATCACGCTGAGCGGGTCCCGATCATCATCAACACGGGCTACGGCTCCTACACGAGCGCGCGAGAGGCGGTCAACAGGGGCGCGTTCGCCTACGTGGAGAAGGGCACGGACCCCGCCAAACTGATCGGCCACGTGCACCGGGCGATAGAGACCCGGCTGAGGCGCCGCGCGGAGGAACTGGAAGCGGCCGTAGCCGAGCGGACCCGCGAGCTTGCCCAGTCGAACGAAGCCCTCCGCCGGGATATCATCGAGCGCAAAGCAGCCCAGCGGGCGCTCCAAGCAAGCGAGGCGGCCCTTCAGGAAAGCCACGGGCGGCTTCAGGAGACGCTTGACGAACTGAGGGCAAGGCAAGAGCAGGTCATCCAGCACGAGCGGTTGCACGCGCTGGGCGAGATGGCCAGCGGGGTCGTGCACGATCTAAACAACAGCCTTTCGCCCGTCCTGGGCTACACCGAGATACTGCTCGATGATTCGAGTCTGCCCGGCAGCGCGCGCGAGTTCCTGAAGTGGATCCACAACGCGGCTCGCGACGCGGCGGCCGTGGTGGCGCGTTTGCAGGAGTTCTACCGCCCATCGAGTCCGGGCGAGTCGCGAAGGTCCGTGGAGGTGGGGGGGTTGCTCGACGAGGTCGTCCAACTAACACGGCCCAAATGGCGTGACGAGGCCCAGCGGGAAGGCCGAGAGATTGAATTGGAGGTGCAGTCGGAGGATGCGCCTTTGGTGCTCGGCAACGCCGCGGAGATCCGTGAAGTGCTCACCAACCTGGTCTTCAACGCGGTGGATGCCATGCCCTCGGGCGGGCGGATCGTATTGCGCTTCCGCGGCGAATCGGGAGGCGCCGTGGTGGAAGTGTCGGATACGGGCGTGGGCATGTCGGCCCAGGTCCGTGCCAAGTGCTTCGAGCCGTTCTTCACGACCAAAGGCCGTGAGGGGACAGGTCTCGGGTTGAGTGTGTGTCATGGAATCGTCCAGCGGCACGGGGGGCGGATCGAGATCGATTCGTTGCCGGGGCAGGGGACGACGGTCCGCGTCTTCTTGCCCGCGGCGAAGGAAGGCCCGTGGGTTGAAGAGCCCGTGGGGCAGGTTTGTCTCCCGGCGAGTCGCGTGCTGTACATCGACGACGATCCACGGACACGTGCGGTGGTCGGTGACATGTTGCAGTCGCTGGGGCAGGAGGTGGATTTGGCGGAAGGGGGAGTTCGCGGGCTGGAGTTGATGAAGGCGAACGACTACGATCTGGTGATCACCGATTGGGGAATGCCCGAGATGGACGGTTACGTGGTGACGGGCAGGATCAGAGCGCTGCGGCCGGAGTTACCGGTGGCGATGCTCACGGGCTGGGGCTCCCAGGCGATGCCTGGCTCGGTGGAATCCGGCGATCTCCCCGACTACATCCTCTCGAAGCCGCCACGCCTGGACGAGATGCGCGCGTTGTTGAGGAAGCTGGTGCGGTAGAACGGGGCATACGAGAGAAACGTCCCCGGCAAGATCCGTGACGGTCGGAACTTCTCGCCAAGCCCTTCAAGGGCATTGAGGTGTGGCCTCCCGTCGCGCGAAACGCTTCAGGGCGCGTCGTGGCAGACGCGCCTCCCTTCTTCTTGCCCTTCCGCAAGCTTGACTGCCATCGGCGGCGACCTACGGTAATAATGCTTGGGCAGGCGGAAAGGGATTGGCCGAAGGGCGAGCCGGGCCTTTTCGTGAGGTTGGCGAGTGGAGGGACATCCCATGCGAGGGGAGTATGACGTTGTGAATCGGTCGAGGCCGTTGACGGAGCTGATTGCCGGGCTGAGCGTCTGTATGCTCGCCGCCGCCTTCGGCGCGGTCCTCGGCCCGGATTGGTGCCGAAGCTGGGCGATCTTCGGCGCGTTTGGCTTGGTGTCGGCGGTCGGCCTGGACGTCTTCCACCGGACTCAGAACCACCTCAAGAAGCAGAAACGCGAAAAAAAAATGGCCATTGCGGCGGAGCAACACCTCAGCAAGGTCGTCACCACCGTGGAGTCGTCCACCACGATTCGCGACGCCTTGCGCAAGGTCCAGGAGAACGCGGTCTCGGCGGTCGCGGCGGCGTCGCGCAGCCCGACGGGTTGCACCAGGCCGAGGTTCCCTTGCCATAAGCAGGTGACGATAACACCTCTGCGTGGGCGGTGGAAGACGCCGGAGCATCGGTCGGGCGATTCCTTCGCGGGCTACGTGCGCGACATCTCTTCCTACGGCGTCGGCCTGGCCCACAGCCATCCCCTCGAGCCAGGGCCCGTGCTGCTGGCATTCGATCTGAGAAACGGTGAGCAAGTTTCGTTCATTGCGGAGGTGCTTTGGTGCGAGTCCCAGGGCGACGGCCAGTACATCAGCGGCGGAAAACTCATGGACGTGCTGAATCCGGAAGAGGCGCAGTCGGTCACGTCTGAGGTAGCATGCTGACGAACCGCCGCAATTGTGGCGTGCTATACGACAGTCTGCTTGTGGCTTGCCTCGATTTCACGCCGGAGCAGAAGGTAGCGATTGTGCGGCGGCACCTGCTGGAGGGGGT
>CAZDHR010000438.1:0-5726 GCA_964505295.1 uncultured Planctomycetaceae bacterium
TGGGAGCAGGAAAGCACGTTTGCCCGGCGAATCCTCGATGCGCCCAAGAGGTCGATCGATCGGGCGGAAGCGGTGCGTCGGGCCTACGACACGGTGACGCGGATCTATGCGGCCGTCATCGGCGCGTCGGGCAAGCCTTTGGTGATGGGCCTGCACCCCCGGTACGAGCGCATGCTTCACGGCCTGCTCCTGCGCCAGCGCAAGCGAGGGCTTCGGCCCTGCTTCTTCGAGATCGGCTACGGCTCCGGCGTTCTGCTGAAGCGCGTCGGCGAGTGGGGGTTTCCGGCGGCGGGGATCGAGGTGTCGCCCGCCATGCACGAGCGGGCGTGCCGGCACGTGGGGCCGAGCGGCAACGTCGAGCTCTACGTGGGCGACTTTCTCCGCGACGATTTTGCACCGAAGGGGCCACGCCCCACGCTGGTCTACTGGAACGACGTCTTCGAGCACATCCCACCCGACGAAATCCCCGATTTCCTGCGGAAGATCCACGACTTGCTGGCCCCCCGCGGTCAGTTGGTCACGATCACCCCCAACTGGCACACGCGGCCCTGGGACATCACCGGGGCGCTACACCCGGTGCGGACCGAAGCC
Source organism: uncultured Planctomycetaceae bacterium (assembly GCA_964505295.1). Classification (GTDB taxonomy): domain Bacteria; phylum Planctomycetota; class Planctomycetia; order Pirellulales; family Thermoguttaceae; genus DATKZH01. The sequence continues at coordinate 592 of CAZDHR010000438.1, forward strand.
GCCGGGCTGCACCTCAAAGAGTACACGCTCCGCGAGGTCACCCGGCTGTTGCGTGAGGCGGGATTCTCGCGGGTGGCGGCGCCGCTGGTGGTGACGCCGGCGCGGGCGGTGCTCTGCGGCCGCGGTCTGGTCGGGCTGAAGCGTCTCGTGGAGCCAGGCTTGGAGCTCCTTCCCGTGCGCGCCGCCTATCTCCTCTGCCGAGGGCTCGGTCTTTGTGAGACGATCGCCACGAAGGGCCATGAGCGGCGCAGAAGTGCGGGGCAGCGGTCGCCGGCGAGCGAGTCAATCCGATTGCCCCAAGGAGCGATCGACCGGCTTCGGTGCCCGGCTTGCCGAGCTGAGTTGCAGATCGCCGGGGAGGAGTTTCGTTGCACGGGCGACGAATGTGGCAAGCAGTTCCCCGTGGTGGGCGGAATCCCCATTCTCATCAATGAAGAACGGAGCCTGTTCACGATCTCCGGCTTCCAGAGCCAGGCACCTACCTTCTTCAAGCCGGTCGGACGGTTCCGCGCCTGGTTGAGTGCCCGGATGCCGACGATGTCACACAACGTGGCCGCCCGAAAGATCCTCAAACAGATGCGCAATCACTTGCTCCAGCGGAGCGAGAGGCCGAGCGTGCTGGTCGTAGGGAGCGGCGAGGTGGGGGCGGGGCTGGATGCGCTGCTCGACGACCCTGCCATCGAAGTGATCGAAAGCGACATCTCGGTCGGCCCTCGCGTGCAGTGCATTTGCGATGGCCACGATCTGCCATTTGCCGACGCGAGTTTCGACGGCGTGGTCGTCCAGGCCGTCCTGGAACACGTGGTCGATCCCCGGGCGTGCGTGGAAGAGTTCCATCGCGTGCTGAAGGACCGCGGGATCGTGTACGCCGATACGCCCTTCATCTGCCAGATCCACGGGCGTCAGTTCGACTTCACCCGCTACACGCGACTGGGCCACCGGCGGTTGTTTCGGCGGTTTCGGGAGCTTTCCAGCGGGATATCGAGCGGCCCGGGAATGGCGCTCGGGTGGACGGCCCGATATTTCCTGCTGAGTTTCGTCACGAGCCCTCTCGCGCGGTCGACCGTGGGCGGTCTGTCTCGGCTCGCTCTGTTCTGGCTGAAGTACCTGGACTACTGCGTGCTGCACAAACCGAGCGCCGTGGACGCGGCGTTTGCCTTCTACTTCCTGGGCGAGAAGAGCGGCGAGGTGCTCTCGGACCACGATCTGGTTCGGTCGTACCGCGGCGGATTCTGAGCCGTCTCAGCCGTCAAAGCTCTCAGTGATTGACCCCGAAGGGGCTTCGTGTCGCCGATGGCTACTCGCTACGGGGTACCGCGGGCACACCTCTTGATTTTGCGCCTTCAGTGCCAGCGACGTTGTTCACACCAACCCGAAGCGCAAGCGAGGAAGAATTCACGTCGCAACTAATTTCCTCGCTTGCGCTTCGGGTTGGTGTGGACGAGTCTGTCGTTTTCGCGGAACATATCGTGCCAGCGCAACATCAAAAGGCGCACTTCAGGGCCACCCACAAGTTGCGGCACCCGCGCCAGTATTCGGCCACTCGCTCGGTCAGTTCGCGCTTCTCCTCGCGGGAGAGGAGCCGATCGGAGTTGGACGCTTCGAGGACGAGGGCCAGCAGCACGGCCAACGTCACCCAGGGGCCAAGACAGAAGAGCAAGGGCACGGCCAGCACGAGCCATGCACCGAGGTCCATCCGGAATCCGAGTCGACGGTTGAACGAAGCGATCAGCAACAGGACAAACAGATTGGCGATCGTGGTCGCCAAGACGGCGCCCAACAGGCCCAAGCGCGGGAGCAACAGCAGGTTCAACCCCACGTTTCCCACCAGGCCGGCGAAAAGGGCGATGCTCGACAGATACGCCTTCTCACGACACAAGAGATAGGTCTGCGCGATGATGATCGCGGCGAACCATACGCAGTAGGTGAGCGTCCAGGGCAGCACCGCCAAGCCCTCGGCAAACTTGCCCTGGAAGACCCCGCGGAACAACACGGGCGCGGCCAGGAGGATCCCGACGGCGGCGATCGCCAGGCCGAAGCCGAACAGCTTGAGGGTCAGATTGAGCCGTGCGCGCACCCGATCGCGCCGGCCCGCTTCCCAGTCATGGCTCCAGTGCGCCGTGATCATTGGGCTGAGGATCAGGGCGATGGAGACGAGGAGTGTCGGGAGTACGCGCGCGCTATGGTACTCGCCCACCTGGGCCAGCGCCTCGGAGGCCGAGCCGCGTGAACAGTGAACGATCATGTAGCGGTCGGCGATGACGAACAGGTTGGCCATCAAGCTCGACACCCAGGTCCAGGCGGCGAACGGGAGCAGCTTTGACCAAAGCTCTCGATGGGGCGGAGGAGCCGCGTCGCCCGGGATGGATCGCCAATTCCGCACCAGCCAGAACACGCCTCCCGCCGCCGCCAACGCCGCCGCCCCGGCGTAGGCCACCACCACGCTGAGGGCCGTACACTGCCAGCCGAGAAGCAGCCCGATTCCCAGGGCCGCGAAAATCAGGCTGTTGGCCAGATACAGCCCGCTGATCAGGCGGACGTTCCGAAGCGCCGAGAACAAGTCCACAAAGTAGTGCATCGCAATCGTGGCCAGAAGCGCAACCGCCAGGACCGCGATCAGGTCGGTCCGCTCGGGCGTGCCGAACACGAGCTGGGAAAACCAGTGCCCGGCCAGATGGATCAGCGCCGCGCTGGCGGCGCCCAGCACGGCACACGCTACGGCGGTCCGCCTCAGCACCGTGCGGAGTTGCCCTCGCTGGAGATAGTGTTCCGCGTAACGAGGGAAGGAGCCGGTCAAGGCGAGCACGGAGACCGGCGCGGCCAACAGCAGGAAGTTGAACGCCATGTCCCACTGGCCCAGCTCGTCCGGGTCCAACCACCGGCAGAAGAGGATCGCCCGGCAGAATCCTACCAGCCGCTGGACGACCGACAGCGAGAGCAGGACCAGGACGGTGTCGGCGAGCGTGTCGGTGCGCAACAGCCCCGGCCCGCCGGTCGGCTCGCGGCTACGGAGGTCCGGTGCGTTGCCCGTGTACTCTGACATGGAGTGGTCAACCTCGCGCGTCGTTCAGACGGATCCCACAGGACGCGGCCCGTGGGCTTCGGCTTGTCCCCGATCAACCTGAATCTCGTATGCGAACCGGGGCGTCTTGATCTTCCGGGGGTCGACCGTGGCCCGGTTCTTCAGGCGAATCATGTCGTCGTCGACGTGGATCCGCTGCAAGTGGAACGCATCGTCGCCGGGGAAGTTGTAGCCGCCGTACGCCGAGCAGACGGCCTCGTAGCCGGCCTCCCACGCGAGCTGGAACGCCCGGGATGTCAGATTCACCGGCTGCCCGAACGGAAAGGCGAAGTACCGCACCGGCCGCCCCAGCAAATCCCCGAGCTGCCGGCCAGCCTCGACCACCTCGCGGTAGAGCCGGTCTTCCTCGGTTAGCCGCGCCAGGTCGGGATGCGTGTAGGTATGGGCGCCGATCTCGATCCCCGCGTCGGCCATCGCCCGAAGCTGTTCGAGGTTGTTCGGCGCGAATCGGTTTCCCTGGGCGACGTCGTGCGAAAACGGCTTGCCTTCGAGCACGTTGTCGAGCGTCACGAAATACGTGCACGGAATCCGCCGCCGAATCAACATCGGGATCGCCGCCCGGCAGTTCTCCGCGTAGCCGTCGTCGAAGGTGATGCTCACGCACGGCCGGCGGTTGCCCTCCCGGATCCGCCGCTGGGCCTCTTCGAGCGAGACGATCTGGAAGTGCCGGGCCAGCCATTCGATCTGTCGGGCGAAGTGGCGGTTGGAGGTCGTCCAGGGGTTCGCCCGATCGTCGGCGATCCGATGATAGAACAACACGACGACCGGCTCCCGATGCGCTGCCGCCGCCCTGCGATGCCACCACCATCGGTAGGGGCACGAGGCGCGGTAGTACAGCTCCAGGAGCAGCAACTTGAAGTCGAGCACGGTCTCATCCTCGCGCCGTTCGCAGGCCACCCTTGATCCAATCCTTCATGCCCGTGCCGACTCGCCAGAGCCCGTGCCGCAGTTGGGCGCCCGCCCGGTCGGGAACCACGCGGATCTCTACGCTGGGCCGCGGTCGGGCACGCCAGTGCGGCTTGTAGGGCTCATCGCCACGGAGAAGGTCCACGGCCCGGTAGCCCTGCTCGATCGCTTCGCGGAGCATCACGATGTGGCTCAATCGACCGGGCGAATGCTCCAAGGCGTCGGGATCGACCCCGGACTGGTAGGCGTAGATCACGCCGTCGCCGGCCAATGCGTACTCGGCGGCGATCGGCCGTCCGTCCAGCTCCAGCCACTGCAGGTGCAATTGCCCGCTGCGCAACAGGTCGGCCATCACGCCACGATGGAAGGCGGCGAAGCGACTCGAAGCGAAACAGCCCGGCTCGCCCAGCGAGCGCCACCGGCGCTGGTGCAGGTCGACGAGCACGTCCTGGGCCTCGGCCAGGTCGTCAAGCCGCTCCGCGCGATGCGCCTCGACCCGGCCCGACGCCAGCACACCGCGCAACAACCGGCGCACCCGCTTGCGATGGTCCTTGGAAAGCCTGGCGAGATACTCGTCCCAATCGCTGGGCAATTCGATCCGCCAGAAGCTCGGGCCATCGCGTCGATGGACCGTGTACCCCCGGCCTTCAAGCTCTCGGGCCAGCCGTTCGACGGCCGTGTCCTCGGCGTCGACGCCGGTCAGCTCCACCAGGTCCCAGCGGTCCTGATCCCGGCCGTCTTGACCGCGATCCGCCCCCCGGCCGGCTTCCCGGGCGTGCACGGCGGCGAGCCAGTCGGCCAGGGCGGCGCCGACCATGTCTTCCATTCCCGGGGCACACAGCACGCTCAGGTAGTCGGAGCAGACCTCGCCGGTTCCCAAAAACCGCACCACGCGGCCCTCCGCCAGGGAGCTTTCCACGTACCACGGGGCGATGCCGATGAGCGATCCGGCAGGATCGACCACGCCGAGGGTGAAGAGGCTCCGGTTGCCACCCTGCCGGTCTTGGCCGTCCCCATAATGGCGCCACCAGTACGATGTCCACGCCCAACTGCGAAACGGGACGCCATGGGCCAGCCGGTCCCAATCGTCCGCCCGCACGGCGCCATCATCGAGGCTCCGGAAACGGACGACGCGAGTTCCGGATGC
>CAZDHR010000439.1:0-5719 GCA_964505295.1 uncultured Planctomycetaceae bacterium
CTTACCACAAACCCCAATTTCTGCCAAAATCAAAGCTGCTTTTAGCAGCCCACACTCCGTGTGTCGTCAGCCGGTTACGGAGCACGGGTGTGCGGCAACCGGATGAACGTGACCGTACGGCTCCCCGGCGGATCGACCTGCTCCGATTCAATCCTCGCTTGGGGGATCGTGACGGCCGTTTTCATCGGGTCGGGCTCGAGGGCCACCTCCTGCGGGACCATCCAGTTCTCGGGCGTGAACGTCGAGGCGCTTTCTCCGAGGGTCACGTTCACCGGGCCAAGCGGCGGCATCTGAAGGCATATCCTCCCCGAGCCGTTTCGCGTCTTCAGAATGTGAAGCCGGTTGCGGTGGCCGGCAGTCCAGGCCTCCTCGCCGTGCTCGTAAGCGCCGAGGTCGGGCGCGTCGTCACGACCACGACTTTGGGACGCGGCGATGTTCGGGAGCGGGATCGAGATCCCGGCCGATTCGGCCGCGCCTCTGACCCGGGCGTCCAATCCGGTCATCGGGGTGCCCGCGTCGACCAAAGGCGAGTCGGGCCGAGGACGGAAGTCGCAGCGAGCCGCGTCGACGAGCTTCAAGTCCTCGCCCTGGTAGTTCGTCACGAGGTTCGCCTCGAACGGGTAGTCCGTGCCTCGGCTGTCGCCGGTGATCGTGCGTGCGGCATTGTTGGCGACCAGGCTGTGCTCGTTCTGGACCGGCAACAGCGGGTGCTGCTTGCGCCACGGCTTCTTCGGCTCGGGCCCCGTGTGCAGGTTGATGTAGTTGCCCGGCTTCTGCTCGGAGCCGATGTGGAACACGGTGTTGTGGACGACGCGGTTGAAATCGCCCTTGACGATGATCCCGTCGCGGCCGCAGTCCCAGACGACGTTGTGGTGGACCGTCAGGGCGCGGGTCTGGTCGTCGCCGCGGATTCCCAAGCCGCCTCGCAGCCCGCCGCGGTGTGTGCCCTCGGTGTAGCAGCCGTGGACCCAGTTGTAGCGGACCACGTTGCCCGCCGTGCTCGGCTGCCCGGTGTACACCAGGGCCACGTCCTTGCACGCCAGCCCCCCGTCGTAGACGTGGTTGTACTCGATGAGGTGGCCCGGCCCGCGGTAGTTGATGATGGCGTTGCCGCATCGGCAGAGCGTGCTGTAGCGGAGCCGGTTTGGAGCGAACCGGCCACTGCGGTCGACGCCGCTGAGCGCCAGCCCGGGGTGACGCAGATCGCCGTACGTCGAGAAGTCGTGCAGCAGGACGTTGTCGATCGTGTTGCCGTATCCGACAACCTTGAGTCCGCCGGTCGGGCCGTAGGCAAGACTGCACCAGGACACGGTGTTTTCATTCCCGCGGATTTCGGTGACGACGCCCTCCTCGCTCGAACCCTTTTCCGCAATGCGCCGGGCAAAGGACGGATAGAGAAAATGGCACCCGGTCACGCGGCAGTGATCGCAGTTCCGCAGCGCCATCGTGCAGCCGAAGAAGTGCAGGCCGTCAAGCTCAATCCCCTTGCATTGTTCGGCAAATAGCCCGTAGTCCCGCGACTTGGCCCGGACGTCGAGCGACGCGGGATCGCGACCGTCGGGAGGCCGGAGATAGAGCGTGCCGGTGGCCTCGTCGTGGAACCACTCCCCCGGGGCGTCGAGCAATTCGAGCTTGCCGAACAGGAAGTAGCGGTCGTCCTCCCAGGGTTTCGTCTTGTCGGCGAAGTGCGTGATGCCCTGCAAATCCTCGGCGTACCGAAAGGTGTCGGCCCCCGGCTGGTGACTCTCGACCGTGCGCGTCCAGGTGAAGAATTGGTGGGCAACATTGAGCACGGCGATCGCTCCGGTGGCGTCGAAGCCGGCTTCGGCCAATCGGGGATCGACGACGCGGCCGTAGCGGCTCCCGCGGTCCGCCTTGGCCCAACGCGAGCGGTCCAGCCGTTGATCGCTGTTGGCATTGGGCCACCTCGCCTCGTTGAGTGCTTGCCGGCCGACGAAGAGCTGCCGCACGGAGCGCGTCCAGCGCGTGTTGAAGATTCCCGACTCGTGGCGAGTCCACGGCCCTTCGATGGGATCGGCACCGCTTATCTCGACCAACCGGCCCGGCGCCGCCTGAAAGCGGATCGGCCGCTCCTTGTCGCCACGCCCCTTGATCTTGACCGACTCGCGGTAGGTCCCGCCGCCGATCCGAACCGTGTCGCCGGGCCGCGCGACGTCGGCCGCCCTCTGGATCGTACGAAACGGTCCGGCCTCCGTGCCCGAGCTCGCGTCGTCGCCGTCTGGCGACACGAAGTAGACCCGGCCGCTCTCCGCCGCGGCGGAAACCACCTGACCGGGCGCGGAACCGGCTTGCGGAGCTTCCCCGGCATCGGCCTCGGGGAGCCCGAGACCCGTGCAGAACATGCTCCAGACTGCCCAACGGCAAACACGCGGCAAGCGGAGCGGCGTCATGATGAATCTCCCTCGAACGGGTCGGTTTTCGGAATGGACCATCGGCACGCACCAGTTTGGCCGCGGGACGGAACCGAATCAAGCGTCTCAGACGGTATGCGATCAGCCGTCGGGAATCAGCCTTCCGCATGGCTGAGTCTTCCAGGAGCCCGTGCTCGCTTCGCTCGGGAGATGAGCCCGCTGGTCGGTCTGGTACGCGTCCAGGGGCCCTCTGACGCGAAACGTGCCTGGGGTGCAAGTGTCCTGACGCCATGCTATCATACGGGCCGGCACGACGCCCGTGTCTTCGGAGAACGGCGAGCCCGAGTCCATCGGAGACCCCAAGATGACCACGGCACGACAGCGATTCACTCGGCGCCGGTTCCTCGGCGCTGCGTCGACGTGCGCAGCCGTTGCGCTATGCGGCCGATCGCCTTGGACCGCCGCGGAGGAGCGGGCGCCGTCTCCCAAGCGCAAGACCATCCTCTCCTTCTACTGCGACGACACGGGGCCCTACAAGGCCGGGGCCAAGGCGTTTGAGACGTTTCTCGACTACTGCGCCGAACAGGGGATCGCCGGCGAGTCCAGCGTGATCCTGGGGGCACGCGGCCGCTCGATGACCCGCGACCCGAGCCCGGAGGAACAGGCATACCTCGAACAGGTCCGGCGGGCCCGGCAGTGCGACGTGGACGCCCACATGGAGCTGATGACGCACCGCGGCTTGTTCGACTTCGAGGCCAATCGCGAGCCGGAGGGGGTGGTCCATGAAGGGCTGTGGCTCCACGAGCCGGCGATCACCGTCGATCAGTACGAGCGCTACTTCGCCGGCATCCTCGCCGAGGGCGAACGGGCCGGTGTTCGCTTCACGGGACTTACCTGGCCCGGCTGCGGCTGCGACGCCTGCAAGCGGCGGTATGCCGAGCTACGGGCCGGGGGCCACACCGAGCCGAACCCGGCCGTCTGGAAGGCGCTTCTGAACCTGGCCAAGCAGGGGAAGTTCCGCGGCCGAACCGTCCCCTGCTTCTTCCGTGCCAGCGAGCGGGACTACGGAATCCACCGGAAGGCAAGCGACGGCGAGTATGCCGTCTACGACCTGATGCCCAATGCCATGGACCGTTTCGGCATCTGGGAGAACAACCCGGATCGTGTCGACCCGGACTACTACATCACGGCGGACGGGCAGTCGGGCATCGTCGTCCGCCACGTCCGAGACGGCGCGCCCTACTGCCTCTGGTACGCCCACTGGCAAGGGTTGAATCCCGCGAGCGGCGTCGGATGGCGGGCGTTCACGACGGTCGTGGAGCGAATCCGGAAACACCTCGGCGACCGGGTCGTTTGGCTGCGGCCCAGCGACGTCACGGATCGCTATCACACAGCGGGCGGGTGGCTCTTTCTGGACGAAATGTGAGCGCGTCGGAAGTTTCAGGATTACTGGATACGAACGAGGAGATTCGACGATGGCCAAACGCTGCTTCCCTCTGACTCTGATTCTTCTCGTCGCAGTGCTCGGCTGGGCACCGGCGCATGGCTCGACAAGAGACGCCGATCGCCTGAACGTGCTCTTCCTGGCGGTCGACGACCTCCGCCCGGAGTTGGGCTGCTACGGCAACCAGCGCGTCAAGAGCCCCCACATCGACCGCCTGGCGAAGCGGGGCGTCGCCTTCGGCCGAGCGTACTGCCAGCAGGCCGTCTGCTCGCCGTCGCGGACGAGCCTTCTCACCGGGCTTCGACCCGATTCGACCAAGGTCTACGACCTGGAGACGCATTTCCGCGACACGGTGCCGGACGTCGTGACGCTGCCCCAGCACTTCAAGAACCAGGGCTACCATGCGGTGGGGATGGGAAAAATCTTTCACGGGGGTCTCAACGACGAGCTCTCTTGGAGCGAGCCGTGGCGGCGCCCGGGCGGCAATGGATACCAGCTTCGCGAGAACCAGGAGCTGATCCGGAAGAAACGCGCCGAGGCGAAGAAGCGCGGTCTGAAGGGCAAACGGCTCAGTCGGGCGGCACGCGGCCCGGCGACCGAGTCGGCCGACGTGCCCGACAACGCCTACCCCGATGGAGCATGCGCCGACATGGCGATCGAGACGCTTCGCCGGATCAAGGACAAGCCGTTTTTCCTGGCCGCGGGCTTCCTGAAGCCCCATCTGCCGTTCAACGCGCCCAAGAAGTACTGGAACCTGTACGACCGCGACGAGATCCGGCTGGCCGATAATCCGTTTGCCCCGAAGGGGGCGCCCCCGTTCGCGCTGACCAGCTTCGGCGAGCTGCGCAACTACGACGACATGCCCGCGAAAGGGCCGGTGCCCGAGGAGGACGCGCGCCGATTGATCCACGGCTACCTGGCCTGCGTGAGCTATACCGACGCACAAATCGGCCGCATCCTCGATGAACTGGACCGCCTGGACCTGACGGACAAGACGGCGATCGTCCTCTGGGGCGATCACGGCTGGAAGCTGGGCGAGCACGGGTGTTGGTGCAAGCACACGAACTTCGAGATCGACGCCCGCGTGCCGATGATCTTCGCGGCTCCGGGGATCCAGGGCGCGGGCAACTCCACCGACGCGTTGGCCGAGTTCGTCGACATTTACCCCACGCTCTGTGGCCTGGCGGGGCTGCCGCTCCCCGGCCACTTGCAGGGCACGAGCCTCGTGCCGGTGCTCGGCGACGTCGGCCGATCGGTGAAGTCGGCCGCCTTCAGCCAGTATCCTCGCCGCCACGAAGGCCGCGGTTTGATGGGCTACTCGATGCGGACCGACCGCTGGCGCTACACCGAGTGGATCGATCGCCAGAGCGGCGACGTGGTCGCCCGAGAGCTGTACGACCACGTAAACGACCCCGCCGAAAATGAAAACGTCGCCGAAAAGACCGACAACCGGGCCGTGGTGAAGGAACTGAGCACACAGCTCGCCAAAGGAGAAGGCTGGCGAGAGGCCCAGCGGGGCAATTAGTTCTGTGCATCGCAACGTTAACCACGCGATGGTACGAGAGACGGTAGGGTGGGTCGAGGCACGAGACCCACGCGCTTTCCGGTCCACTTCGGCCGCGTGGGTCTCGTGCCTCGACCCACCCTACAGCGGCGACTTGGATGGACGGGACGACGGAACCGTGACAAAAGGAGCCAGATGACGATGAAGACACACCCTCTCTTACGACCGATGTGCGTGCTTTGGATCGCGCTGGCCGTTTGCCCCGCGGTCTGGGCGGACGAGGGCATGTGGCTGTTCAACGATCTGCCGAGGGAGCACCTGAAGACCGCGTACGGATTCGAGCCGACCGAGGCGTGGGCTGAGCACGTGATGCTGTCGTCCGTGCGGTTCAATAGCGGC
>CAZDHR010000440.1:0-5686 GCA_964505295.1 uncultured Planctomycetaceae bacterium
TGGGAACCTCGCGATTCGGGGCGACTAACGGGCAAACGTCAGTTCCCAAGCTGGAACTTGGGAACCAGGGTGCGGGAACAGACGGGTTCGGCGAATGTTTACTTTCCGTCGACCGGAAGTCTCGTCGCTACAAGGAGTTGCGACCAGACGCGAGTGGACGTTCGCCGAGCGGGTCGGCGACACCCGTCGCCGCGTTCCCGCACGCTCCCGCGCTCTAGCGCTCAGGCCGCCTTCTTGCGATCAGCCGGCGCGTGGCCGGGCGCCGGGGCGATCGAGATCGGCGCTTCGGGCAGCGCGTGGCTGGCCGGGCCGCCGTCGGGGCTTCGCATGGGAATCCGGCTGGTGGGGGCCCTGCTGTGGCGTCGGATCTTGCCGCGCATCAGGTGCCAGCACCAGGCGAGGGGACCACGGGAGGTGTACACCAGCCCCCACATCCCGAACATCTGCACGAAGGCGTCGGCCAGATGGGCCCGGGCCTTCCGAGAAACGCGACGGAGGAGTCTGCGCCGAAGCGGTCGGTGCTTCGCATTCGGCGTCGTTTCGGCGTCGGCCAGAGGGATCTTGGATTTCGGAAACAGAAGCGCCGCCGGGAGTCGCAGTGGATTGAAGAAGTACAGGTACGCCGCCAGGAGATTAAGCTGTTTCACCCAGGGACGCGGATGCCGTGACGCGACGACGTGATTGCCGTCGACGATCCGGGGCTCGACGGCGACCCCGTTGACGCTCTCGTACGCTAGCCCCGACGTATAGGTGTCCTCGTACGATTTCGAGCCGGGCGAGGGGGTGAGCATCGTGACCTGCATGTACACCGCCCCGGCCTTCCGCAGCAGCTTCACCTGATTGAGCAGCCCGGCGTTGCCTTTCCGTGTCCAAAGCGGCTGCGCGTCGTGGTGCATCAGCATGGGGACGGGGAAGATGCCGTTTTCTCGCAGGAGGCGGAAGGCTTCGAGGGTCTTGTCGGCGCTTTGGCCTTTCTTTACCAGGGCGCCGGTCATGTCTTCGACGCCGAGCCACAGGGCCCACAGTCCGGCCTTCCGCACCAAGGGCAGATGGTCCTTCATTTTCAGCGTGTCGTGGATCGTCGCCTCGGTACCCAAGCGGATTTTGCAGTGCGGGCGCGAGCCGGCGTCGACCTTCTCCGCCAGCGCCTCGACGATGTCGAGGGTCCGGTTCTCGTCGTTAAAGAAGTTGTCGTCGGCCCCGAAGAAGAAGCGGACGTCGTACTTGCGGTAGATCCGTTCGATTTCGTCGCTGATCCGCTCGCCGCTCTTCGTGCGATATTGCCGTTGGTTGTAGGCGGGGATCGGACAATAGGGGCAGCCGAACTTGCACCCCAGGGTCAGAACGAGCGACGCGATGCGGCAGTGCTTGCGGACCTCGCCCGGGTCGAGCGCGCGGGGGCCCAGGGTGGCACGGTCGCTCGGCGGCTCCAGAAGCCCGTACCCCAGCACGGGGTGCGGCGTCTCGTCGAGATCGCCCAACAGACGCTGGATGCCCGTGTCCACCAACTCCTCGGCGACGCCCCGCCCATCGGTCCGTGCGTAGACCAGGCCCGGCACGTCGTCGAGCGCTCGGGCGTCGCGGGCGCGAAGAAAGGCCGATCGCATCGACTCGTTCGACCCGCGAATCGACAGCAGCACCTCCAACAGACTCAAGAGCACGTACTCCTCGCCGGTGACGGCCACGTCGGCGCCCCGCGGGTCCTCGGCGTCCGCGCTGAACACGGCCCACGGCTCGTAGATCACCTTCGGTCCGCCGACCATGACGAGGGGCCGCCGGGCGGGATCGATCCGGCAGACGTCCCGGAGCAGGGCACGGCACTCGGCGAAGTGCAAGTGCATGCTGGAGACCATGAACAGGTCGGGGATTCTCCCGTCCAGCCGCATCTCGGACGGGCGGAAGCGCCGGTTCCACTGCTGGAGGACGATCCGGGTCTTGGGGAACCCAACGTCGGCCATTGCCGACCCGATGGCCCGCACCCCGGCGGGGGCCATCCTCGTATCGGCAACGAGAAAGGGGAGCATCCGCGTGCGGTGATCGAACGCGCAGGCGATCACGCTGGTCAGGTCGTGCCGGGGGGCAAGGGTCCGCAGGTGCGTGCGGAGCCGGGCCATCTCGCCCGACCTCAATAGCTCATCGCCCCGATCGCGACAAGGGAGTTCCATCTCCGATCACTCCGAACAAAGGCGCCGGGAGCCGGCTTGGTCACCGCATCTGGTACGTCGGAAATCGGCACCGGCCACACGGACCGCTGATCGTACCACGTGACCCGGGCCATGCGAAGCGGAGTTGCCGCTTTGGTGGCAAATCAGCACCCCTATGTCGAGGGGGGCAGGTACCCCTCGTAGCATCTTGGCGGGGCGGGTTGATCCTGTCCGGTCGACGCATCTTCTCTATTCGTCAGAATCGTCGCAGTTCGATCAGCAAACTTGCAGGAAGGGATGGCCCAAGCCAGGAGACCGGACGTCGTGACAGCGAGGTCCTTGCCAACCGGATGGTCGCGCTAACCTGCACGCTGGCAATGACTTGCGCAAATGAGCGAGCGAGAATGCGCGGGACGGTTCCCGCCGGGACCAGCGCCGACGGGCCCGTCCGGCCTGGGGTCGTCTACCGAAGATCCCCCGTCTGGGGCAGCTTCCAGGTCTCGCCGCCGTCGGGCGACATGATGAGCGCCCGGCGACTGCCCCGGTGGTCGGTGCGGTAGAACCAGTAGGTGGACCAGTAGTCGTAGGAAAGGAAGAGGCGTCCGAGCCGATCGATGGTGAGCCGGTGGTAGAAGACGCTGTACTCCGAAAACGGCGGCTGGATCAACACGCGGGGTTGCTCCCACGGCTGGCCGGGCCGCTTGCGCTGATAGGCGAGCGTGGCGTGATGGCTGGCGGGGTGGGGTTCTGCCCCATACCACCAGAGCCGGAAGACGGCGTGGAGCGTGTCGTCCGGGCCGCATACCAAGCCGATGTACGTCTGGCGGAGGCCCTCGCCGGTCACCTCCGCCTCGGTCCAGCCCGCGTGGGCGTCGTTCGGCTTCACGGATCGGGCGTAAGGGAAGGGCCGGCCGTGCGTGCCCACCAACACGTGCAGGTAGCCTTGGCTGTCCATCGTGATGCTGGGCGAGTTATGGATGTCGTTGGCCGGCGGCCCGTAGCCTACGAGGGCGGGCGTGCCCAGCGTATGCGTCTGTCGATCGTACGTGGCCACGTAGGTCGGCACTCCGGGCACTTTCTCCTTGGGGTCGGTCGCCTCGGCCCAGACCACGTGGACCTTTGAGTCCCGGGAGACCACGCTGGCCGGGATGCCCGAGTGAGCGGCTAGCCCGATGCAGAGCTTCGTGATCAGGATCGGCTCGCCGATCGCGAGGCCGCCGCCGGCCTTCTTTTCGGGCAGGAACAGTTCCAGGTCGTGGATCTTGCGCCAGAAGTGGTCGGGGTCCGAAGCGGTTCGGGTGTAGCGCAACACGGGCGGGGGATCCTCCGGCACGTTGTGGCCGGAGAACTGCTCGACGTCGAATGCGCGCGACTGGCCCTTCCGCCCCGGGATGGCACAGGCCGAGAACGTCTTCCCGCCGTCGGTGGACCGAAGAAGCGCCGCCTGGCCGCCCGTGGTGCCCAGTACGTAAACGTCGCCCGCTCGGTCGAAGGCGATCTTGGCCGACGCCATCCCAAACGGACGACCGTCGAGCTTCGGATCGGACGACTTGACGGCCGTGCGCAGATTCGTGGTGACCCACTCCCCGTCGCGCAGCGTGGCGAGGTTCCCGCCCACGCGCGTGAACGGCCGGTTCTGTAGATCGTGGTACATTTGGGTTTCGACCGGATAGTCGGGCAGGTAGCCGAACTGCTCGTTCTCGTGCTCGTAGGGTTTGAGCACCAGCGGCATCTCCAGCGGCTTCGTGGCCGGAGCCTCGCCCGCCTTGACGGTCAGCGTGGAATACGTGGAGAAATCCGGGTCCTCGACCGGCGTCGCCCGCAGATGGCAGACTCGCGTCTGGCCCTCGGCCGGCACCGTGTAGTGGAGCGTGACCCCCGCGGCCTTGCGCGCGCCGAGCGCCACACGATCGGTGGAGAGCCCGGCCGGCCATTCCCCGTCGGGGAACTCGATCGCCAGTTGAATCGTCTTCTTGCGGTCTGAGTTGTTGTGGACTTGAAAGGGCATCTCGCCCTGCTGTCCCGGCCGGCCGTACGCGGTCTTGCGGTAGGGCGTCAGGAGCCACCGGTACGCCTGGAACGGGAAAAAGGAACCCGGATCGGGCGTCCAGTAGGAGAGATTCGGATAGAGGTCGCCGCTGTCCCAGCGGGTCACGCCGTCGATCTGGACGGTCGCCTGCTGCACGGGCAGGTGCAGGCGCCAGGGGATTGCGTCGCGGTGCACGTCGGCGGGGAACGTGTGCGACGCTTGGCCCTCGGCGCTGACCGGGAGCGAGTGGACGAGCGAGCCGCCGCCGTCGTAGACCGACAGCGCGTCGACTCCCTTTGGCACGCCGGTGATTTCCATGTCGAACGCCCCCTGGCGGGGCAGGAAGCAGACGCTGCCGGGCCGATCGGGATTGAGCAGGACGATCGGCTCCTCGTGGCGCTGGTCGCGGTGCCCGCGCGAGGTCTCGACGAGGTAGCGAGGGCAATTAGTACGGAAGCCCCATACAATACAATCGCCGTAGCGGTCCTGCGACACGGTGACGTTTAGCCCGTAGACGCCCTTGCGCTCCACCTGCGTTGAGAGCCGTACCCGCTGCGCCGGTCCCAGGCCGCTGCCCTTCGGCGCTCCGTCGTCGGGGATCGTAACCTCCTGGAGGACGCTTCGGTCCGGCCCCACGAGGATGGCACGCAGGTCGGTCCGTCGACCTCGGCGGTTCCGGTCGCGTTTCTGGACGTCGACGATCAATTCCCCCGGCTCGGCGAGGAAGTAGACGCCGCCGGTGCCGCCGATGCCCAGCTCGATATCGCCCTCGCCGTCGGCGGAGGCTCCCTGTTCGGCCGATCGCGATCGCCCTATCGTCTCCGCGGCGGCATCGCAAGAGACTAACAGGGTGACGACGAGGACCGCAGAAAGGCTTGTTCGGTTCATCGCGGTGATCCTTGTTTGGAGGACGTGGTTGTTTCCGTCATGCAAACGATCGCAGGGTTGAGGGTGGCTGGGGCCGAGCTGCGAGGAACGAGCAGCGAGCCTCCAGACGGCGGCAAACCGGGGGCTCACGACCAACGCTGCGCGTCGGTGCCCGCTCGCCCCCAAGCAACCCGCGCGAATGCGGTCAGTACAAACCCGTCAAACGAAACCTGACACCACGCTACTCGTTGTCGATGGGGATCGCCAGCTCTTCGAGCGTGCTCCGCAGCCAATCGAGCGAGGCCTCGATCATCGGTCCGGCCTGGCCTTCGCATTCCATGCTCAACACGCCGTCGTAGCCCCGGTCGCGTAAAAGGGCGAGGCAGCGGCGGATGTTCTCGGCGTTGACGCCCCCGCCGAGCGAGCAGTGGCTGACGGCGATACCCGTCTCCTCGCCGCGGACCGCCTTGGCCAGCGACTCGCTCACGTCTTTCAAGTGTACGTGGTCCACCTTGTCGGCGAACCGCTCCAGGAACGGGGCCGGGTCCTGCCCGGCGATGTACGTGTTGCCCGTGTCCATGTTCATCCGCAGGTAGGGGCTGTCGACGAACTCGAGCATTCGGGCCATCATGTCGGGGTTGGTGGT
>CAZDHR010000441.1:0-5676 GCA_964505295.1 uncultured Planctomycetaceae bacterium
CGTAAACGCCCCAAACGCCGGGCGGCCGAAGAGCACGAACCGGACGAGTTGCGGCTTGCCGTGCTCGCGGAGGAAGCCGATCACCGTCTCCAGCGCGACGCGGGCGGCCTGATCGACCGGGTAGCGATAGGCGCCCGTGCTCAGCGAGGGGAAGGCGATGCTCTCGCAATCGTACTCGACGGCCAGTTCCAGACACCGCCGGTACGCCTTGGCCAGCAGCTCCGCCTCCCCCCGGTTCCCGCCGCTCCAGATCGGCCCCACGGCGTGGATGACAAAGTTGCACGGGAGGTTGCCTGCACTGGAGATCACCGCCGAGCCGGTCGGGCAGCCCCGCGGATACTTCACGCGCGTCTCGGCCATGATCGTGGGTCCACCCTTCCGGTGGATCGCCCCGTCGACACCCCCCCCTCCCGACAGCCCGCAATTGGCCGCGTTGACGATCGCGCTCACCTTCTGCTGGGTGACGTCGCCCTCGGCCAGCTCGATCGTCTGGTCGTTGATCTTCACTTCCATCGAAATTCCTCCTGCGCTGAAGGGAAAAGGTGACAGCCACCAAATCTGGAGAAGCTGGTGAGAATCGCGACTGGCAGAATGTGTGGAGTACCCAAATTTGGTGGCTGTCACCTTTTCCTTTTCCCCCACGAGTTACTGCGTACTGTACTGCGCGGGCCCCATAGCGTGCAACCGACCTGGGGCCGGATCTCTTGAGGGGACCGTCCGCGGCAACACGGGATCGCTTCTCCCCGGCCGCTTGTTACGCGCCCGTTACACGCCGGGCTGCGATCGGCCGGTAGAATCAAGGTGTTCACCCACCGTTTCTTCTTGCAGGGAGCCTCGCCATGAACCGCCGTTTCGAAATCCGCCCGACGCTGCTCCGACTTTGCGCGGTCGCCGCCGCGTCCGTCTCGCTCGCCTCGGCAGACGCCCGATCGTCGCCGGCCGAGCCATCGAAGCCCGCCGGGCCCGAGCTCGAGCTGACGACCGCGCGGGCGATCATCTTCAGGGGAAAAGGTGACAGCCACCAAATCTGGGTACTCTACACATTCTGCCAGTCGCGATTCTTGCCAACTTCTCCAGATTTGGTGGCTGTCACCTTTTCCTGGCGTGTCACCTTTTCCTGGCGGCTCGCCTTGTGTGCCTCGTAGACCAGTTGGGCGAATTGCGCCAGGTTAAGCGGACGGTCGCGGAGCGGGCCGGCGACTTCGTCCGGGGCCGGCCAGCCGATCTGGTCGAGCCACGCGACCACGTCGGCCCCGTGGAGCGGCTCGTCGGGGCGGTCGTCCGGCGGCGTCCACTCGATCTCCATGTGCTCCAAGACCCGCTGGAGCTTGGCCCAGCCGTACTTGCGCGGAAGCTTCAGCTCCGGCGTGGCCTGGTAGCTGGGGTTGAGCCCCCGGGCACCGAGGAACTGGAGGGCCGCAAACGCCGGGTGGTCGAACGGCAGGTCGTTGTAGTGCGTTACCACGGCCCCCTGCTCGACCAGGGCGATCTGGAGGTCCTCGTTGGGCACTTCGTGAAGCTCCCCGCCTTGCGCGATCGCCAGGTGGGCCGCCACGCCCGCCGCCTGACCCAGGGCCATGTAGACCGGCTCCATCCGAATCGTCTGGTAGCCCACGTGGCTCGCCGAGCAGCAGACCGGCACGGCGAGCCGCCCGATCTTCCGCGGCAGGAGCACGCCGTAGGGCACTTGGATCGGCGCGTGCCGCACGTAGAAGTAGCCCTCGCGCACGCCCGGGTGAAGGCCGTCGTACTTGTGCACGCCGTGGCTGTCCCACGGGTACTCGACCACGGCGATCGAGCTCGGCTCGACCCGCGTTCGCCCCAGCGGGCCCAGCTTGCCGTCGTTCTGCGTGAACACGTAGCGCCCCACGATCCGCCGGGCCTGGCGCACGTACATCTGTCGCGGGCGGTGCTCGTTGTCGGCGAACTCATCTTTGCAGAACCCATACTCGCCCATCTCCTCGCGGATCGACTCGGGCACGCGCGGGTCGTTGCCCAGGAACCACAAAAGCCCGTGGTTGTAGTTCCAGCAGCGGCGAAAGATCGCGTCGCGCCGGTCGTAGTCGGCGTCGGGATAAGCCCAGTTCTCCTCGGCCAGGTCGAGCGACTCGGTGGGCCCGCGCTCGGGCGACGTGATGTGATCCGAGTTCACCTCCCATTTGCCGTTGGGCATGGGATGGAGTTGGACGGCGTCGCGGACCTTGCGCACGCGCCCGGCGCGGATGTCCTCGACCAGCAGATCGTAGTCGGCCGGGTCGTACACCTCGGGCTTGGGGATCGGCACGAAGTTGTCCGGGTTCTTGGTCACGAAGATCCGGAAGCAGTAGGCCTGGATGCCGGCGTCGGCCTCACCGGTGGAGCCGGGCAGAAGCTCCGACGATCCGAAGAAGGCGTAGAGCCGCCCGGCCAGTGGCTCGCCGTGCTCGTCGCGGCTTTCGCGCCCGACGCGATACTCGACGCCCGCCCGGGCGGCCAGGTCGCCTTCGTAAGTCGCGTCGATGAACATCGCGGCGCGGAAGGTCACCGGCCGCTTCTCGTGATCGAGGTCCTCCATGACGACGCCGGCCACGCGGTCGCCCTCGCGGATCGCCTCCCGGATCCGGTGTCGATACACCAGCCGAATCCGTTTCCCTTGCTCGCGGATCATCTCCAGCAGCACGTTTTCGGCCACGTGCGGCTCGAAGTAGTAGCCGTTTCGCGAAAGCTTGACCTGTGATGAGTCGGCGCCGTAGGTGTTGCGGTAGTGCTCCAGCACGCGCTGGGTGAATTCGTAGAACAGCCCGGCCACGGCCTGCCGGTTAGTGATGTCGGCGTTGGTAAGCCCGTTGGAGACGATCCCGCCCACGTGGCCCGTCGGCTCCAACAGCACCACACTCGACCCCATGCGTGCCGCCGCCACGGCCGCCGCGACGCCCGAGGGCGTGCCGCCGAGCACGATCACGTCGGCCTCGTTCGTCTGGCAGGCAGCCGACGACGCCACGCAGGCCAGAAGCAACGTCGCGACAAGTCCGCTGCGTCCCCACATCGGCGGTCACTCCTCAAAAGGCGTATCCAAGGTGTTCGTGGTAACCGCATTCCTGCGGTCGTCGTGCCGGCCACGGCCCGAACGGTTGCCAACATAACTCGGGCAGTCGGGTCGCTGCAAGCTTCTGGGGGGGCGCGTCCGTCCGCGGTTTGCCCCCCGCTGTGATGTGGAACGGCCCCGTTCTCTTGCAGGGGGTCCCGCCGGGAGCTGCGTCGGGCGACTTGGCCGATCAGGGCATCTGGGTGGCCCAGCGGGTCCGGCCCCTATTGTAGCGATTTTTCCACATCCCGGGCCGAGCGTATGCTAGACTTGTAGGCTGCCAAATTGGGATACCTCCAGGAGTGAGAGGCTGATGCGATCCGCTGGTTCCCTTGCCACTTCCCTGCTGCTGGCCCTCGCGTTGGTCACCGCGGCGACGGCCAAGGATATTCACGTCAACAACGTGGACGGGGACGACTCCTTCACCGGCCGGCAGGATCGTAACCTGTCGGACCAGGGCGGGCCGGTCCGCACGATCGCCCGGGCGCTCCAAATGGCGTCGCAGGGCGACCGGATCGTGCTCACCAACACCGGCGAGCCGTATCGCGAGAGCATCAGCCTGACCGGCAGCCGGCACAGCGGCTACTCGTTCCGCCCGTTCGTCATCGAGGGCAACGGGGCGATCCTCGACGGCTCGGCGCCCGTCGCGGCCGAGGCGTGGAAGCACTACCGTGGGCACGTGTACCGGTTCCGCCCGCCGGGGCTCGGCCATCAGCAACTCTTTCTCGACGACCGACCACTCCCGCGTGTGGTCGCGAACCGGCAGTTGGACAGCCCGCCCGAGCTCGATCCGCTCACCTGGTGCCTGTACGACGGCCACATTTACTTCGCCGTCGAGCCGGAGACATTGAAGCTACCCAAGGACTACGCGCTGAGCTACGCCTACCTGCGGACGGCGATCACGCTGTTCCACGTCGAGGGCGTGGGCATCGTCGACCTCACCGTGCAAGGATTCCAACTCGACGGCATCAGCGCGTTCAACAGCGCGCGGGAGGTGACCCTTGCGGGCGTCACCTGCCGGGGCAACGGCCGTAGCGGGATCACGGTGGGCGGGGCGTCGCAGGTGTTGATCAACGCCTGCCTGGTAGGCAACAACGGCGTGGCCCAACTCCTCACCCTTCCGTGTTCCGAGACGGCCATCCAAAACACGGTCCTCCTCTCCAACACGGCGCCCGGCTGGGTCGACCAGGGCGGCCGCGTCTACATCGACGGCCAACGCGTCGAAGGCGGCCTGGAAGAGCTGGTGCCGGAAGAGGCGGGCGAGGCCAGCCCATAACGTGCAGGCCCAACGACCGAGCGCGGGTCGCGTGAGCGCCACGCAGTGGATCGTGCCGGGTAAGGACGTCACGGGCGGCGACGCCTGGCTTCTGGAGATGCCGGGGCTCGTGGTCGACGTGCTGTCGCCTCCGGCGCATCGGAAGCTCAAGGGTGCCCCGCAGACGATCAAGCTTCGGGCGAACGTGACGATGATGTGCGGGTGCCCGATCGCGCCCGACGGCCTTTGGGACGCGGAGGAGTTCGAGATCGTCGCCATCGTCAAACGCGACGGCCGGGAGACGGCCCGGCTCCCAATGAAGTTCGCCGGCGTGCCCAGCCAGTTCGAGGCGGCCTGGGAGACGAAAGAGCCGGGCGTGTACGACGTGACCGTCTACGCCCATCAGCCGGCCAACGGCAACACGGGCCTCGACCGCGTGACGTGGACGATCAGCGATTGATCGCCCCGTGCACGTCGTCACCTTCTTCGCGTCCGCCGGAAAAGCGGTCGCGTGTCGCTGCAATCCGGAAGCTCGTTCGCTTCGCGCATCGTTCGGACTGTCGCCGAAGCTCGCAGCGCCTGCCTCCAGCCTGGGAGCTCGGGAACCCGGGCGAAGCGTCTGGGCCACTCGCTCCTGGCTCCCGTCCCGGTTGCCCTCGCGTCGTCAGGCAAGCTAGAATGGGGGTTTTGGGCATGAACCCGGGCCGCACACGATGGCAATCTCGCTGGAGCAGTTCGTCGAAAACCTCACGCGGAGCGGTCTCTTCTCGGCAGAGGAGATCCGGGCCTTTCGGGAGGGCCTCCCCCCTGAGCGCCGGCCCAGGGACGCGCAAGGTCTTGCCCGCGAGTTGATCCAGGCCAAGCGACTCACGCGGTATCAGGCGGCGGCCGTCTATCAGGGGAAGATCAAGGGGTTGGTCTTCGGCGAATACACGGTGCTCGACCAGATCGGCGCCGGGGGCATGGGCCAGGTGCTCAAGGCGCGGCACCGCACGATGGAGCGGATCGTCGCCTTGAAGGTGCTGCCGCGCAGGGCGATGAAGCTGCCCGAGGCCGTCCAGCGGTTCCAACGCGAGGTGAGGGCCGCGGCCAGGCTGCAACACCCCAACATCGTCACCGCCTTCGACGCGGGCGAAGCCGACGGGATTCACTTCCTGGTGATGGAGTACGTCGACGGCAAGGACCTGGCTCAACTCGTCGCGGAGCGAGGGGCGCTGGCCGTTGACGAGGCGGTCGACTACGTCGTCCAGGCGGCCCGTGGGCTCGAGGATGCACACGCCGAGGGCGTCGTCGACCGCGACATCAAACCGGGCAACCTGTTGGGCGAGCAAAGGGGAAACGTCAAGAACCTCGACAC
>CAZDHR010000442.1:0-5666 GCA_964505295.1 uncultured Planctomycetaceae bacterium
CCGCGCGCACGTGCGCTGGGGCCCGAGCGCACTTGCGCGCCCTGTTAATTGGGACCTCACCCCGCAACAAGCGATCAGGCCCCGCATTTGGGTGGTGTGATGCTTATGGAAGACATTCTTCCATAATGGCGTGGGGCGATCGCGCGCGCATGTAGAGCGAAGCACCCACCCTCCCACCGGCACCAGGACGGCGGTGCGCGTTCCACGATCGCGCACGGTGATTCCGTCGGAGCTCGCGCGCTGGAGGTTGAGGTCGAGCAGAGGTACGCCGGGTGGGTTGCGTGCCCTCATCGAACCGTGTAGCATGATGCATTGCGTGGGACGGCCGGTTTGCCCGCAGTTGTCATGTGGCGTACCGTTGTTGTCGATACCTCTGGTAAGCAGTGGGCAGGATGGCCTACTTCGACTTCCTCTGGACCGATGAGCTGGTGGCGCACCTTGCCGAGCATGGGATTTCGCAGGACGATTTCGAGCAGGTTGTCTGTCATCCCTACAGCAAAGGCTACAGCCGTTCGTCCAGCCTTCCCGCCGTCTGGGGGCATACGTCGGACGGCCGCTACATCATGGCGGTCTACGAAGAGCTGGACGAAACGACGATTCTGCCCGTGACGGCTTACGAAGTCCCCGAGCCACGATAGGCGCCCGTATGGAAGAGCGAGAAGCACGCCGGATCACACGGCCGCTCACTCAAGCGGAGCAGGAGCGCGTGGGGCGGCACCGGGAAGAGATCGCCGACGAGCTGCCGCAGATGGAGGCCCGGGACCAAATGCGCAAGGAAGCCCGGCAGGAAGCGACCCTCAGCGGCCAGTTGCGGCGCGCAGTCCACGCCAGCGAGCTGTCGCTTTCGGCGATCGCCGCCGGGGCCGGCATCACGCCGCTTCAGCTCGACGAATTCCTGACCGGCGAACGCACCTTGCGGTCCGACGTCATCGACCGCCTGGCCCACGTCCTCGGCTGCCGACTCAGCCAAGCGCGCTGAGACCGACGTGCGGCAACTAGATGGGCTCGGGGAGATGCGACATCGAGTGGATGAGCAGAGCGGTGGATATGGTAAGAAAAGTCGGTGGCGACGAAACGACGTTGTATATCCGACATAAAGAGGACTGGCCCGTCCGTTGGGTTGATTGCGTGTCCGTGTACGCCCCGAGTCGTTAGGGAACATCATGGGGGCGCGAGGAGGGACGAGAATGGAAGAACCGGCCAAGTTCATGCTTATGTTTCCCTGTTTCGCCATCATGACGCCATCAGGAAAGGGCGCTGTGGTACAACACCTTGAAGGTGGGCGAACCGGCCTCGTTCTCCTGTCAGATGAGGATTTGCTCTTGCGCTATCGACGGGAACACGGTCTTAGCGGGCCGACAATTCGCTTCGACCACGCTGCCCAAGTTGCTCTCTACCTCGAAGGTCTGCCTCCAGAGATAACGCATGTCATTCTCGATCCCGGTGACGCGTCCTTCGTGTCGGTCACGATTCCACACTTCATTGAGAAGGTGCTAAAGACCTTGGAATGACGAGGAAGTCGCCGGATACCGTTGCCGCCTTGTCCATCAGTCCGTCATGCGATAGGATAAGGGGGGCCCAAGACGCAGCCATTTACGGAGGGGGGATGATGCAGTGCCACTGAAGGAAGTGAAAAAGGCTCAGGCACTGCTGCACAAGCCAGCAGTGGCACCCGGCACCCGCTCTGCCACGTGACGGCATGCGACCCTGCGTATAGGTCATCCGGCTCGTCACACGGGAGGGGAAGCCAATGCCAGTTGATGAGAAGCCAAAACGCCTCTACAAGTACCAAGCGTGCTCAGTCCGAAGTCTCGTGAATCTCAAGAAGAGGGTGCTGTGGTTCTCGAAACCGTCGGCGTTTAACGATCCCTTCGACTGTACACTTCCACTCGAATACGATTTCGGCCAGGTGAGAAAAGATGAATGGAGAGAAGCCTACGAGTTCTGGCGCAGCGAAGTCGGCCACAGGGCACAGGAGTTCGACAAAGAGTATTTGACCAATGGGCTCCCGAATGAGGCTTTCCGCGGGCTCCTGATCCCCACCGTCGAACAGTGTCTTCGCTCCCTGAGCGAGCAAGCGGATAGCTGGGGAGTAGCGTGTTTCTCAGAGAAAGTCGACGATATTCTAATGTGGTCGCACTACTCGCAGAATCACACTGGCTTCTGCCTTGAATTCGATACGTCCTTCGAGCCCTTCGACAAGGTGCACAAAGTCGATTACCAACAACGATTCCCTAAGT
This sequence comes from uncultured Planctomycetaceae bacterium, assembly GCA_964505295.1. Taxonomy (GTDB): domain Bacteria; phylum Planctomycetota; class Planctomycetia; order Pirellulales; family Thermoguttaceae; genus DATKZH01. Next base: position 2,241 of record CAZDHR010000442.1, read on the forward strand.
TGGATCTTGCGCCGCTGTTGAGGGCCGAGTTCGACCCCTTCCTCGATGCCACGATCACAGCGAAGTACGAGTGCTGGAAGTACGAGAAGGAATGGCGTGTCATTCATAAGGAAAGCACCAAGGAGTTCCACCTGGGCGTAAACGCCCTCACGGGCGTGTACTTCGGATGCCGAATGCCCTTGGATCATCAGGAAGTGATTTGCTTATTACTGGCAGGATCACCTACGCAGTTCTATCAAATGAAGATGGACACAGCGCGGTTTGCCGTTGATCCTACGAAGGTGGACTACACATCTCCTGATTATGGACGGCAGGGACCCGATGGTGTTGAATAAGCAACGAACGGGAGGGTGGCACTGGCATGTTGCCAGTGCCTCTCGCGGAAGGCGCTCTTACTCTTCGCTCGCCCGTTGGAGGTTTAGTTCGAGCAGGGCGGCGAGGAGGTCTTCGTCGGAGATGGCGGGGTCCCACCCGTAGGCGGCGAAGACGGCCTCGTCGAGCTTGCGGTGGGCCAGGTCGAGCCAGGTGGGGCGCTCGTTGTAGAGGTTCGTCAGCGTCCGCCGCTTCAACGCCCCGGCACACTCCTCGTCCCGCGCCACCACGCGCGGGTACCGCACCGTGCCGATCCCCACATTGGCCCCCTCTCCCGCCTGCGGGAGAGGGTCGGGGTGAGGGCATTCAATCCAATGAACCGTGGCCGGATCCACGTACCGCCCCCACGGCCCGTCGACCGACCCGGGAAACTCCAACACCTCCTCCCGCGTCCACTCCGGCGGGTTGAGCCAGTTGCTGCGGAGCGTGTCCAACTCCCGAGCCGCCTCGGCAATCGCGGCCCGCTGCTCTTGTGTGGGTTCGGGGAAGGGGAAGGTCTCGAAGCATGTTGTCGGCGTGTACTGAAAGCCACTCTCGCGCTCTCTCACTTGCGTGCCTTGCGCGAAAGCCCAGACGCCGTGAAGCCGGGAATGTAGCACTCCGAAGAACGAGTCTTGATCGCTGGGGAAGACCGCGAGCTTGTGGTCAGGATTGAGAGGCGCAGAGATCCACGCGACAAGGCGATACTTGGCAACGATAGGAATAACGCACACGCGAGCAAGGGAAGCTATGGCTCGTTTCAGTTCCGGACAGGGGCGTGCCAATCGCCACCAGAACTTCCGCTGTACTGGCTCTCGATGGTTCTTTCGGGTGGGATACACAGTTGATTTGACGTATTCGAAAGGCGCCTCGTAAAGTGCCGCCTCTTCGATCGCCATGTGCACAGGATAGTCAATGATGAACATCCACCGTGTTCTGCCAGTCACATCTCGACCGTTTATGTACGGCACGATTACATCGCTGTTCGGCCGGCCGTGAGGGTTGGTCATGTGGAGCATCTCAACGGCAGTACACTCCGGAATATCAAGCGCCGCCTTCTTGGTCGTTCCAACAAAGCACACGCCCAGGTTCCCGTTAAGACGGGCGGCCGCGGTCACGTCCGCCGCTGCTCCGGATAGGTTCGCATGGATTGTACGTACCTGCTGCGCGTCAAGTAGGCGTGTCTGCTCCGAACCATCGTCGAAGCCAACGATCGCGACATGTACGGAGGCTCCGTCGAGAACCCATTCGCGGTCGCTCACAGCGAAGAACACGTCGCCCGTGCTCTTGATTCGCTCCAGCACCTTGCGGTTCTGCCCTCCGCGGATCCCCTGCGTGGCGAGCAGCCCTGCACGTGCGCAGGTCCGCTGCTTGATCATTTCGCGTGCTCTTTCAAACCAGTAGCAGCACAGGTCAGCTTGCCCGGGAACCCTGCCCTTGTACAGTGATCGAAGAACGTCCACATATTCATCACCAAGGCCGCGTCGCATCAGTTTGTCGCCCAAGAACGGCGGATTCCCCACCACAAAATCCGCCTCCGGCCACTCCGGCTCCCTCGGGTTCTGCGGGTCGGAGAGGTCCAGGATCGCGTCCTTCAGCTCGATCGTCTCGATCGGCTCCAGCACCGGGTCGCTGGGGGGCTTGAAGCCGTTGTGGTGCATCCACTGGAGGTAGCCGATCCAGATGACGACCTGGGCGAGCTGCTGGGCGTAGGGGTTGATCTCGATGCCCGCAAGCTGCGTGGGGCGGACGTGGGGGAGCATGCCCACGCCGCGGCTGGCGCCGTAGGCGATCACCTCCTTCTCCAGGTCCAACAGCAGGTTGATCGCCACGTAGAGGAAGTTGCCCGAGCCGCACGCCGGGTCGAGGATGCGGACGTGGGCCAGGCGCTCGACGAAGTCCAACAGGGCCCGCTCCAGGTCGCGGACCGGCTTCGAGGCCCTGCGGGCGCGGGGCGACCGCTTGGGCGCGCCCTCGCGGACCTTCTGCCAGAGCTTGTCGCAACGGGCGCGGACCTCGGCCCACTCCCGGCGGAGCGGCGTCATCACGACCGGCTCCAGGAGCGTGCCGATGTCGTCCCGGCTGGTGTAGTGGGCGCCGATCTGCGACCGCTTGGCCGGGTCGAGCGTGCGCTCGAAGAGCGTGCCGAAGATCGACGGCTCGACGTTGGCCCAGTCGTAGTCGTTCACGGCGATCAGCTCGGCGACCTCGGCCGGGCGGAGCTCGACCACGTCGGCGTCGGCGAAGAGGCCGCCGTCGAAATGCGCGATCGCGTCGGCCCCGAAGTCGCCCCCTTCGCACATCGCGGCGAACAGCGCACGGAGCCGCTGCGCCAGACGCGGGGGGTCGTTCTTCGACCCTTCCAGCACGCGCCCGAAAATGCCGTTGGGCAAGAGGCCGATGTCTTCGCCGAACATGCAGAACATCAGCTTCATCAGGAAGTGAGCGGCCACCGGGGCCTCGACTCCGCGGATCCGCATGCCGTCGGCCAGGATGCCGAACCGCTCGGCCGCGTGCCGGGTGATGCTCTCGGTCGTAAGGCCCGGGCGGAGCGATTCGGGCTCGGTGAAGACCTTGCGCAGGACGTCGAGGTTCTGCGGGTCGGCCAGGCCGTCGAGGTCGAAGCGGTGGACCTGCTTGGCCGTGCCGGTGAAGTTGGTGTGGACGTGGAACCGGTCGAGGTCGCAGACGACCAGAAGCGGCGGGTTCTCCAGGTCCTCGCGGTAGAGGAGGAGTTGCTGGTAGGCGGCGTCGAGGTTCTTGTGCTTGCCCTTGTACTCCCAGCCAAAATGGCCGCGCATCCAGACGTCGGCCCAGCCCTGTTGGCCGGTGGTCTTGTGGACGCCTCGCTCGAAGGTGTACCAGGCGCCTTCGGGGTCGGCCTGGGCCGGCTTGGGCTGGCCGAGCACGTCGCACAGGTCGCAGAAGTGCTGCTGGTACGCGCTCCGCTCGGAGAGCCGGGCCTTTTGCCACTTGGCAATGAACTCTTGAGGGGTCATGGGAACCTGCCGAAGCGAGGGTCGTAAGGGGCGGGCGATCAACAAGTTACCGGTTCTCTGGTGGAACGGTGGAGTA
>CAZDHR010000443.1:0-5652 GCA_964505295.1 uncultured Planctomycetaceae bacterium
GTGACGACCTTGAACGACCGGGTCATGAAGTTCCGGTTCTTGGTCCACCGGCAGACGGTCGTGATCGTCATGTCCTCCCCCTCGTCGACCCACTCGCCGATCATCCACTCGAGCTCCTTGAGCCGCTCGTAATGAGACGAGTCCGCCGGCGCGGCCGCCGCAGGAGTCGCTTCCGGCTCGGCGGCCTTCGCTTCGGCCGGTTGGTCCGCGGCATACGCGGCCTGCACCAGGCAGCAGGCCGTGACACCGGCAACAAACGAGATCATTCGCTCCATGGTTGTGCTCCTGAATCGCGGTTCTCGGTGGGTCCACGTCCTTGCCGCAAGTCTCCGATTCCACGTGTGGCGCACAGGAGAAGGCAAGATTTCCCCCGGCTCCCCTGCGGGCGAAGTCTATGCCCGGCGCGGATTGAAGTCAACGGCCCGGAAAACCGGGGTTGAGTGCCATCTTATGGGCGCCCGAAACGAATCGACCGAACGGTCAGCAAGCGACTGCGGTTTTCGCAATCGGATCCCCCACGCGCCTGCGTCATCCCGGCGCCACGCGAAGCCACCTGGACACTTGCGCAATCGGTCCGAACGGGCGGACCCCCCGAGAATGCGCCGAGCACCTCCGCGGCGTGGCCCGGTTCAACGGGCGGAACGCAGACGCTCAACGTCGGTGCCTTTGCAAGAGCCCCTCTCTGCCGACTACCCTTCGCGTTCTTGCCCGAGTGCAGCCCCTGCTCGGCTTGCCTTGGCGCTACTCCCACTCGATCGTCGCCGGCGGCTTGGAGCTGATATCGTAGACCACGCGGTTGACGCCGGGCACCTCGTTGATGATCCGGGTGGAGATGCGGGCCAGCAGCTCGTAGGGCAAATGGCTCCAGTCGGCGGTCATGAAGTCCTCGGTGTTGATCGAGCGGACCGCGACCACGTCCTCGTACGTGCGGGCGTCGCCCATCACGCCCACGCTCTGCACCGGCAGAAGCACGGCGAACGATTGCGACGTCTCGCGATAGAGCCCCGCCGCCGTGATCTCCTCGACCACGATCGCGTCGGCCTCGCGCAGGGTGTCGAGCCGCTTCCGCGTGACTTCGCCCACGCAGCGGACGGCCAGGCCCGGCCCGGGGAACGGATGCCGCCAGACGATCTCCTCCGGCAGGCCCAGCTCCAGGCCCAGCCTACGCACTTCGTCTTTGAACAGGTCGCGAAGCGGCTCGATCAGCTCGAAGTCGAGGTCCTCGGGCAACCCGCCCACGTTGTGGTGCAGCTTGATCGTGGCGGCCGGGCCGTCGCCCGACGCGCCGCTCTCGATCACGTCCGGGTAGAGCGTGCCTTGAGCCAGGAAGCGGGCCCCTTCGATCTTGACGGCTTCCTCGGCGAAGCACTCGATGAACGCGTGCCCAATGCTGCGGCGCTTCTCCTGCGGGTTGACTTCGCCGGCGAGCGCGGCGAGGAACTTCTCTTCCGCCTTGACGACGTGGAGGTCGGTCTGGAAGTGATCGGAAAACTCCTGGATGACCGACTCGGCCTCGCCCTTGCGCAACAGGCCGTTGTCGACCAGGATGCACGAGAGCTGCGCGCCGATCGCCCGGGAGATCAGCGCCGCGGTCACCGCCGAATCCACTCCCCCCGAAAGCCCGCAGATCACCCGGCGGTCGCCCACGCGCCGGCGGATCGCCCCGATCGTCTCCTGGGCGAAATCACCCAGCTTCCACCGCCCGGAGCAACCGCACACGGCCGTGAGAAAGTTCCGCAGGATAGCCGCACCCTCGGGCGTGTGGGTCACCTCGGGATGGAACTGGAGCCCGTAGAACGGGGTGTGCCGGTGCTTGACGGCGGCGTAGGGGCACGTCTCGGTCTGGGCCAGGGGGACGAAATCCGCAGAGACCTGCGACACCTGGTCGCCGTGGCTCATCCAGACTTGGGTCTCTTGGGGCACGCCGTCGAACAGCGCGTCCTGGGCGACGACCCGGCAGTGGGCCCGGCCGTATTCCCGAGCCGGCGCGCTCTCCACGCGGCCGCCCAATGCCTCACAGCCCAACTGCATGCCGTAACAAATGCCCAGGACCGGGATGCCCAACCGAAAGATCTTCGAGTGGCACCGCGGGGCCCCGTTCTCATAGACGCTCGCCGGCCCCCCCGAAAGAATGAGCCCCTCGGGGGCCAACTGCTCGATCCGTTCGGGGCGGATATCGTGCCGCACGATCTCGCAGTAGACCTGCTGCTCCCGCACCCGCCGGGCGATCAACTGCCCGTACTGCGACCCGAAATCGAGCACCAGGACCTTCTCGTCCGCCACACCAGTCATCGCAAGCTCCCCGCGTGAAAACCGGGAATTATAAGTGCCCGGTTCCGCGACGACTAGACACCGGCTTCTGGCCCGGGCAAAGGTGACAGCCACCAAATTTGGGTAATCCAGGTATTCTGTCAGTCGCCATCTTCTCCATCTCCGCTAGATTTGGTGGCTGTCACCTTTTCGGGGAGCCAAGCCATGGCACAGCTTGCTTGGCCCGGCCGCGGGGTATACGATGGACGTGATGCCTGCGCGGTCATGGTCATTCGGGGCGCCCGTTTTCTCCAGCCTCCCCTCTTTTCCACAATCTCCCGCGCAGAACGGCCGTTGGCCAGCGCAACTCACCGCGAAAATCAAACTTCCGTCACAGTTCTCGAACAAAGGACGCCCTATGGACAAGCCCCAGACGCTCGCGTTGGCTCTCCTGGTTGTCGCTGCGATCGCACTCACCTCCGGTTGCGGCGACGACTCGGGCACCGAGGCTGAAATGGGGGCGGCGAGCCCGGGAGCTTCGCCTTCTCAACCGGCCGGCGATCCTTCGGCCGAGACCGGGGCGATCGGCGAGGGGCAGCCGGCCGAGCTCAACGCCTCGCACATCCTGATCATGCACACCGGCAGCGAGGGAGCCTCGGCGGAGATCACGCGAACCAAGGAGGAGGCGCTTGCCCTGGCCCAGGAGATCGCCACGAAGGCCAAGGCCGAGGGGGCCGATTTCGCCGCGCTGGCCAGGGAGCACTCAGACTGTCCCAGCGGCGCCGACGGCGGCGACCTCGGCAGTTTTCCGCCAGGCCAGATGGTGCCCGAGTTCAGCGAGGCCACCATGAAGCTTGCCATCGGAGAGGTGAGCGACGTGGTGGAGTCATCGTTCGGGTATCACGTCATCCGTCGGCAGGAACTTCCACCCAAGGCGAGCGCCAAACACATTCTCGTGCAATACAAGGGGTCGATGCGGGCAGGCCCGGACATCACGCGCACCAAGGACGAGGCGCTCGCCCTGATCCAGGAGTGCCTGAAGCGGGTCAAGGCGGGCGAGAAGTTCGAAGACCTCGCCCGGGAGCATAGCGACTGCCCCTCCTCGGCGCGCGGCGGCGATCTGGAAGAGTTCCCGCGGGGCCTGATGCATCCGGTGTTCGACGAAGCGGCCTTCGGGTGTGAGGTCGGCCAGATCACCGACGTCGTCGAGACGCCTTTCGGCTACCACGTCATCTACCGCTACAAGTAACGCGGTACCCAGCCAACGCGGCCGACACCCCATAGCCGACAGATCTCGACTTCCCGGATTCGCCTTTCCGGCGACCGCCGTGCGTTCCGTTGGGAGGGCACGGCGGATCCGTTCCGGTGGTGATTGACCGAAACCGCCCAACAACCGTCGGGCCGTCAGCGGGTCGGATCGGAAATGTCGCAACCCCCTTGTGTGTAGCTACTTACGTCTTGGCGGATTGAATGTCGCGGGGCTTGCGATTATAGTGGAAGAAGGCCTTCAGGGAAGTAGATGGAACCCGATGCCCCTCAGGAAGATCTAACCAGCGTGCTTATCCTTTTGACGAACGATGACGGAATTTACGCCCCCGGCCTCGCGGCACTTGAGCAGGAGCTCCGCAGTTTGGGGGAAGTGTGCGTGGTGGCTCCGGCCACCGAGCAGAGCGGCGTGGCGCACTCGATCACCTATCTGACCCCTCTGATCGTCAAGGAGGTGTTCTACGGCGACGAACACTGGGGTTGGGCCGTGGAAGGGAGCCCGGCCGACTGCGTGAAGATCGGCGTGACGGAGTTCTGCCCGCGACGGCCCGATCTGGTCGTCAGCGGAATCAACGGAGGGTTGAACGCCGGGATCAACGTGCTCTACTCGGGCACGGTGGCCGCGGCGATCGAGGGAGCGTTTTTCGGGATCACCAGCGTCGCCGTCTCCCTGCAGTTCGACGAGCATGCCCGGTTCGACAAGGCGGCCCGGCTGGCCCGGACGATCATCCAGCAGGTTCTGGAGAAGAAGGAACCCGAGCCGCAACTGTACAACATGAACGTCCCCACCGCGGCGCTTGACGGCACGCCCCGAGTGCGGGTGGTGCCGATGGACGTTTCGCAATATGGGGAACAATACGAGAAGCGAACGGATCCATTTGGTAGGGTGTACTACTGGCTGACCGGTCAGCCGCCGCCCGGCAGCGGGCACGAGACCGACCTGTCGGTGCTGGCCGAGGGGCACGTGGCCCTGACGCCGCTCGGCTACGACATGACCCGGCAGGAGGTCGTCGACCGGATGCAGCCGTGGGAGTTCCGCCTCGACGGGGTGGAGTCTCCTGCCGAACCGACGGATGATCATGGGGCGCGAAGGCCGCCCGTGAGCACTGCCCGAGAGAGACAACCGATGCCGAGCCCGCCAGCGCGGTGAGATGAGCGGTCGAGAGCGCCCGAGCGTAAGTTGTGAGCTGTCACCGCAACGATATGGCAGGAGGAGTTGGGATGCGATGGACACAAGCGGCACTACTGGTGGCGATTGCCGCATGCGCGGGCTGCGGCGACTACGAGCTGGGCGAGCCACGTGGGCGCTCGGCCGCTCCGGAGGCGGTGGGCGTGGTGGTCAATCCGGACGACCTGGCCGCACCGGTCGGTGCGTCATCGCCCCGGACCCCTCCCGCCGAGAAGACGGAGCCGCAAGGGCCGGCACCCAAGAGTCCGACGCCGCCGGGCAGCGAGGCCCCGATACCCTACGAGGCGCCATCGACGCAAAACATGATCCGGGAGAAGGCCGAGGTGGGCATGGGCGCGAAGGGCCACTATAAGCCGGGGATGATCACGACGCCGCTGGCGACCTTCTGGCGGGCCCAGGAAGCGGCCGCCTACAAGATCCAGGTTCCTCAAGCACTGAACCTTTACAAGGGCATGCACGGCCACTTCCCCAAGACCCAAGAGGAATTCGTCCGCGAGATCCTCGATCCCAACAAGATCAAGCTCCCCGACCTGCCGGCTGGGCACTTATACGTCTACGATCCGGACACCGGAGAGCTTCAAGTGGCACGTCCCAAGTAGGCAGCAGCGCGTCGCAAGCGGCCACGAGCGAATTTCGCGTAGGAAGGCTAGACGTCGGCGGGGTCGGTTCATGGGGGACGACCCGGCAAGGGCCGCTTCGCGCGGCCTGAAGGAGCCGATTGGGAAGGACCGCGGGTTTCCCGAGACTCCCAGTCTCCGGGCGCAGGCCGCCTCAACGAGGTGGTCGCGGATTAGCACCAAGTTCAGCACCAGGTGACTCCCCATGAGACGGCATCTTGCGTTGGCGATCGCGGCCGCGGCGATCGGGCTGGTCACGGCCCGTTGCGCCCGGGCCGAAAGTTGGATCTTTCTGCGATCCTCGTTCACCCACGACCCGGCCACCGGCGA
>CAZDHR010000444.1:0-4961 GCA_964505295.1 uncultured Planctomycetaceae bacterium
CCCCAAAGGCAAAAGCGACCTCGAAGTGATGCGCTTCTGCCAGTCCTTCATGAGCGAGCTGTTCCGCCACATCGGTCCCGACACCGACGTCCCCGCCGGCGACATCGGCGTCGGCGGCCGCGAGATCGGCTACCTGTTCGGCCAGTACAAGAAGCTGGCCAACCGATTCTGCGGCGTGCTGACCGGCAAGGCCCTCAGCTTCGCCGGCTCGACGATCCGCCCCGAGGCCACCGGCTACGGCGCCGTCTACTTCGCCGAAGAGATGCTCGCCACGCGCGGCGAAGGCTTCCAGGGCAAGGTGGCCGTCGTCTCCGGCTCGGGCAACGTCGCCCAGTACACCACCGAGAAGCTCCTCCAGCTCGGCGCCAAAGTCGTCACCATGTCGGACTCCGGCGGCACGATCGTCGACCGGGACGGAATCGACGAAGAGAAGCTCGCCTGGATCATGGGCCTCAAAAACGTCCGCCGCGGGCGGATCCGCGAGTACGCCGAGCACTTCGAGCGGGCCGAGTTCTATCCGGATCGCAAGCCGTGGGGCGTCCCCTGCGACCTGGCCTTCCCCAGCGCTACGCAAAACGAGCTCGACGCCGACGACGCCCGAACGCTCGTGCAAAACGGCTGCACGTGCGTCAGCGAAGGGGCCAACATGCCCTGCACCCCCGAGGCCGTCCACGTGCTCCTCGAAACCAAGACCCTCTTCGGGCCGGGCAAAGCCGCCAACGCCGGCGGCGTGGCCGTCTCCGGGCTGGAAATGACCCAGAACGCCGGCTGCATGCGCCGCTCCCGCGAAGAGGTCGATCGCCAACTCCGCGAGATCATGCGGTCCATCCACCAGAACTGCGTGGTCTACGGCAAGAACGGCTCCCACACCAACTACGTCCAAGGCGCCAACGTCGCCGGCTTCGTCAAAGTCGCCGACGCCATGCTCCAGCAGGGCGTGGTGTAGGCGCAGCCGTAGGGTGCGTGAAACGCACCACACCCGCTTTCTAGAATCACCAGTCGACCGCTCGGAACGGAGCACAACCTGAGCCTAGAAAATGGTGCGTTTCACGCACCCTACTCAACCGGCTTCTTCGACGAAGCTAACCGCTCGCTACCGAAACGGGCAGCGCCAGCACGAAGCACGCCCCGTCGGTCACGGTCTTGTCGAGGCGGAGGCGGGCGCCCATGTCGCGGGCGAGGCGGCGGCTCAGGGCCAGGCCGAGGCCGACGCCGGGGGCCGAGTTGGCCGCGTCGTGGGCCGATTTGGAGAACGAGCGAAACAGGCGTCGGGAGGCCGCGCCCGAGATGCCCGGCCCGTGGTCGCGGACACGTAGCTCGATCGCCATCAACAACGCCTGCTCGATCGACGGCCAGTTGAGCAGACACCCCTGGATATACTCCAACCGGCCGATACGGACCCGCCGGGCGAGGATCAGGTGGTCGTCGACCCAAAACGGCTTCCTCAGTGCGCCGCCGGCCGGGGAGCACGAGGTCCAAGAGCAGCAGGTCGAAGTCGCGTGCAAGGGCCATTTCCAGGCCGGTGTCGCCGCGGGCCGCCTCCAGGGTCTGGTAGCCGGCGAACCGGAGGGCGTCGACGATCCCCCGACGGATAGCCCCGTCGTCCTCAATGGCCAGAATGCGTTGCTTCGACATGCCGTCTCCCTAGAATCGCCAAGCTATCCGATCGGCTTTGGTGGGACCAGAGTGGTCGGCTCGGCCGCTTCCGGTCGGTGGTTTTCTGCCCCCCGTTTGTAGTAGCCGCATTCTTGCGGTCCGAAGCCGCTCCGGAGTGCTCGGACCTGATGAATCGGGTCACTACTACGACCCCTTGCGGACAATCCGCCCCAATGTAAGTGTAGTCACGGACGGCCCGGATCGGTGTAACCGCTTTGTAACGGCGTGCGTCCGGCTTGCGGGGAGCCTGGTCGGAGGCGTCGTCGCGCGTCCTGGACAAAGCTGGAGCCGGACGGACCTGCCGGGAGCGAAATCGGGCAATTCGCCAAGGATGTAAGCCTTTGGTAGAATAAGTGTTAGCGGCGGCGTCTGCGTGACGAGGGCCTCGGGACCCGCAGGGGAGTCACCTGGCAGCCACCCCGGTAGGGGGTCGCGGCTCCGTGCCACGGCTGCTTCGACAACGGTCCAGCAGGCGACTGGGTTGTCCAGAGACGCCCCGTTTTCCAAGGCCACCGGCTTCTCCGACCTTCCCAGTCGCCGCGGTTAACCGGAATAGACGAAGGACAAAGCCGGCGCAAGAACGCCACCATTTTCTCCGGCTTTTGCAGTATCAGCCTCCCCACTAGGGCGGGTTAGCTAATGGCTAAGCCTAATCGACGGGCGGCAAGGGCCTCCTGCGCGGAGACACGAGAGTCACTGGTGGACGAAGATCGATCCGTTGGCCCCAGGGCTGAACGGTTCGTGCGGCTTCTGGCCACGTGCCAGCGGCGGGTGTTTCTCTATGCACTTGGGCTGGTCTACAACGCGGCCGACGCCGAAGAGATCCTCCAAGAGACGAATCTCGTGTTGTGGCGGAAGTTCGACCAGTACCAGCCGGGCACCGATTTCGCCAGTTGGGCCTGCCGGATCGCCTATTTCGAAGTCCTCAAGTTCCGCGAGCGACAGGCGCGGCAGAACCGCCTGTTCACCAGCGAGTTCATCGACGCGCTCGCCGTGGACTCGGGGGAGTCGTTGGACGAACTGGACGCCCGCCGTGAAGCGCTGGGCGCGTGCCTGGAAAAACTGCGCGAGACCGACCGCCAGCTCGTCTTGCGCCGATACCGGGAGCACGCTACCACGCGGAGCGTGGCCGAGGCCTTGGGACGCAGCGTGCAGGGAACTCGCAAGTCCCTGCATCGCATCCGCATGGCGCTGTTGGCTTGCATCGAGCGGACGCTGGCAGCGGAGGAGCATCCGTGAATCGATCACTCGACCCACGGGACGAGTTGGGCCTTCTGGCCGCGGCGCTCTGCGACGGCGACGTCACGCCGGCGCAAGCGGCCCGGCTGGAGCAGCTCGCCAACCAGTCGAGCGAGTCGCGGCGGTTTTTCCTTCGCTACGTGCAGCTTCACGGAGAGCTTCACTGGGAGACGGCGGCCGGCGCGGGCCTCGATACGTCGGCCGCAGGGCAACCGGCCCGGCGCCCGGCGCCCGCCATCGCCCAACGGGCCGACGTCGGCAAGGCGGCGGGTCGCGCCCGCGCACCGGCCAAACCGCCTTACCGTTGGATCGCGGCCACGGTCGCGTCGCTGGCCCTGGCGGTCTCGCTCGGCATCGTCTTCTACGGCGATCGGCCCCACGAGCCGGAAGGGCCGTCGGGGCCGCTCGCGGTGGCTCAGCTCGGGCAAACGTACCAGGCCGTATGGTCGGATGATGGGGGCGGTCTCGATGAGGGTGAACCCCTTGCAGCCGGCCGGCAGTTGGATCTCCGCCGCGGACTGGCGAAAGTCCGTTTCGACGGCGGCGCCCAAGTGATCCTCGAAGGGCCGGCTGCCTTTGGCCTAGTCGCTCCGTGCCAGGGCCGTTTGCAGTCGGGCCGGCTGACGGCCGACCTCTCGAGCGAGGCCGCCGGGTTCACAATTCACACGCCGAATTCGACGATCGTTCACCGGGGCACGCAGTTCGGCGTGGCGGTCGACGAGGGCGGCGCGACGGAGGTTCACGTGTTCGACGGGGCCGTTCGCGTCCGGCCACACACGGATTCGGCGAGCGACTCGACTTGGCACGAAGTCGTTGCCGCGACGGCGATTCGCGTGGTGCCCGGCGCGGCCGGCGGTGTCCCGCAGGTTTCCCCGATCGACGTCGACGGCGGCCGTTTCGTCCGCCAGTTCCCCGCGCCGGGCAGCGCGGCCGGTCTTCGTGCCCTGGTCGCCGAGCATCCCGACCTGATCCACCACTACCCGTTTGAAGGCGTGACCCAAGCGGAGAAGCTCCGCGACACGCGGGGCGATTTGGATCTCGTCGAAGTCGTGATGTACCTGGCCGACGGCGACGAGCCGTTCGGATACCGTCGTCCGGGCGTCGATGCGACGACCAACGCCGTCGCCTCCTACCGGGATCCCGCGCGCGGGAACACGGTCGGCGTCGGCCTCCAGTCGGGAACCTGCTCGGCCCCCGGGCCGGAGACGGTCGCCTGGTTCATTCCCCCGGAAGCATTCACGGTCGAGCTGCTCGTGTGCTTCGAGGGTTTCGTGGGGGCCGCGGACGGGCAGGTCGCCACGGCGATCGCAACCCGGGCGAGCGAGCGTGACTGCGGGTTCTTTCTCGCGGCCGTCGACCGCGGGCGCCTGGTGCATCTGATGGATGGAGATGCCCCGTGGGTGTGCAGTGACGTGGAATGCGTCCCCGGCGAATGGTACTACGTGGCCGTCACGTTCCGCGTCCGGGGGGATGAAACCGTCATCAATACCTACGTGGCCAACGTAACGCGCGGCGAAACGGCGCTGCGTCGCGTCGTCCAGGACGAGGTGGCGGTGGGCAAGCCGGCCGCCGGCCCGTTGGGCGTCGGCAAAGGCTTTGCGCCAAACCTGGCCCACGCCTACCCCTGGTCCGGAATGCTCGACGAAGTGGCGATCTACGGCAGCGTGTTGGATCGCCGGACGCTGGAGAAACACCTGAAAACCTTGGTTGGAAAAGTGGAGTAAGGGAGCACCGGTTCTTCCGTTTTCCTTTTACCGTCATCCGGCGGAGGCCGGGTAAAGATATGGAGAGGAGATTATCGCGGAATCGGAACGGCCCGGGGGCCGAATTCCGATGGCCGGGCCAGCACGTCAGAAGAAAGGGGAACGTCATGGGCAAGTCACGCGAAGCTCGTCAGGGGGGGCTCTCTCGCCGTAAGTTCTTGGAAAGCATGGGACTTACGTGTGCAATCGGCAGCGCGGGCGGACTGGCCGTACCCTCGCTCGGCCTGGGGCAGGAGAACACCGGCCCGATCGACTGCGGCCCGCCACCGAAGGCCAAGAAGCAACACCGCACCGGCGGGGAGT
>CAZDHR010000444.1:4971-5629 GCA_964505295.1 uncultured Planctomycetaceae bacterium
TCCCCGTTACCCCGCTGCGGCGGAGTGAGAAGAAGCGCCCGCCCGCACCGCCGGCGCTGGTCGGGAAGATGGGGATGGGGCCCGTCCGATGGATCACTCGAGAGGGTAAGCGGGTGATGTATCGCGACTGGATGACCGATCCGGCCGACCTGACCACGCTGCTGTCGTGGACCAACCAGAAGCTGGGGATCCACTACCGCTCGGTCGACGCCGATCTCGCCCACTTTTCGTTCGACCCGCGGGAATTGCCGGCGGTGCTGTTTGCCGGGCACAACAACTTCGAGCTGACCGACGAGGCCCGCCAACAGCTCAACCGCTACGTCTTGGACGGCGGCACGATCCTCGGCGACGCCTGCTGCGGCTGGAACGACTTCACCGAGTCGTTTCGCCGAGAGATGGAAATCATCTTCCCGGGCCGCCCGTTGCGCAAGATGCTGCCCGAGGAGCCGGTCTTCTCGTCCTACTACAAGCTGAAGTCGTTCACCTACCAGAAAGCCGACGGGTCGCGCTACACCGACGAGCCCTGCCTGGAGGGGATCGATTTCGGCTGCCGGACGGGGGTCATCTTTTCGCCCGCCGACCTGACCTGCGGCTGGGACGGCCACGAGCACCCGCGCGGCCTGCGGGTGGTCATCAACCAGGCCCGGCAGATCGGGGC
>CAZDHR010000445.1:0-5620 GCA_964505295.1 uncultured Planctomycetaceae bacterium
TGCCCATCATGGTGGGAAAGCAGGTCGGCTTGCTCATTTCCGGCCCCCTGATGCAAATCGCGAACCTGCGGCAGCTCCTGGAGGGATACCTCGAATGCCAGCGAGCGAACCTGGTGGGGATTGTCACGGATGAGTGCGCTGACTCGGGGGAGCTCGACGGGCAGTTGGAGTCGCTTGCGGGGCGTCTGATTGCGTGTGCCGACACGGGCTACATCCGTCCGCCAAGCTTCCTCAGCGTCGCCGGGAGAAAGCTGTTCCGCGACGAGATCTGGGCCCACATGCGGCTCGTTTTCCAGGCCGACCACCGATACTACAAGAGCCACGGATTCTACGACTTCCCGAAGCGCAGCGTCGCCACCCGGCTCCGAGAAGGGATCTACTGCCTGCTGCTCAAGATCCCGGCGTTTCGGCGGGAATTCCGCAAGCGGATCAAAGCGGAAATGGTGAAGCCGCTTTCCAGGGTTATCGAGGAAGAGGACGGCCCGTAAGACGGAGGAGGGGGCACGTGCGCGAGAGGGCGGTGGGCGGCGAACGCGGGGGACCCGCGGGGGAGGACGCAAGAAGTTCGTGGGACGGGCGCGGCAGGCTCAGTCGCGTGGTCGCCGGCGGTTCGCCACCTGGCGGAGGATCCTGATGTGCCTCATGTTCCGCCGTTGACTCTTCAGACGCCGTTCACGGAGGGCGAAAACGCCACGATCAGCAGTACGGCGAAGCAGACGAGCGTGAACAGCGGGTGACCGAAGATGTACATGTCGGTCGTGCAACGCCCGGGCGAGGAAACGGCGCGACGGGCCATCTGAGCGGCCCGTCGCCGCTGGGTGGGAAAGCCGCGCAGAACGAGGTGCGCGACGTCACAATTAACATACCACGGTCAGCGCAAGGATTCAACGGGGGGCCAATGCCTCCGTCATCCGGCAGCCTCGTGACCACGGCGACCGCCAATCCCCGATCGGCCCCTGGACCCGGCGTGAATCGAATTCGGCAGCGAGAATACAACCGCCGCGGCGGAAGAAACGGGGTGAAAGACGCCGCCGCGGCCCCCCGATGAGCGTCGAGACGCCAACCTCAAAATAGCACCGGCTGACACGGGAATCAATGCCTATCGAGCCTCGCCTGGCCAATGAACGGCGGGCTTCTGCCGGGAGCCCCGCAGAGAAGGGTCCGGTCCACGTCGGGTGATCCTTGGCAATGCAGACGTCAATGATACCCCGATGGCGGGAGAAGGCCGATGCGGCTGGCGCGACGCATTTCGACGGTTCCGGCGGCGACGAGCGGCCCTGCCGACCCTCGTGGCCGCCGGGGGGGCAACGTGACCGGGCGGAGCTTCGCTGCAATGCGTCCCGAACCCGGGGCTTCGCAACCGGGACGGCGACCGGCCGTTGTGTTCGTCCCGGGAGATCCTCCCCCCCACCCAACCTTCACCAGACTGGAGCGGAAGTGAAGGAACGTCTATAATCGGAAGTGGTTCTCCCGCAGACTCGCTCCTCTCGACGGATACGCCGGCAACCCGGCGAAGAGACCCGATGGCCTTGGAAGCCCCTTCCCGCGACGACCTGGCATCGCGGTACCTCGATCAGATCCCCTACGAGCCCTATCCCATGCAGGAGGAGGCCCTGTTGGCCTGGTTCTCCTCCGAGCAGGGCGTGCTGGTTTGCGCGCCCACGGGGATGGGGAAGACGCTGATCGCCGAAGCGGCGTTGTTTGAGGCACTGCATTCGGGCAAGACGGCCTACTACACGACGCCGCTCGTCGCGCTGACGGAGCAGAAATTCCGCGACATGCAGCGGTTGGCGGTCCGTTGGGGATTCGAGTCGACCGACGTCGGCTTGGTGACCGGCAATCGCCGCGAGAACCCCGACGCCCGGGTCCTCGTGGTCGTGGCCGAGATCCTCTTCAACCGGCTACTCCATCCCGAGGCGTTCGACTTCGCTGACGTCGCCACCGTGGTGATGGACGAGTTCCACAGCTTCAACGACCGGGAGCGAGGAATCGTCTGGGAGTTCACGTTGGGGCTATTGTCCGAGCACGTCCGCACCTTGCTTCTGTCGGCCACCGTGGGAAACGCCGTGGAATTCGTCGCCTGGCTCCGCAACCACCACCGGCGGCGTCTGGAGCTGGTCCAAAGCGACGAGCGCAAAGTGCCGCTCGCGTTCCAGTGGGTGCCCGACCGGCTCTTGCCCGAACAGCTCGAAGCGATGGCGCGCGGCGACGGCGATTCCCGCACGACGCCCGCTTTGGTGTTCTGTTTCAACCGGGAAGACTGCTGGACGTTCGCCGAGCAGATCAAGGGCAAGAAGGTGCTCAGCGGGGATCAGCAGAAGGAGATCGCCGCGGTCATCGAGCCGTACGATTGGTCGCAAGGCGCCGGGCCGAAGCTGCGGCAACTGCTGCTGCGGGGCGTGGGCGTACACCACGCCGGCGTGTTGCCCAAGTACCGGCGGATCGTCGAGGATCTCTTCGAGCGCAAGCTGCTCTCGATCGCCACCTGCACGGAGACGTTGGCGGCGGGCATCAACCTGCCGGCCCGATCGGTCGTCCTGCCGTCGATTCTCAAAGGCCCGACGGGCGAGAAGAAAGTGCTGGAGCCGAGCTCCGCTCACCAGATCTTCGGCCGGGCCGGCCGTCCCCAGTACGACACCCAGGGATACGTGTTCGTCCTGGCCCATCAAGACGACGTCAAGATCGGCCGCTGGCGCGACAAGTACGACCAGATCCCCGACGACACCAAGGACCCGAACCTGCGCAAGGCGAAAAAGCAACTGAAGAAGAAGATGCCCAAGCATCGGGCGACCGAACAGTACTGGACGGAGGAGCAGTTTCAGAAACTCCAGGCGGCCCCGCCCAGCAAGCTCCAGAGCCGCGGTCATCTGCCGTGGCGTCTGCTGGCGTACATGCTCGACGCTTCGCCCGACGTGGAGATCATTCGCCGATTGGTCGCCAAGCGGCTGCTGGCTCCCCGGCGACTCGAAGCGGCCCAGCGAGAGCTCGACCGGATGCTGCTGACGCTCTGGCGGGCAGGCTACGTGGTGCTCGAGCCGGAGCCGCCTCGCCGGCAAGGACAGCCCACCCCGGAACCGCGCAAGGAGGAAAGCCCGAAACCGCAGGAGGGATTCGGAACAGGCATGCTCGGCTCGCTTCTGCCCAAGTCGGAGGCGCAGAAGGACAAGCCGCCGGAGGAGGCGTCGGGCGATTCGGAGCCGTATGTGCCGAGGCTGGCCCATGCCACGCCGGACCTCGAGAAGCTCCTGATGTTCCGCGGCGTCAATCCGCTCTACGGCGTGTTCCTCGTGAGCCAGCTCGGCATCGGCGATCGCCCGGAGCGCGTGCAGGCGCTGGAGAGCGTCTTGGAGCTGCCCCGGTCCATCGGGCGGTTCGTCCGCGTGCCCGGCCATGAGGAGATTCCGCCGGGGCCGTTGGCCACGGGGCGGCTCGACGAGCAGCTCTTGCGCCTGGGCTTGGCTACGGCCGATCAGCTTACCGCGGCGGCCCCGGGAGAGGATGACGATCGCAATCCGATGCTGCGCGACGAGCGGCCGCGCATCCTCACGCTGGCCGAGAAGCTGCGATTGCTCTTCGACTACGACTTTCCCGGCGTGCACGACCTGCGAACGTGGCCGGTCTGGGCGGCGGGCGAGGTGATCGAGTTCCGCGGCGACTTCAACAAGTACGTCACCAGCAAGGGACTCCAGAAGCAGGAGGGCGTGGTTTTTCGGCACTTGCTGCGGTTGATTCTGCTGATCCGCGAGTTCACCCAGTTTTGTCCCCCGGAGACGAGCGAAGAGGAGTGGCGCGGCGATCTCGACGATGTTGCCCAAACACTCACCGAAACCTGCCGTCGCGTGGACCCCACCAGCACCGAGAAATCACTGGAAGCGACGCGCCCGGTCAAGGAAGTCCTATGAGACGCAGGCTCACGACCCATTCTGAGGGAGGAATTCGTCTACGAAACCTTTGGCCGCTCTTGTAATACGGGGGGTTCCTATGGACCCAGTCGAAGAACGCCTGGCCGACCTGGAGCGACAAGCCCGGCGCATGAAGGCGCTGTTGGCCGTGATGGGCCTCGTGGCCGGGTCGGCCGTCTTTCTCGCCGCGGCTCCGGCCGACCGCGACGTGCACGTGCGATCGCTCAAGGCGCAGAGGATCGATCTGGTAGACGCCGGGGGCAAGGACGCCGGTTTTCTGGGGTTGTCCGGAGACGGGGCGCCTTCGTTGGTCCTTCAGCAGGGCCGCACGACGGTCTCGCTCGTGGCGTCCGAGGACACGGCCCAGGTCGAAGTGTCCGGCGGCCCGAACCACTGGGTATCGATGGAGGCGGGCAGGCAGACGCTGGTGAGCCTTGCCCGGGGCGACGGACGGGTCACAATCGACGTCACGGACCTCGAGCCTTCGCTTGCCATGGTGGACGGGACGGGCAAGCCGCGCGTCGTCCTCCATGGGCGGAACCAGGACCCGTGCCTGATGTTCGTCGACGGCGACTTCGATAGAGTCCGCGCATACATCGGCTCCCCCCGCGGCGGCGGCCGCATTCAGCTCATCGGCGAGCGAGGACAGAAAACCGTGTATCCTCGATAGCGTGTCTTCTTGCCACGCCGGCGCGGCCCGGATGGTCGGCGGGTCGGCGGGCGCCCACGACTGCGAGAAAGGAGGGCAACGACATGGCAGCGCAAGAGTGGTTTCGACGCTACGTGGTATTACGCCGGCACGACGCCGAAGAAGGCAAGGCGGGTGAGCCGCGTCCTGCCGGCGCCGAAGCGGAGCCCCCCGAGCACTTCAGGGCACTCCGCCAATTCCTCGAGAAACACCACAAGAAGCAGGGGCCGCAGCAGCGCGCGGACGAGATCAAAGGCATCCAGACCGCGTGCCGTCTCGTGGGTGAGAGCCGCGACTTCGCGTCTCCGATACGTGCGTACGAGTCGGAGGCATGGTGCTACATCATCGACGAGTCGGATCCGACGGGCTATTACCGGATTCCCAAGAAGGCGGAACTGTAGGGGAGTGAGATTGCCGCGCCGGAGATCTCAGGGAGACGCTGGGCCCATGCTGACGGTTTTCGTGGTTTCCGACGCCAGCGGTGAAACGGTCGAGCAGGTGGCCCGGGCCGCGCTGGTCCAGTTCGGCGATGCACGGGTCCGGCTGCTGCGACGCGGACAGGTGCGCACCGAGGAGCAAGTGCGCGCCGTGGTGCGCGAAGCGGCCGAGGGCGACTCGATCATTCTTCACACGCTGGTTTCCAACGAATTGCGCCGACTGATGCTGGCCGAATCCCGGCTGTGCGGAGTCGATTCGCTCGACGCGATCGGGCCCGTGCTGGAGCGGATCGCCGTCCATCTGAAGCTCACGCCGCGAGAGAAGCCCGGGCTGCTGAGGCAGTTGGCGGAGGCCAAGTTGAGGGAAATCGACGCCGTCGCGTTCGCGTTTCACCACGACGACGGACGGAACGTGGAAGAGCTCGATCGCGCGGAGGTCGTTCTGGTGGGCGTGTCTCGCACGATGAAGACGCCCACCATGCTCTACCTGGCCTACCGGGGGTGGTTCGCCGCCAACGTGCCCATCATCCTGGAGACGACTATCCCCGCGCCGCTCCTCTCGGTGCGTACCGAGCGAGTCGTCTGTCTGATGA
>CAZDHR010000446.1:0-5615 GCA_964505295.1 uncultured Planctomycetaceae bacterium
CGTTCAGATTGACTACGCCCACGCCGTGCAATCGGGCGACCTTGTTCAGGTTGTAGTCGTTGGTGATCAGCTTGCCTTCCAGGTGCTTGGCCAGCATCACCAGTTTCACGTCCACCGGCTGGCCGGCGAACTCGGGCAGGTCGCGGTCGAAGATCTCCAGGTCGACTTCCGGGTTATTCCGGAGTCGGTTGAGGATATCCAGTCCTCGCCGGCCCCGGCTGCGGCGCAAGCGGTCCGAGCTGTCGGCGATCCCCTGGAGCTCGGTGATCGCAAATCGGGGCATGATCAACTGGCTGTCGAACACGTTGGTCTCCACCACGTCGGCGATCCGCCCGTCGATCACCACGCTGGTGTCGAGAATGAAAGGCCTGCGCCCCTTGACCTCCTTGGAAAACTCGATGTAAGGAATGATGAAGCGGAAGTCGTTCTTCGTCTGCAACAGCAGACTCACGCACAGATAGCAGAGGAGTGCGGCCAGGACCAACTGCACCGCGGCCTGGATCTTCCCCGTTTCCGGGCCCGGAAACAGGGGCGTCAGCGCCAATCGCCCCACGTAGGCCAAGAACAACCCGACGATCAAGCCGAAATACACGGCCGTGATTGTCTCCAGCCGCTTCCGCGGAAAGGCCATGTCCACGGTAATCACGATCAAGGCCAGGAGAGGGATCCCCACGAAGACCACAATCGTCACCCAAGGGTACTGGTCCGGGAGGGCTCCCGAATTGACGACGAACACCGCCAGACCGATCGTCACGACGAGAAAGGTCAGGCGGAGGATGATCAGGGTGACGTCGCGGAAGAGCCAGAGGAAGAATGCCCACAGCGTCTTGGCCACCCAAACGACGATGAACCAAAGGAATTTGAGAAAACCCATACGTCGGACGCCCCTCCGGATAAGCTGTCAAGTGAACTTGGGAAGAAGGCCGAGGCTTGCCCGGGCCGCCATCGGTTGACCCGGGCTTCGCCATTGTAGGAACTCTGCCCCAGTCGCGAAAGCAGTATTGCCCCCCAGGGGGGGCAAGGCCCCCCTGGCAAGAACGCGCCATCCCCGTCATCTTACACGAAGGCGATCCGATTGAGGAGGGCTCGCTGACTTGGCCGCGGCAAGATCGGCGCCCGATTCGGCGCCGCAGAGCAAACCGGGCCTCGACGCACGGGGCGCACCCCTCCTTCGGGGCGTGCTCGCCTCGCCCCGTTCCATTCAGACTGCTACCGGGCCAACTCCGTGGTCAGCGCTTCCCAAAGCGCTTCCAGCGATTGAGGGATGACTCGGACGGAGGCCAGCGTGGGCATGAAGTTCGTGTCGCCGTTCCACCGGGGCACGATATGCCAGTGCAGGTGGCCCGGCAGACCGGCACCGGCCACCTGGCCCAGGTTCAGCCCAATATTGAATCCTTCAGGGCTCAGCACCTCCTCCAAAAGAACCACCATCCGCGTGATCACCTCGGTCAGCTCGCTTCGCTCCGATCCGGACAGCTCGTCGAGTCGGGCGCGGTGCGGGCACGGCGCGACGAGCAAATGCCCGTTGTTGTAGGGATACCGATTGAGAACCGTGATCGACCGTTTCCCCCGATGGACGACGTATCGTCGCCGATCCTCGCCGTCGGCCACCGCCTGGCAAAGGAAGCAGCTCGGCTCCGCCCCCTCCAAAAACGTCAGCTCGCGGCGATCCGGCTCGGCCCCTTCTGCCTCGTTGCCCCCTTGCTGGACGTAGGCCAATCGCCACGGAGCCCAGAGCTGTTCGTGCGTCACCGCCTCGATCTCCCTTGTGCACCGCCGCTGCCCGACCGGGACCACGCGACCCGCTTCTCCAGACCGCCAACTGGACGCGAGTCTATAGCCGGCGCAGCCCAACCACAAGCCGATCGCGCACAAGCACTGCGCCGGAAGGGCTGCTAACGGTCTCACAGGCTCACCCTACCCACCACCTACCCGAAGGGTACGACCCGCGGCCCCGGCCACGAACGCCCGGACGGAGAGTCGCTGCTCGCGTGAAGTCCGCACCGCCATTTGGCCGAAACTGATGGTAGCGGCCGCACAAGCTTTTCCGAATGGGGTGGGTTTGCGCGTTCGAGGTGCCCCACTCGCCGTGGCCTAGGGGAGCGGATAGACTGGAAGGGGCCCGTCGTGCCCGACCCGAGGCCGAGCGCCCCGTTGGACTCTCCCCCCCGTTGGACGGCCCGACCGATCCACCGCAGCAGGAAACACCCGCCCAGAAGCCCGGCCATGGACTTTCGCGTCGACCTAGAGACCTTCCGGGGCCCGCTGGACCTGCTCCTTTTCTTGGTCCGTAAGCACGAGGTCGAGATTGTCGACATCCCGATCGCCACGATCACCGACCAGTATCTGGAATACCTGGCCGTGATCCGGCAGTTGGACGTGGGCGCG
Organism: uncultured Planctomycetaceae bacterium; assembly: GCA_964505295.1. Taxonomy (GTDB): domain Bacteria; phylum Planctomycetota; class Planctomycetia; order Pirellulales; family Thermoguttaceae; genus DATKZH01. The sequence goes on from CAZDHR010000446.1 coordinate 2,389, forward strand.
GTGGGCGACTTCCTGGCCATGGCCAGCACGCTCGTGGAAATCAAGTCGCAGCAGGTGCTTCCCCGTGCCGACGAGGTGGAAGACGAACTGGAAGACCCCCGCAAAGAGCTGGTCCGCCGGCTCCTGGAGTACAAGGAGTACCGCGACGCGGCCAGCATCCTGGAGGAACGGAGCCGCTGGTGGCAGCGGCGGTATCCGCGACTGGCCAACGATCTGCCCCCCCGCAAGCGAAACCTGGCCGAGGAGCCGGTCCACGAAGTCGAGCTTTGGGACCTGGTCAGCGCGTTCGGGCGGATCATGCGCGACACGGCGTCGACCAAGCCGTCCAGCATCGTCTACGACGAAACGCCCATCCACGTCCACATGGCCCGGATCTACGACCGGCTCCGCGAGCGGGGCCGATTGGCCTTCGCGGACCTGTTCCAACCCGGCATGCACAAGTCCGTCCTGATCGGCATCTTCCTGGCCGTGCTCGAGCTGGTCCGCCACGCCCGGGTGCGGCTGGAGCAAAACGAGCTGTTCGGCGAGATCTGGCTCATGCCGCGGCAGGAGACGCCGGAGCCCCTGGACCTGTCGAACGTCGACAATTACGATCACGACCCGGCAGCCGGCAGCCGGCAGTAGCACCCGACATGCAAAATCGAGATGGGCAGACTACTCGGCAGGCGGCGCCGCCGAGCCGCTTGTGGCTTCGCCCGCGCAAGCCGTTTTCGGACCAGCGAGCCCAGATCGCGCAATGAAAGACCCTTCCAAGCCGCCGCGGACCCCGGAGCCCAACGCTCCGACCGTCGCGAATGTGCTCGACGATCAGCCCCTCCGGAAGCTGGTGCACAAAAAATTCACCATCGAGGGCTATTCCCGGGCGGCCGTGCAGACGTACTGGCGGGTCCCCGAGCTAAAGATCGGCTTCGACCTGGGGGCGCAGCCCTGGTCGTTCATGGGCACGCCCACCTGGTTCATCTCGCACACCCACATCGACCACATCATGGCCCTGCCCGTCTACGCCGCCCGGCGACGGATGATGAAAATGGAGCCGCCGGTGATCTACCTGCCCGAGGGGGCGATCGATCCCATCCGGCGAATCCTCCGCCAGATCAGCCGCCTCGACCGGGGCCGGCTCCCCTGCGAGCTGGTCGGCACCAGGCCGGGCGACGAGATCGAGCTCTCGCGCGAGCTGGTCGTCACCGTCTCGGCCACCCAGCACACCGTCCCCTCACTCGGCTTCGTCGTCTGGGAGCGGCGGCGCAAGCTGAAGCCGGAGTATCAAGACCTGGCGGGCGACCAGATCCGCGACCTCCGCCTCGGCGGGACCGACGTGACCAACGAGGTCCGTATCCCCCGGCTCGCCTACCTCGGCGACAGCGCCCCCGAAGGGCTCGACAACTGCCCGGTGATGTACGAGGCCGAGGTGCTGATCATGGAGCTTACCTTTGTGGCTCCCAGCCACCGCAAGGAGAAGATCCACAAGTTCGGCCACACGCACCTCGACGACGTGGTCGAGCGTCGCGACCGCTTCCAAAACGAACTGATCATCGCCGCCCACTTCAGCACCCGCTACCAACCCCGCCGCATCCAGCGCCACGTCGAAAAAGCCCTCCCCGACATGCTCGGCGGGCGCCTGCACCTTTGGCTCTAGCGGCAATACCGTTGAATGAATCGCATGTGTTTTGGAGGGGCGCGTTCGTTGCCGTACCTGGAAGTCGCGTTTCTCGGAACGGAAAGGCACGATCGTCGGGCAAGCGGCACCGGCCGTTCTGCGAGGCCGAAAGGAAGGCGCCCACCTTTTTCTTTCCTTTTCGCGCCGGTGAGGCCAAGATTGTATCAGGCGCGACGAATACCGCTTCGGCACCGTAGTTCCTCCTCGGTCGCCCGGATTGGTCCTACCCCGTTGGTAGTGACCGCATGCATGCGGTCTGAGAGCGATTCCGACTGCTTGGACGCGATGAACCGGGACGAAACAAGCCCTCATGGACAATCCGGGAAGCGATCGTGAAGAATCCGGGCCAGGGAGCCGGCCATTCCATGGCGAACCCCAGTTTTGGGTGGGACAATGTCACCAGACAACGAGCAGCGAGACTTGGGCCCGGGCGCGAATGAGCCTCGAAACGCCAAGTGGGCCATCCGCACCGAGCACCTGACGAAGATCTACGGCAACCGCCTGATCGCCGTCAACGACATGAGCCTGGAGGTCCCCCAGGGTTCGATATTCGGGCTTCTGGGGCCGAATGGCGCTGGGAAGACGACCACGCTCAAGCTCCTATTGGGGCTACAGCGCCCCACGGCGGGACGGGCGGAGGTCTTCGGCCAGCCATGCGGCGTGAATGCCATCGGCGTGCGGAGCATGATCGGCTACCTGCCTACCCACCCCAAGCTCCCCGGCAACCTCAGGCCCACGGAATACCTCGACCTGCTCGGCCAGCTCTGCCGGCTTCCCCGCGAGCTCCGCAAGCCGCGATTCGCCTCGCTGCTTCGGGCCGTGGGACTGCTGGGGGCCACCGATCAGAAGATCCAGACGTTTTCCACCGGGATGTGCACCCGGCTGGGCATCGCCGCCTCGCTGGTCGGCGACCCGCCCCTGTTGCTCTGGGACGAGCCGACCGCCGGGTTGGACCCCTCGGCACGTCGATTCACCATCGATTTGATCCGCGAGCTGGGCAAGACGCGGACGGTCGTCATCGCCACCCACATCCTCAGCGACATCGACCAGATCTGCGACCATGTCGGCGTGATGCACGAGGGCCGGATGATCTTCACCGGCGCGATGTACGACATGAAGCAACGCCTCCGACGCGACGAAATCAGCCTGGAGCTGGAGGGCTCGGACGACGACGTCCTGCGACTGGCCCAGCAAGCCGACGGCCTCGACGGCGTCGGCGCGCGGGCAGAAGCGGGCCATACGCTGGTCGTCAAGGTATCCGACTCCCGCACTCGGGCCGACGCCCTGGCCGACGTGCTCAAGCTGGTCGATTCCAGCAACCTGACGCTCGCGGCGATCCACTCCGGGTATAACGAGACGGAAAACGCCTATCTACAACTGCTCCAAGAGGACGTAGCCCATGGCTTCCAACGGTTCGACCTCGACGCCCGGCACCCGACCGATGCCGTTTCTGGCAATCCTCCGGCATGATCTCCGCTCCCTGACGGGCACCTGGCTGATGCGGCTTTGGCTGCTCGCCACCGTGGTGCTGACCGTGGTCCTTGCGCTGAGCAACTGGGAGCGCTTCCAG
>CAZDHR010000447.1:0-5605 GCA_964505295.1 uncultured Planctomycetaceae bacterium
GCCCTAAACTCTAGCACATAGCCAAAGCTCAACGTCGTCCTGGCGCAAAACAGTCTGATCCAGCGACTGTTGACAGTGCCATTCGGCTGCGCCCCCTTTTCGTTCTACGCCCCGCCGACGGGCGTCAGTCCGGTGAACAGGAGGTGGTACAGCACCGCGCCGATCACGCCGCCGATGAGCGGGCCGACGATCGGGACCCAGGCGTAGCGCCAATCGGAGTTGCCCTTGCCGGCGATGGGGAGGAGGGCGTGGGCAATGCGCGGAGACAGGTCGCGGGCCGGGTTGATGGCATAGCCGGTGGGGCCGCCTAGCGAGAGGCCGATGCTGAAGACCAGGATGCCGATGGCGTACGGCCCGACGCCGCTTCCGATCTCGTTGTTCGTGTTGAGGATACCCAGCACGCCCATCAGGAGCACGGCCGTGCCGATGATCTCGCAGATCAGGTTGCCCGGCCAATTGCGGATCGCCGGGCCGGTGCAGAACACGCCCAGCTTGGCGCCGGGATCGGAGGTTGCGGGCCAATGGGGCAGATAGGCCAACCAGACCAGCACCGCGCCGAGGAAGGCGCCGAGGAACTGGGCGACCAAATAGACGGGCACCTGGGCCCACGGCAGCTCGCCGATCGAGGCCAGACCGATCGTTACCGCCGGGTTGATGTGCGCCCCGCTGGCCCAGCCGGCGATGTACACGCCCATCGCCACCGCGAATCCCCAGCCCGTGGCCACCACGATCCAACCCCCGTTGTGCGCCTTCGATTTGGCCAACGAGACGTTGGCCACCACGCCGTCGCCCAAGAGGATCAGGATCATCGTGCCCACAAGCTCGCCGGTGAAGATGCTCATTGGGAAGACCTCGTGCTGGTGTTGCGTGTCTGCGGAAACGCGCGATCGCGTTGTCTTGACAGGACTGTCGTGCAGGGCGAAGCCGCAAGCGGCTACGATGGGCTTGCCGACGCTCTGCACGCGTGCCGAGCCGGCTCAATCTAATCCTTCGGCGAGTCGGCGACCAGCTTGAACCGGATTTGGGGCTCGATCGGCTCGTCGAACGGCACGAGGGTCCCCTCGGCGTGGGGCCAGTCGGGCGGTTGCGTGTAGACGGTCGTGGTGATCTGCGACGACGCGGTGCGCCCGTCGGCCAGCTCCAGCTCGATCCAGAAGCGGCCGATTTTGAACGAGTCGCGGCCCGGGTTGTCGATCTTCAGGTCGTTCCACTCGTCGAGCGTGGCGATGGCCTCCGAGGTCAGCTCCAGGGCGGCGTCGCTCCAGACGCCCTGCCCTTCCTGGCCACCCGCCCCGGGAATCGGCCCCAGCGCGACCCGGTTGAGGATCGCGTCGGAGACATACTGTCCGCCGCATTGGAGCCCGATGCCTTGGTAGTGGAGGATGCCTTGCTTGGCGGTCCGCAGGTCGTCGAGGGTGAGGTTCGCCAGTGGAGACGGCCCTGGCTGGCGCGGGAGCTCGATTTGGCGGTCGTGGACCGTGATACCCAGCGCCGGCCCGAGCGTCTCGATCCGCATGCCCGTCCAGCAGGCCCAGTCGCCGGAGGAGTTGTCGCCCGGGCCGACGTCGCTCACCAGCTTGATCCGCACCGGCTTCCCGGCCCAGGCGGAAAGGTCGGCCTCCAGCGGCGTCCAGGCGTGCTCGATCCACTGCTTCTCGGCGACGACCGTCTCGGTGCCGTCGGCATCGACCACGGCCACGCGGAACAGGATGCCGTCGCCCGGATCGCTGCCGTCGGCCTTGCCGATCTCGCAACGGAGGGCCGCGTTGGGCGTTTTGGGAAGCTCCACCGGCTCGAATCGGGCGAAGGTGTATCCCACGCCGCCGACGTACGGCGGGTGCATGAACAGGCACTTCCTGGTCTCCCCGGCGCACGCCCGTTCCGTCCAAAGGGCGTGGGCTCGCGTTTCATCGCCGAGCGGCTTCTCGGGCCCGCCTCGCAGGCGTTGTCCCGTTTCAAAGCGATCGGAGAGCGTGGCGATGGACATGATCGACTCTTCGGCCTTCAGCCACCACGCCTGCTCGTGCACCAGGTCGCCGGCGGCTACCTTCAACGGAACCTCCCGGACCTCCTCCGTCTTGGGCTTCTGGAACGGGAACTGAAGCTGCACGATTGTCTCCGGGACGAGCTTGACGCGCTGCGCCTGGCCACCCAGCGTCACCTCGGCCTCGGCGGCTGAGGGCTGGTGCGGCGTGAGCTCGAGGATCAGTCCCGTAGGGTGCGTGCTTGCACGCACGTGCTTGTCTGATCCAGCGACTGATCCGGCGACGGGCGTGCGTGCAAGCACGCACCCTACGTCGACGCTCAGCTTCGCGCTCACCAGCGGCAGCACCGTGAAGTCGATCCAGGCGTCGTCGAATCGCTGCCAGAGCTGCTCGCCGGGTGTCGCATCCGGCGGGACTCGGAACACGTGCTCGGTGCGGCCCGTGACGCGGACGGTCTCGCCGGGCACGACCGCCACGCGCTCGCACGTCAGGCTCACCTCCGGCGGGTCTTCCGGCTCGAGCCGATAGCTGAACGCGTCGGGCACCGGCGTGACGTAGACCAGCCCGCGGCTTACGCGCGTCTCGGCCGGCCCCATTTCATTGGCTTCCTTATCCAGGGCGATCGCCCTTGCCGCACGGCCCTCGAGCGAGACGGCGAACGTGGCGCACTTGCCCACGGGAATCAGTTCCACGCTCCCGTCGGCCCGCTTGTGGGCGATGAGCTGGCCGTCGCAGGCGGCCTTGTCGAACCGGGTGAACTGTCCGCGCCCGTCGGCGTAGACGTAGGCCGGCGAGTCGACGTAGTCGGCCCGGTGCCCGTCGACGATCGCGCTGGAGGCGATCAGCTTGCCCTCGCGCGTATCCACGGCGTACCACCCGTTAGGCGGCAGCTCGGCCTCGGCCGTCTTCCAGGTCTCGGTGGGATGCCCGTTGACGACGACCTTCAGGCCGCTGGAGTAGGTCGTGGCGATCTGCGAGCGCCGGAAAGCCCCGGTGCCCACGGCCGCGCTCGTGTCGAGCAGGTTGCCCTTCTCGTCTGCGTAGCGAATGTCGGTCGCCGTCTCTTGGGCGTAAAGGGCATGGACCTGCTGGAGGTTGAAGTAGCTCCGCACGGCGCTGGGCATGCCGCCTTCCAACACGAGGAACCCGGTGTGTCCGAAGGCCAGCGTGGCGGCCAGGAAGCGGTCGAGCCGGGCTTCGCGCTCCTGGGGCGTGTTGCCGAGCCCTTGCCGGCGCCCGTAGAACATGCCGAGGTTCCCCATGCCGAAGTTGCAGCACAGGGGGTGCAGCTTGCGGAGGTCGAAGTCGACGAGCCAGGGGTTGACGTCGAGGTGGGCCTGCTGGTCCTGGCCGTAGTTGCCGTCGGTCAGACCGCAGTAGTACCAATGGTTGTTGCCCTCGCTGTAGACCGGCCCGTTCCACGTCTTCTTCTGGTGGAGCATGATCTCGCCGTAGGCGTAGAGCGTGGCGGCGAACGTGCCGGCGCCGGGCACCCGGGCGTCGAAGTCGCAGTAGCTCCACGGGCGGACGGCCGTGTGGACGTCGCAGTACGCCGTGTCGAGGTGGAACTTCTCCTGGATGATCGGGGCCAGCCGGGCCTCGAGCTCCACGGCCCGCGACGGTTTGGGGTTGTAGCATCGCGCCCACGCCGTGCGCCAATCGCCGTCCGATAGCCGCGTGACGTAATCCTCGTCCCAATGCTCGTTCACCGGGGCGTAATCCGTGTAGTTGTTGTAGATGCCGTAGCGAAAACCCAGGGCGCGGATCTTTCGGGCGTACTCGGCCTGGCCCTCGTCGCCGCCTTTGCCGGGCGCGGCCCGGGTGCGGAGCGTGAAGCTCTCGCCGCCGTCGCGCCAGCCCGTCTCGTGGTCGGTGATCACGACCTTGGTCATGCCGTGCCGGGCGACCTCTTTCCACGTGGCGTAGTCCCGCTCGCGGTTCGAGGCCCCGTGCGCCCGCCACAAGCGCTCGCCGGCCACGTGCATCCAGGGCGACTTGGGATTGGCCACGTTGGGCAGCACCTCCTCGAACCGCGGCGAAACGGTGAGAAACAGGCGCTCGAAACAGCCGTTGCGCCGGCCGTCGGTCTTGGGCAGGTAGCGGGAGCCGCCGTTGTAGGTCGCTCCTTCGTCCGAAACGGCATTGGCCGCCCAGAGCTCCGAGGCGTTCGACCGGTAGTAATCGACCAGGCCCATCAGAAACAGCGGCTTCTCGGCCGGACCGACGACCAGAACCGCAGGGCGCTGGCTTCCACCGGTGAGGTACGGCAGCGTGACCAGGCGCGCGTCTTCCACGCCGACGGCCTTGCCCGTGCGAAACTCGCCGATCTGGCCGCCGAGACACTTCACGTCGACGACCAGCGACTTCTGCCAAAGCCGCAGCGTGTAGGTTGCCTCCGTGCTCAGTTCGCCGAGGGTGCAGCGCCAGGTGGAGACGACCGTATCGCCGTCTCGGGAACACCGCACGAGTTCGGTCTTTTCGGGCGGCTGGCATGCGTCGGCGTCGGAGGCGAAGTAGACGCCGCCGTCGACCATCGGCTGGAACGGGCCGCCGCGGCCCTCCCACTCGGCCGTCACGTCGCCGAGCGTGCCCGTGGCCGGCTTGTAGCGGTAGACGAGATGGCCGTCGTCGCCACGGTAGTGGAAGGCGTACTCGCCGCCCGACTCCTCCAAGGCAACCTCGAACCGGTCGGTGAGGTTGTCGGGGAGGATGGTCTCTTCGCGGTTGGGAAACGGAAGTCGGCCGGGGCCGGTGTTCGTGCCGGTGGTTTGGCCTTCGGGCAGGTCGATGCCCCGTTTGGGGCGCGGCTCGAACTCGAGCGGCGGCAGCTTCTCCTGGTAGACGGCCAGGTTGTCGAAGTGGAGCAGGCGATCCTCCTCGTTACGACCGCCGGCCACTTCGATCGCCTCCAGGGCCGCCCCGCCTTCGAGCAAGGCCAACTGGTCGGCGCTGAGCCGGCGGTGCATCACCCACCACTCCCTCCAGCGGACCCTGCCCAGGGAAACGCGAACCAACTCGCCGCCCGCTCCCCGGAACACCACGCGGATCTCGACTTGCGGCGTCTTCTTGTCCGGCACCCAGGCCCAGTTGTTGCCGTAGACCCAAAAGTTGATGCAGTCGAACGGCGGCTGGACGGGGACGGGCTTGGGGGGCTTGACGGTCACCGTCGGGCGCGAGCCGGTGCCCCGGTAGGTGAGCGTGCCCACGTATTTGCCCCAAAGCTGCTGCTGGCGCGAGCGGGCGAAGGTGGCTTTGGCGTCGACGCACTCGACGGTCCAGCCCTCCAGGTCCTCGAAGTCCAGAAGCGGCGCCCGCGTATCCTCGGTCCGCCCGGCCCAGACCATCTCATAGGGCCGCTCGCCGACGGGCTCCTCGGCGGGCGCAGACACGGGCAAGAGGAGCCCGGCCAAGCAGGGCAGGATGCTCTTCGCGTTCATGGGGTGGGCCTCCACGGGTTGGCATGGCGTCGGCAGGGTGGCGCGAAGCGTACGGCCACGCACCCGATCTTGACGCGACGGGCAGGCGGCGTCAAGCAGGCGGAGCGGAAACCGGCGGAGGGTACAGAGCGTGTGGGCTGCTAAAACCGGCCGTCATTGACGGGGCACATCGAGTTCGGTTTT
>CAZDHR010000448.1:0-5603 GCA_964505295.1 uncultured Planctomycetaceae bacterium
CGAAACCCGAACTCCCGACTCCAACCGAACCGGCTGCCCCAACTACCTTCAGAAAAACAACACAAGCCGACGCAAATAGGTGACTTCTGTCGGTGGTGTCTCCCTACTACCTTTGCAGGAAGCGATGGAGCACACACGACTGCGAGCAGGATTACGTCCGGGCCGACCTGCTGGAAGGGGCGGTCATCGAGGACATCAAGACGATGTTCCGCGACGAGCAATTCATGGCCCGCGTTTGGGAGGAGGCAAACCGCCGGCTCAGTGCCGAGAAGCCGGATGTGGAAAAGGAGATCGGGAAGGTCGAGGCCCAGTTGGCCCAGACACGAGCCCGCATCGAGCGCTACTTCGAGGCTTTCGAAGCCGGGACGATGAAGCCCGAACTTTGCAGCGAGAAGGTGCAGGACCTGAACGCCCGCTTGGAGGAACTTGAGGCCGAGAGGCAGCAACTGGAGGCGCGGCGGAAGCGGCTGGAGCTGCCGGCGATCGACCGGGGGACGCTAGAGGCCCTTGTGGACCACTTCGAAGAGGTGATGGCCGAGGGGACGAACCCCCAGAAGAAACACCTCCTTCGCCGGCTGGTGAAGAAGGTGCTCGTCCACGATCGGCATACGGTTGAGATCTGGTACGGGTTACCAAATCCTCCCTCGGTTCGTACACCGGGAAATAAGGCTCCCCGACGAGGACTCGAACCTCGGACCCAGCGGTTAACAGCCGCTTGCTCTACCAACTGAGCTATCGGGGAAATGAAGCCCTTATGCTAGTGGACCCGCGACGTGTGGGCAAGGGCTTGGATCGGCGGAGGCGGGTTGGGGAGTCGCTAGTCCTTCTTCTGATCGTCTTGCTTGGCCCGTTCTTTCTCCATCACCACACGGTTTCCCACGTCGTTGTACTCCACCCGGGACATGAAGCTTCGCATGAGCATCAGGCCCCTTCCACTGGGGGCTTCGATGTTGGCCGGGTCGGTCGGGTCGGGGACGGCGGAGGGGTCGAACCCTTCGCCTTCGTCGGTGATTTCGATGCGGATGATTTCCGGGCTCACGCGGCAGGCGACATGGACGTGCTTGCTCGTGTCAAGCTTGTTCCCGTGGCGGATGGCGTTGACCAGGGCCTCTTCCATGGCCAGGTGGATGCTGAAGATGTCGTGCTGGATCCAATCGTGCTTCTCGAGCTGTTCGAGGATTTCCTGCAAGAGGGGCGCGCCGGCTCCTGTCTCACTTGGAATCACGCGTTCGCACTGCCAGACCCAGCGATCTTGTGACATGGGCTTCGACTAGCGGGGGGTCAACGAGTATTGTGGAGTGGCGAGTCAGAAGGAGCCCAGGCCGTCCGATTCGTCCTTGCGGATGTCGAAAAGACGATCGAGCCGCGTGATCGCGAAGACCTCGTAGATTTCCGGGCGGATGCTACAGAGTTTGAGAACCCCGCCCTTGGCCTTGACTTTCTTGTCCAGAGTGATGAGTTTGCCCAACGCCGCACTCGACATAAAGCTCACCGAAGAGAAATTGAGGAGCAGCTTCTTGCGGTTCTCCCCCTCCACCAGATGGAACAGCTCCTGCCCCATTTCTTGGATCCCGAGATCCTCAATGATTCGTTGGTCGCGGAAGTGAACCACCGTCACGTCGCCCACTTCGCTGACATCCAGCCGCTGCTGTTTGGCCATCTGGCAAGCTCCTCTGACAATCGTACCGTGTCCGACCGTGAGTATCCGCCGGCCCAAGCGCACGGCCAGCCGGCGCTCACGCGCCGCGGCTCAAGCTCGTGTCCGTGGCCCGCGGGCTTCGTTTTCTCCCTCACATGATAAACCCACCAGGGTGGGTGTCAAGCCAGCGTGGAGATTCCAAGTCGCCATCGTACCAAAAGTTAAGGCGGCAGTGCAGATAGCATCTTGGGTTTCGGTGGATTTGTCAACACGATCGCGCCCCCATTGCGGGGTCCCTACCCAATGTTGTGGGTCTGGATGGGCCTATCGGGTGCTTTGGGATGCGGAGAACGGCCGTGTCCGGCGACGTGCGTATCGCGCTCGAACCGACGTCGCGTGGTCGGGCTCGTCAGGGCATTGCCCCAGAAGTCAGCGCGACCGCACGACGACCCCCATGTAGAGGGGGGGGCGTGTCCCAGTGGCCGGTGCCCGTCGATCCACGGGTCGTGGTGTTGACCGGCTACCACATCGATGCGTTCGGGCAACACGAGAAGCCGGCCGCGGAGCTTGCGTTCGGCGCTGGTGGAAGCGGCCAAATGATTGGCCCATAAGCGGTTACCGCACACGTCTCGGTCGCCGGAGTCTCGCCGGGCACGCGGTTTGCCACATGGCTTCCTACGCCTCCAGCAGAAGCCAGCCAGACCGGACGTGCCCATGAAACCCCCGCTCTTCATCCGCGTGCTTTTTGGGTGGATCGTCACCTTCGGCGTGGTCGGCCAGTCCCAAGCGGGACAGGCCTCTACGGCCGAGCAGCCCGTCGTCGTCCACCTGGCCAGCGGCCGAAGCCTGCTTGCCACGGTCGCCCCTCAGACGGACGGTGCGAGGCTCTGGCTCCGTTGGCGTCATGGCACGATCAGCGTCCTGCGGCCGATCGCCTGGGAACGGGTTGTCCAGGCGGAGTATGAGGGTCAGGGGCTCTCGGCGGACCAGCTCCGTCGGGCCATTGTCCAGCCGGAACCGCTCCTTTCGACAAGGGAGGCGCCGCTCGCCCCACACGCCGGCACGTTCCACCTGCGCTCGCTGCGTCGGCCCACTCCGCCCGTCGCGCAATCGGCACGTTCGACATCGAGCCGGCCGGCGATCACGACGATCGAGCCGGGCCGTGGCAAGACGCCGCCGAAGTCGCTGGCGATCGATGCGTGGGTAGCCAACTGGGACAGCGACGTGGAAGTGGACGGAGTGGTCGTCGAAGTCCGCCCGCTCGACGCCCGGGGGGCCATCGCGCCGGTCCACGGCACGCTCGAAGTGGACCTGATCGGGTGGCGAACGGGCAGAACCCGGCCCGACCGGGCGCCGATCCGGCTGGGCCGGTGGACGCGATCGGTGCGGCCCGATGACTTCGCTTCGCCGGGGACCGCGTATCGCTTTGCGTTCCGATCGGTTCACCCGGAATTCAATCTGCGGTGGGCACCCTATGCCACGGTCCATGCTCGGCTCAGCGTCCCGGGGCGAGGGGTGTTCGACGCGACCTCCAGCGACGTCAGGATCCGGCCGTACAGTGCCCTGCGCGATCATTTGCAGCAGACGACGGGCCAGCGGTTCTACGACGTGGAACGGACCGGGCGATCTCCCCGCTGAACAGCTCCGCGGCTCGTAGTGCCGCGATTCATCGGGTCCGTCTGCCGCTTCGACCGCATGAAATGCGGTCACTACGAACCGGTCCGATCAGACGGGGCAAGGTGCTAAGAGTCGGAGGCCACGTAGCAGACCAGCGACCGCGACTCGAGCGGGACGGTTCCATCGGGCGGGGGCGGCGGACCGTCGAGCTTGGGGTAGACGTCGCCGGGCGGCTCGGCCGCCGTGTTGATGAACAGGCGCCAAGGGATCTCGCGGACGACTGCCGGCAGGTGGAACTCGCGGGGCTCCGCGCCCGCGTGACCCATCCACAGCACGTGATGATGGGGCGGCGCGTATCGATCCGCCCGCGGCACGGCCCCCAGCAGGCAGACGAGGCCGCGGTCCTTCCCGCTCCAGTCGACGGGCCCGCCCCGGGCATCGTACCAGCTTACGTCGGGAAGCCGGCCGGGCCGCTTGGGCTGGCCGGTGAGGAAATCCTCCTGGCGGACCGTCGGCTCGGCCAGCCGGAACGCGATCAACGCCCGACAGAAGCGGAGCAGGGATTCGTGCTTCTTGACCAGGCGCCAGTCGAACCAACTGGTGGCGTTGTCCTGGCAATAGGCGTTGTTGTTGCCCCGCTGGGTGCGACGGCATTCGTCGCCTGCCAACAGCATGGGCACGCCCTGGCTCAGGAACAACGAGGCGAGGAAGTTCTTGATCTGTCGCAGGCGGACTCGCTCGATGCTCTTACGCCGCGTCGGCCCCTCGGCTCCGTAGTTCGAGCTCAGGTTGTTGTTGTCGCCGTCGCGGCTGTCTTCGCCGTTCTCGTCGTTGTGTTTCTGGTTGTAGCTGACCAGGTCGTTGAGCGTGAAGCCGTCGTGCGAGGTGACGAAGTTGATGCTGTGATAGGGGAGGCGACCGCCGGACTGATAGAGGTCGCTGGAGCCGGCCAGGCGGGTGGCCAGCGCGCCGACCATGCGGGCATCACCCCGCCAGAAGCGGCGAAGATCGTCGCGGTAGCGGCCGTTCCATTCGGCCCAGCGCGGAGTGTAGAACGAATCCGGCCAGGGGGGGCTGGCGAACGTGCCCACCTGGTAGGCCCCGGCCGCGTCCCATGCCTCGGCAATGATCTTGGTGTCGGCCAGGAGGGGGTCCTCGGCGATCGTCTCGACGACGGGCGGGTTGGGCACGAGATTGCCGTCGCGGTCGCGGCTGAGGATCGAGGCCAGGTCGAAGCGGAAGCCGTCGACGTGGTAGTTGTGGACCCAGTGCCGGAGGCAATGGAAGATCATCTCGCGGACGACCGGATGGTTCCCGTTGAGCGTGTTACCGCATCCGGAGTAGTTGCGATAGTGGCGGCCCCCGTTGGCCAGCATGTAGTAGACCTGGTTCTCCAGCCCCTTGTAGCTGAGCGTCGGTCCCTTCTCGTTTCCCTCGGCCGTGTGGTTGAAGACGATGTCCAGAATCACCTCGATTCCGGCCTGGTGCATCGCCCGAACCATCTGCTTGAACTCGCCGACCTGAGCCCCCGGCTCGGAGCCGGCGGCGTAGCCCCGGTGCGGGGCAAACAGGGCCAAGGGGTCATAACCCCAATAGTTGGGCCGCTTGAGCTTCTGCCCGATGCAGTCGTAGATCGGGAACTCGTGGATCGGCATCAGCTCGACCGCCGTCACCCCCAGCGATTGGAGGTAGGGGATCTTTTCCATGAGCCCCAGGTAGGTGCCGGGATGCTTCACTCCGCTGGACCGTGATTTGGTGAAGCCGCGCACGTGCAGCTCGTAGATCACCGTCTCCGACAAATCCCGCCTCAGGTGCCGGTCGCCTTGCCAATCGAACTCGTCGTCGACCACCACACACTTGGGGGGGCGGATCACGCCGTCCTCGGCCCCCAGGAAATTGCCCGCCAGGGCCTTGGCATACGGATCGATCAACCGGGCTTGGCGGTCAAAGCGGTGGCCCTGCTCGGGATCGAAAGGCCCCTCAGCCTGGAAGTGGTACAACTGGCCGGGCCGCATCCCCGGCACGAACACGCTCCACACGTCGCCCCAGCGGTTCAAGTCGCGATCGAAATCGATCACTTCGGTCGGTTCGCGGTCGCTGGCGCGATCATACACCAATACCCGCATCGCCGTGGCCGAACGACTGAACACCACGAACTGGACACCTGCCTTGTGGACGATCGCCCCGTAAGGCAAGGGGTGGGTGAACTTGAGAGCAGGGAGACGCTCGAACATGGCAGAACGCTCCGGCGAGTGCCCGGGCACGAACCTGATTTCGCCAGGATACCACTGATTCAGGTCAACGGCCATGTCGCATCCGTGCGTGGGATTGCGGGTTGCACAAACTG
>CAZDHR010000449.1:0-5560 GCA_964505295.1 uncultured Planctomycetaceae bacterium
TTGGGAAACGTCGTCGCCGAGCTCCTTCCAGCCCAAGGCACGGGCGAGCGCCGGACACCGACAGGCGGCCTCTTCGAGCACGGCCGCCGGCACCTTGCCCTCGCGCCGGCCGCGCCGGTAGACGAAGAAGTCGGCGGGCGCTTCGAGCTGTTCGGCCTCCGTTTGCTTCTGCGGATCGGCCGGTTCCGCCGGCTCGATGGTCGGGTGCATTTCGGCCTGGCCCCAGCCCCACCGCTCGCGGAAGAACCTACCCCGCGGCGCCTTCTCCTCCAAGTCGGCGATCAGGTCCGTCTCCTCGTCTTCACTCAGCGTCTGCGGGCCGATCACGTGGATCTCGACCTCCTCCGACGTGTGGTCCTCCAGGCGGGTGCCGCAGTGGAGGCACGCCGTGACGTGATGGACGGGAAAATACCGGTCGCCCTCCGCGTTGTGCGTGGTGAAAAAGCTCGCCTGGTGCCGATGTACGAGATGGAGCTTCGCGTCCAACGCACCGTCGGGCAGATCGGCGCGGGCGGTGACGGTGACCCAAACGTCCGGGTTGTCGTCGAAGGTGATCTCGAAGACGGAGACCGGCTTCGGCGGCTCATCCGGGTCGTCGGCTACCGGCTCTTCGCCCTGCTTCGCCACGATGCCGCGAACGGCCTGCTCGGCCTGGGACGCAAACCCGACGCGCTCGGCCGCTAACTGGCTCATCAGCTCCAAGTCGACGGACGAGCTGAACACGCCGAGGTGACCGTGGCTGTGCCCCGCGCCCAGGATCACCCAGCCCACGCGCCTGGCGCAACGACTCACGGCCAAGACCATCTCCGGCGAGGCGTAGCAGGTTCCCGCGGTGGCCTGCTGGTGGTCGGGTAGGAGGACGTCTTCGACGACCCACGGGCTGGAGCGCCGGGCGACCCAGTACCAGAGGATCTCCAGCCCCTCCTGCTTCGCGCAGATCAAGTCGGCCTTGGCCAACGCCTTGCCCGAAAAAAAGAGGGCCTTGCCGGCCCGGATCGTCGCCCGATCGGCCGCGGTGATCTGATAGTCGGCGTCGTGGGCGATGACCGTTTGTTCGGGCGCGCGGGTCCAGGTGTTCGAGGGTGACGCGCGGCCCTGGCGCCCGTTGCCCTTACCGCCCGAGAATACGCCACACCACCGCCCGGCGCCGGCCCGGTGGCCCCGCCGGCTCGGTCGGCCGACCGCAGGGCCGGGATCGATTTCCTTGGGGCGGCGGTTTCGCCAGAAGCAAACGCGACGTGCCAGTGCCGACGTCATGTCGAGTAGCTGCATGGAGAACCTCCATCCACTGCCCTCCGCCCCGAAGATACCACGGTAATCGATTCGCCCCTGGTGCGTGCTCCTTCACGCCCGTCACCCGCCGGAGACCCGGCTCACGCTGGGCGGCACTCGGTGAATCATCCGGGCCGACCCCCTTCGTGGCTGACGGCGACGCCGACCTCGACGTCGGTCTGCTGAAGCTTCTTGACGATTTCCGCCCAATCGGCGTCCCGCGGCAGCCTGGCCTCGTGGGCCGTATCTTCTTCGACGCCTTCGTCGAACTCGTCGAGGGCGACGCGTGGGTCCTGGAGCGTCGCCAGCAGGGCCCGGTCGCGAACCTTGTCCCTGGCGATTCGCTGCAAGACCTGCAGCGCATTGCCCGAGTAGTCGGCCACCTCGGCGGCGTCCAGCTCGAAGGGCTGGCCGCACCCATGGGCGATCCGGAATTTCGTGTCCATCGGTTTTCCTCCTCGCGGGGAGTGTCCGCTTTCCCAAGGTTGTCACGCTTCGCGATCATTCAGGCCTAAGGTCCATGTCGTTCCGTGCGGAAACGAGGTAAAGGCTGAATACTCACAGTCATGATAGCCGGTTGCCACAATTTGTCAAATGGCCGAGAGACGCAATCGTGGGCGTCTTGCTGAAATACGCATCGGCCTAATCAGAGTTCTAATTTTCAGGCAAATTGGCGAATACTCGCATCGGAGCCACGTGACGGCATTCACCACAGTTTGGTATCACAGTTCCAACGATTGGACGCAAGCCGTGTCGCAGGCCACAGGGGGCGCCCGATCGCCAAACCGTGGAGAAGGACCCGCCGGGAACACCATGGGCATCGCGACCCCACGCGAGATTCCCCCACCCACGGGCGGGCCGGAGCGGCAAACAAACTACCCGATTAGGGGGCAAGAGAAGGGCACGCAGTTGCGCCCCAGGGGGTACGAGACGTGGCAGATGAGCGTCCGGGCGCGAGGTGCCCCCAAAGGGATGGGCCCCAACCGGGCCGGCGGCCCGGCTTGGGAACGACCCGTCTTGCGCCCGGCGCTACGGACTCCGCGCCCCGGCGCAGCCCTCCCGATGGGCCGTCTCAGGCCGCAACGGGGAGGCTGCCCGGGGCTACCGCTCGATCAGGAGAACTGGGTCACGCCCGGCACGGGGATGTCGTACGCGCCCGCCGCGTTCGGCTTCAGCGGCGGCTCGACGTCGAACCCGTACCGCTCCAACTCGACCGAGTGCTCCGACTGGAGGACCTGTTCCCAAGTGATCTCCTTGCCCGTGTTGCAGACGGCCTCCCCGAGCTGTGCCAACAGGGTGCTGCCGAACATGTAGTTCCCGTTGTTGATCGGCTTGCCGTTGCGGATCGAGTCGAACAGCTCGACGTGCTCCTGGTCGGTCATGTTGCACTTGGGGCCTTCGTAGCGCCAGGGGTTCTCCCCCTCAATGCTGTACTTATTGGCCAGCCGGGCGATGCCCTTGGTGCCGAAGACCGTATCGGAGAGCTCGTTGTAGCAGTTGACGTGGTTGCGGCAGAGCCCGAACATGCGCACGCCGTTGGCGTACTCGTAGACGATCGCCTGGTGGTCGAACAGGTCGCCGTAGCTGGGGCCGAAGCAGTTGGAGCGTCCGCCCATGCCCCAGGCTTTGACCGGCGGCTCGTCGTGCATGACCCAGGCGCCCTTGTCGATGCTGTGGATCAACTGCTGCAACACCTGGTCGCCGGCCAGCCAGTCGAAGTGGTACCAGTTGCGGAACTGCCACTCGGTTTCTGACCACGCCGGATCTCGCTTGAAGTCGGCCCGATACGGCCCGACCACGTACGTCTCCTGGATGGCCACGACGTCGCCGATCATGCCGTCGTGCACGCGCTTCACGGTTTCCCGCAGGGGCAGATGGTACCGCCAGCAGAGCCCCGAGACGACGGCCAGACCCTTCTTCTTGGCCTCCTCGCAGGTGGCCGCCACGCGCTTGAGGCCGGGCACGTCGAGCGAGTGGGGCTTCTCGCAGAAGACGTGCTTGCCCGCGTCGATCGCCGCCTTGAAATACTGCGAGTGGAAGTGGGAGGTGCAGGCGATGATGACGACGTCGATATCGCTATCGAGCACTTTCTGGTAGGCGTCGAACCCGACGAAGCAGTGGTCGTCGTCGACGGCCACCTGGTCGGGCTTCTGCTTCTTGAGCCGGTCGCGGCTCCCCTTGACTTTGTCTTCGAAGATGTCGGCCATGGCGACCAGCTTGATGTCGTCGCCGGCGTTCATGGCGTTGGCGGCCGCCCCGGAGCCTCGGCCGCCGCAGCCGATCAGTCCGACCCGGAACGTGCCCTCGCCGGCGGCGTGGGCGCTTCGTGCCAGGGTGAGCCCGGCCGTGGTCGCCCCGACCAGGGCGCCCGAGCGGGCCAGGAACTCGCGTCGCGAGGTGGTTCGGGTCTTCTTCGCGTCCGATGGTGTGGTCATGGTCACTCCTTCAAGCGTGGTTTCGTGGGCCGCTTGGATACTTCGGCTGTGCCCGGTGGGACCCTGCGCCGCCGGCCGTCGAACCGGCGGCATTCGTCGAACAACCTGCGTCGTCGACGGGGTCTATGATAATCGCGCGCGACAGCTCGGGCAACGGTATGGGAATCGAGCATGGGAGGACGGAGTTGTTTGCGGCTTCGCCCTGCCGTGCGTGGACACGCTACGAGCCCACTTGCGCAAGGCATTTGCGCAGATACTCGATGCTCTCGCGGGCGAGGCGCTCGGGGCCGGGGGCGTAGTCGAACACCTCGACCGAGACCCAGCCCTGGTAGTTGATCTCACCCAGCGCCGCGAGGATCGGCACGAAATCGAGCTTCCCCATGCCCGGGCCCTGCTGGTTCGGGTCGTTGGCGTGGAAGTGGGCGAGGTGGGGGGCGTTGCGGCGGATCAGCGCGGGGATCGGGTCGGACTCGTGAGACATGGCGTTGCAGTCGAGGATTAGCCGGCAGCGGGGCGACTCGACCTGCTCGATCAGCTCAACCGCTGCGGCGGCCGTGCTCACGAAATTGGTGATTTTGGGCGAAAGCGGCTCGAAGGCGAACGTCACGCCGGTCGCCTCGAACCGGGGGAGCGCCCCGCGGATCACCTCGACGGCGTGCGCCAGCGCGTCGGCGCGGCTCACGCCCGGCACAACGTTCCGCTGCTTGGGCGAGCCGAAGATTAACAGCTTCCCGCCCAGATCGGCACAGAACTGGGCCAACGCGCCGAGGTACTCGGTCGTTTTGCGGCGGACGTCTGCGTCCGGGCTGGTGAGGTGGAAGCCCTCGGTTCGGGCCAGGAGCCAGTGCAGCCCGACGACCTCCAAGCCCGACTGCTCGGCCTGGCGCCGGATCTGAGCGCGCCGCTGGGCCGGCACGTCAGTCACGTCGTTGGAGACCGTAAACGGCGCGATCTCCACGCCTTGGTATCCGCACTCGGCCGCAAAGGCGAAGGTCTTCTCGAACGGCCAGTCGCCGAAGGTCTCGTTGCAGATGGAGAACCGTGGGCGGAACGGCTCCCTTGCCTCGGGCTCGGCGGGCGACAGTTTCGCCCCGGCCATGCCCAACGCCGCGGCGACCGAGGCGGCAGCGTCTCGCAGGAAATCCCGACGCGAAGGGGCTCTCATGGCTTGCTCCCGCTGGATTGATCGATCGAAGTCAAGGTACGTGCCCCGGCCGTGCCCCGTTTCCCCGTGCCCCATTGTAATCGCCGCAGGGCGGCAAGGGAACGCGGCGGCGGCAAGGGCTTGAGCGAATCGACCGTCTTGCCCGGTTGCGCGTTGGCCTCGCCCCCTCCAGGGATTATGATAGCCGGAAAGCTCGAGCATGGGGACGCCGCCCGTGGCGTCCCCCCTCGACCACCGTCGGCGCCGACTATTGAGTCGGACGCAGCAAGTAAACCGCATCCAGGCCCAGGGGTTGCAACCCCTGGGCTTCGAGACACCGTCACCGGCACGTTCAGCGTGCGGGGGCAATAGGGAGCCCAGCCATGTCCGATGCCCGCCGCCCGAGGGCTTCGAGGAGCCGGATCGCGGCGCCGTGGTGGGTGGTCGGTCTTCTGGGGGCGTGGGCCCTTCCGGCGAGTGCGGGCGAGCCGGCGTTCCGCCGACACGATTTGGACCCCGAGTCGACCTACTGCGCGTGTGCGGCGGTCGACGTGAACGGCGACGGCTGGACCGATCTCGTCAGCGCCAACTACCGCAGCCAGACGCTCTACTGGATCGAGCACCCCGGGCCGTCGCTGGGGCCGTGGACCGCCCACGTGATCGAGAAGCCCGGGGCGATGGAGACCGGCCGGCTGGTCGACGTGGACGG
>CAZDHR010000450.1:0-5537 GCA_964505295.1 uncultured Planctomycetaceae bacterium
GCCACGATCGTGCCGATGCGGCTGTTCGATCTTGTGCCCGTGTTCGTCGACATCAACCCGCGCACGCTCAACTTCGACCTCGAAGACGCCAAGAAGCGATTGACGAAGAACACCAAGGCAGTGCTGCCGGTCCACTGGATCGGGCTTCCCTGCGAGATGGATCACATCTGCGATTGGGCCAAGGAGAAGGGGCTGATCGTGCTGGAGGACTCCGCGCACGCCCACGGCGCGGAATTGAAGGGCAAGAAGATGGGCACGTGGAGCCGGATCGGGATGTTCAGCTTTCAGGCCTCCAAGCCGCTTCCGGCCATCGAAGGCGGCATGGGAATGTACCAAGAGAAGGCCGACTACGAGCGGGCAACCACCTTCGGCCACTACTCCTTGCCAAGGAACTTCCCGGACGACAGCGAGTACCGCAAGTACTACGGGACAGGCCTGGGACTGAAGTTCCGCATCCACCCGATGGCCGCGGCCCTGGCCCGGGCGCAGCTCCGAGGCCTCGACGAGCGGACCGCCAAAGGCGTCGCGCAGGTCCGCAGTCTCAACGATCGCATCCTGCAATTGCCGGGGCTCTACGAGCAGACCTATGGCCGGGCGGACATGAAGCGGCTGTACTACTCCTGGAACATGCTGTTCATCGACGAGAAGGAAGCCGGCATGTCGCGGGCCGCCGCCGTGAAGGCCCTTCAGGCCGAAGGCGTCAGCACCAGCCAGTTCAGCTACCGGCTGCAACACAAGTGTGATTTGTACAAAGAGGCGCAGTGGTGGCATCACGCGCCGGTCATCCCGGACCTGCCCGGCTCGGAGCAGGCCAACGCCACGGCGATGCCGCTGCCCTACTTCACCTCCGAGCATCCCGAGCTGGTGGACCAGTACGTGAAGGCGTTCGAGAAGGTCTGGGCGCAGCGGGAAAAGCTGGGGAAAGCCTGACGGGCCGGCTCGCCGCGGACGCCGGACGAAAGGCTGTAGGGTGTGTGAAACGCACCTATTATGTTTCTTCAGCGGTGCGTTGCACGCACCCTACAGAACGACTGGATCATTGAGAGGACTCCCGTGATGAGATGCTTAGCTTGCGCGTGTGCCGCGCCCGTGCTCCTCTTGCTGCCCGTGATTCTCGCCTGCTGCACTCTCACGGCGGAGGCGGCAGAAGAGTGCTCCAAGACCGACGGGCCCACGAACGTGCTGGCCTGCCGGCTGGCCAACTACGGCAAGTACCAGGGCGCGGCCTGGGCGCATCTGCCGTCGATCGGCTTCAAGTACGTGTTCATGAACGTGATACCGCCCGAGGAGATCGAAGCCACCAAGAAGCGGCTTGCGGAGCATGGACTGAAGATCGCCGTGATCCGGGGCGACACCGACCTGGGGCGCGAGTCCTGCGTCGACGAGCTGGCCGTCCAGTTGGCGACCTGCGAGAAACTGGGCGTCCACTACATGTTCCTGTCGCCCAAGCATAACGGCGTGAGCAAGGAGGTCGCCTACCGCCGGTTGCGGCGCGCCGGCGACGTCGCCAGGAAGCACGGCGTGACCATCGCCCTGGAGACCCACCCGGACCTGGGCACCAACGGCGACATCCACGTGGAAACGATGCGCTGGATCAACCACCCGAACGTTCGCATCAATTTCGATACGGGCAACGTCACGTTCTACAACCACAACACCGACGCCGCCACGGAGTTGGCCAAGTGCATCGACTACGTGGCCACGGTCGAGTTCAAGGACCACAACGGCCAGTTCGAGACGTGGAACTTCCCGACGGTCGGCAAGGGAATCGTGGACTTTTCCGCGGTGATGAAGATCCTCACGGATCATCATTACGCCGGACCGATCACGATGGAGGTGGAAGGGATCCACGGCGTCGAGATGAGCGAAGCCCAGAGAAAGGAGTACGTCAGGGAGTCGGCGGAGTACGTCAGATCGCTCGGCAAGTTCGACTGAGAGGGCGGGCAAGTCGTTCCGCGAGAAGAGTCTCCTCTGCCGCGTGCGGGAGAGGGGCCGGGGGTGAGGGCATTGGCACGAGAAGTCGGTCCCGGTTCGTCTCGTTCTGAGGACACGCGCTCGCACGCGTGGAGGTCGCTGCCGCCCTCGCTCTCACGCGGGAGAGGGAACTTTCGCTTAGCCCCAAGGAAGCGCCGAGATCTGCTCTTGGCCGATGCCGCATCGTCGAGCGAACCAATTCCAAGCGAGGCATAGCCGCCCGCCAGATCCGGAGTGTCCGTACGCGACGGAGAGACCAGGGTTTTCCCAGGGGGGAGTGTTTCCGATGGCGCTTTTCGCACAAGCCCAGGCCCATGCCCAGGTGCAGCTTCCGGATTACATCATGCTGGTCGGCTATTTCGTGCTGATGCTGGGCATCGGGGCGTACTTCTACCGCTACATGAAGGGGATGAAGGACTACTTCAGCGGCGGCAACACGATCCCCTGGTGGCTCAGCGGCGCTTCGTTCTTCATGAGCAGCTTCAGCGTGTTCGCCTTCGTCTCCTACTCGGCCCTGGCGTTCCGATACGGCTGGGTGGCCGTCACGATCTACTGGGTGACGATCCCGGCAACCATCTTCAGCGTGGTGCTGTTCGCCAAGAAGTGGCGCCGGGCCCGAATCGACAGCCCCGTCGAGTATCTCGAAACCCGCTACAGCTTCGGGCTGCGGCAGCTCTTCACCTGGCAGGGCGTCCCCGTCATCCTCGTCGACGACGCCCTCAAACTGATCGCCATCGGGACCTTCATCGCCGTCAGCATGAATCTGCCCGAAGTCCCGACGTTCACCGTTTTCGGGCTGGAAGTGCCGCTGGAAGACATGGGCCTGCACACGCCCATCCGATACACCATGGCAGTCGCCGCGGTGATCATGCTGCTATACACGTTGATGGGTGGTCTCTGGGCCGTGGCCGTGACCGACTTCATTCAGTTCGTCGTGATGGCCGTCGGCATCGTGGTTCTCCTTCCGCTGTCGATTCAGCGGGCAGGCGGCGTGAACAGCTTCCTCGAGAACACCCCCAAGCAGTTCTACAACTTCGTCAACGCCGAGTACAACTGGATCTACATCGGCTTGCTGACGCTCCTCTACTGCCTGGCCTGGAGCAGCGTCAAATGGCCGCTGATCCAGCGGTACTACTGTGTCCGCGACGAGAAGGAGGCCCAGAAGGTAGGCTGGTTCGTCGTGCTTCTGAACGTTATCGGCCCCCCCTTGATGTTCCTCCCCGCCATTGCGGCCCAGCAGTTCATGGGCGACGTTCCCGACGAGGAGGTCTACCCGCGGCTGTGTATCATGCTCCTTCCTGCGGGCATGTTGGGACTGGTCGTCGCCGCCATGTTCTCGGCCACGATGTCGATGCTCTCCAGCGACTACAACGCCTGCGCCGGCGTCCTGACCAACGACGTGTACCGGCGCCTGGTGCACAAGAGTGCTTCCCAAAAGGAACTGGTGCTGGTAGGCCGGCTGATGACCTTGCTGATCGGCGTGTTCGCACTGGTGATCGCGTTCGGGTTCGGCGGGACGTCGGGGGAAGAGCTGTTCCGGTACATGGTGACGCTGTTCAGCATCGCCACCGCGCCGGTTGCCGTCCCCATGCTGCTGGGCCTGCTCTCCAGGAGGGTCACCAACCTCGGCGCGATCGCCGGCTTCGTGTGCGGCCTGGCCGTCGGTTTGGGCCTGTTCATCTGCTTCTACGGCCTCTCGGGGGTCGGTCCCCTTTGGCCGGAGGAGAAGCAGACGACCTTGCTTGCCGGCCTGGTCTGGAGCCCGGACAAGGACGAGCTCATCTTCGGCACGACGCCCTTGAAGATGGAGGTTATCCTTTTTACGTGCAATACCCTGGTCACCCTGATCGTGTGCCTTGTCGTGAGTCTGCTGAAGCCGATGGACGCCGAGGCACGAGAGCGAGCGGACGCGTTCCACCAACGGCTGGTCACCCCGATCGGCGGGCTGCCGGAGGATCGGCCTGAAGCGACCGACGGCCTGGCCATGCTTTCGCCGTTCCGCGTGGTGGGCATTTCCGTCCTGCTGATCGGCCTGATGATGCTGGGCATCCTCTGGTGGGTGTGGCAGACGGGTGACATGCTGGCTTTCTACATGGACGTCTTCCTCGGCGGGATCCTCGTGGTGATTGGCGTGCTGATGGCCCGACAGAGCGGCCCCGCGGAGCCCGAGCCGACGAGCGCCGAGTCCGCCGCTGGATGATCGACACAAACGGATTCCGCATCGTCGCAGAACAAATCGTCGCCCCATTGACGGAGCTTCCCTTCCAGCCTAACGGAGTAATCGGAGATGGCAGATACCCTGGCGATTCACGGCGGAACGCCAACGCGCACCGCGCCGTTCCCTTCCTGGCCAATCTTCGGCGACGAAGAGGAGCGCCGACTGGTCGCCGCCCTCCGAAGCGGCAAGTGGGGTAAGATCGACGGCAGCGAGGTCACCCAGTTCGAGAAGCGGTTCGCCGAGTACCACGGGGCCAAGCACGGCGTCGGCGTGGTTAACGGCACCACGGGCCTGCGCCTGGCGCTGTTGGCCACGGGGATCGAAGCCGGCGACGAGGTGATCGTGCCGCCGTTCACCTTCCTGGCCACGGCCTCGACGGTCATCGAGGTGAACGCCACCCCGGTCTTCGCCGACCTCCGGTTGGACACGTTCAACATCGATCCGGCCGCGATCCGTGCGGCGATCACGCCGCGCACCCGGGTGATCGTTCCGGTCCATCTGGGCGGGCTGCCCTGCGACATGGACGCGATCCTCGACGTCGCCCGACGACACAACCTGATGGTGATCGAAGACTGCGCCCATGCCCACGGGGCCGGATACAAGGGGCGGCGCGTCGGCTCCCTCGGCAACATGGGCATGTTCTCCTTCCAAGGGAGCAAGAACCTCAACAGCGGCGAAGGCGGCATCGTGGTCACCAGCGACGACGAGCTGGCCGCCCGGCTGTGGTCGCTGCACAACTGCGGGCGCCGGCCGGGCCGGGCGTGGTACGAGCACTTCGTTCTCGGCGGAAACAACCGCCTGAGCGAATTCCAGGGGGCAATTCTCCACGCCCAATGGGAGCGATTCGAGGAGCAGGCCCAACGGCGCGAAGAGAACGGGGTCTATCTGGCCGAGCGCCTGTCGTCGGTCCCGGGCATCCATCCGCAGGCCCGCACCGCCGACTGCACCCGGCACGGCTACCACCTGTTCGCGCTGCGGATCGATCCGGCTGAGTTCGGCGCCCCGCGCGAGGCGTTCCTCGAAGCGCTGGGCGGCGAGGGCATCCCGGCCGCGGCCGCGTACCCGGTGCCCCTC
The DNA here is from genome assembly GCA_964505295.1 of uncultured Planctomycetaceae bacterium. GTDB lineage: Bacteria > Planctomycetota > Planctomycetia > Pirellulales > Thermoguttaceae > DATKZH01. The sequence continues at coordinate 5,267 of CAZDHR010000450.1, forward strand.
TATCGGCAGCCGTTGTTCGAGCAGCTCCTGTTCGGGCCCTATACCGGCTATCGCAACGCTCGCCCCGACTTGGACTACAAGCAAACCTCCTGCCCGAACTGCGAGACGATCTCGTTCACCCAGGGCGTCTGGCTGGAGCATCGTCTGTTGCTCGGTACGCGACAGGACATGGACGACGTCGCCGACGAGATCCAGAAGGTTGACGACGGCCGAGACCGGCTCGCCGCGTCATGAGCGTGGGCCCGCCACTACCATCGCCGGCCGTGATCCT
>CAZDHR010000451.1:0-5506 GCA_964505295.1 uncultured Planctomycetaceae bacterium
TGGCCTGCGGCGTACCCTGCGGATCCCGGAAATCGTACTTACGACGCACCTCTTCCTCGTTGGTTTGCCGAACAAATCACCCTTTCGGCAGCCAGGCTTCCGATCGAGTCGCCTCGACCGGTCCTTGGCTTTGCGCCCCGGCCTTGCGACCGGTTTGCCTTTATCGAGGATGAGAGGCGGCAGGCCTCTGGCCGCGGGAGTTTTGCCGGCAAGACGAGACGGTTCGCATTGCTTCCGGCGGAAAAGGACTCCCGCGCTGCGACGCGGCTTAACCGGCCGTGTCGCAGAGTCTCCCACGCACTCGCGTGTTCGACTTCCGTAGTGAAACCTAGGTCAGAATCACCGGATGTCAAATCGAAAGCTTTAGCAAATCTTTGAGTTTTCCGTCCGATTCGCCAACTCGCAAAACGGATGTTCCGGCTGTGCGACGCCGTCTCGGCCTGGCTTCGCGCGACTTCCGTCCGCCCGGCGCGCGTGTGTGCGCTCGTTACTTCCGAGACGAAAACGTCATTCGCGGCGCGTGTGAGATGCGTTTCGTGCTATACGGTTATGGAAGCCCGATTGAGAAGGCTCCTCGCACGAATCGGCAACAATCCCCCGGAACCGGACGCCATGGCCCGATCGCAGCACGTCGCCGCTCCTCCCCGGGCCGATGCCCTGCTCCATGGCACGACGATGTGCGCGCTGGTGTTCCTCCCGGCTTTGATCTGCTTCTTCCGCAACGTGGTCGACGACCCGGACGTCTGGTGGCACGTGAGGACCGGCGAATGGATCCTCACCCACCGCGCCTGGCCCACGGCCGATCCGTTCTCGTCCTACGGGGCGGGCCAATCCTGGGCCGCCTATAGCTGGCTGCCGGAGCTGATGCTCTGGGGGCTGTACCAGTTGCTCGGACTGCGAGGCTTCGTGCTCTACACGGCGGGCCTTTCGGTGGCGATCGTGGCCGCCTTGCACGGCATGGTCCGCCGGATCGGAGCCGGCACGAACACGGCCGTCGTCCTCACGCTGGCCGCCGCCCTGGGGCTAATCACGGTCCAGACCCCCCGCCCGTGGCTCTTCAGCATCCTCCTTTTCGTGCTCGAGTTGGACGTGCTGTTGACGGCCAACCGAACGGGCAATCGCCGGCTGCTCTGGTGGCTGGTGCCCCTTTTCCTCGTCTGGGCGAACATGCACATCCAGTTCGTGGTCGGGCTGGCCGTTCTGGGCGCGGCGGTGATGGAGCCCGTGTTGGCCCGATTTGTCCCATTCGGCATGGCGGACGAGCAGTCCCGAAAGACCCCCTTCGGCCACGTGCTCGCCGTCTTCGCGGCTTGCGTGGCCGCCACGCTGGTCAATCCCTACGGCTACCACCTTTACGAGGTCGCCCTGGCGCTGGTCGGCCAGTCCGGGCTGTGGAACCTGATTCAGGAGCTCGGCGCGATGCGCTTCCGGTCGGTCGGGAACTGGACCGTGCTGGCCGTCACGCTGGCCGCGGCGTTTGCCTTGGGATGGCGGCGACGGGTGCGGCTTCTGTTGGTCCTCCTGTTCGTGATGGCCGTGTACGTCAGCTTTCGCTCGCAGCGCGACGTCTGGCTTGCGCTCGTCGTGGGCCTCGCGGTGCTGGCGTACGTCGGTCCCAAGACGACGGAAAAAGAAAAAGGAGACCGGTCCGATTCGTGCGAACCACCCTCCGGGTCGTCCCGGCAGATTGGAATTGTCCCCCGCTTCCGCCGCCGCTCGCTCGACTCGGCCGTGGCCGGCACGGTGGCCCTGCTGGTGGTCGGGGGCAGCCTGGCCCTGAGTGAATCGAGGCTGAAGTCGCAAGTCGCCGAGCGGCTCCCCGTTCAGGCGGTGCAGTTCATCGCCGACGAGCAGCCGGCCGGTCCGATGTTCAACCCGTTCGGCTGGGGCGGTTATCTCATCTTCCACCTGCCCGAGGTCCCGGTGAGCATCGATGGCCGGACTATGGTGCACGGCGAAGAGCGCATCCTTCGTCACGTGAGGACGCTCTGCGGCAAGGGAGGCTGGCGCGAGGACCCGGAGCTGAGCCAGGCCGGGTTCGTCCTCCTCCCCGGCGACGGGGCGCTGGCGTCGCTCCTCGAGCTGGACGGCCGGTTTCGCGTGCTCTACCGGGACTCGGTCGCCGTCGTCTTCTCCCGAGACACGAACCTGCCCAACGCAGCGCAGCCAAATCACCCCCAACTAGCCCAAACCCGAAATGCAGCGGAGTAGCCAACATGAACACCAAAACCGCCATCGTCATCGGCGCCGGCCCCGCCGGACTGACCGCCGCTTGTGAATTGCTCCGGCGCGCCGGCGTCCGTCCGGTCGTGCTGGAGAAAACCGACGCGCTGGGCGGCCTCTCGCAGACGGTCAACTATCAGGGCAACCGGATCGACATCGGCGGGCACCGCTTCTTCTCCAAGTCGGATCGGGTGATGCGCTGGTGGCTCGATCGGATGCCGCTGGAAGCGACCGGCGGCCGATGCCAAATCGTCCCCGGCCCGCGCGAGCCGGCGACCGCCGACGCGGCCCCGGCAACCGCCGCCCATTCGTCGGAGGGGCCCGATCCCGACCGGGTCGACCACGTGATGCTCCTGCGCGGGCGGCGCTCGCGGATCTTCTACCAGCGGAAGTTCTTCGACTACCCGATCCGGCTGAGCCTCGACACGCTCAAGAAGCTCGGCCTGGCTCGGGTGATGAAGATCGGCATGAGCTACGCCCGCAGCATGCTGCTTCCGGTCCGCAACGTCACGAGCCTGGAGGATTTCTTCATCAACCGCTTCGGCCGGGAGCTGTACCACACGTTCTTCGAGTCGTACACGGAAAAGGTTTGGGGGCGGCCGTGCTCGGAGATCAGCGCCGAATGGGGCGCCCAGCGGATCAAGGGGCTCTCCGTCACCAAGGCGCTCTGGCACGCGCTCAAGAAGCCCTTCACGCCCCGCGACGTGACCCAGAAAGGCACGGAGACCTCGCTCATCGAGCAGTTCCTCTATCCCAAGTACGGCCCGGGGCAAATGTGGGAGCACGTCGCCCGGGAGGTCGAAGAGCTGGGGGGCCGCGTGCTGTCGGGCATGGAAGTCCGCCGGCTGGAAGTGGCGGGAAACCGCGTCACGGGCGTGGAGGCGGTCGACGTCGCAACCGGCCGGGTTCACCAGTTCCAGGCCGACTACTTCTTCTCCACGATGCCCGTCCAGCAGGTGGTCCGATCTCTCTCCGCCCAACCGCCGGAGGACGTCCGCCGGATCAACGAGGGGCTCGTCTATCGCGATTTCATCACCGTCGGGCTTCTGGTCGACGAGCTGAAGGTGAAGGAGCACGCCGGCTCCGGGCTGATCCGCGACAACTGGATCTACATCCAGGAGCCGGACGTGCGAGTGGGGCGGATGCAGGTGTTCAACAACTGGAGCCCCTACATGGTCGCCGATCCGTCGAAGGTCTGGATCGGGCTGGAGTATTTTGCCATCGAGCACGACGACCTCTGGGTCCGGACCGACCGGGACCTGATCGCTTTGGCTACCGAGGAGCTGGCCAAGATCGGGATCATCGAGCCCGGCGCCGTGCGCGACGGCACGGTCATCCGCATGCCCAAGGCCTATCCGGCCTATTTCGGCACCTACGACCGCTTCGAGGAGCTGCGGGCGTGGATCGACCGGTTCGAGAACCTGTTCCTTATCGGGCGCAACGGCATGCACCGCTACAACAACATGGACCACTCGATGCTCACGGCCATGGTCGCCGTGGAGAACGTGCTGGAAGGCCGAACCGACAAATCCAACGTCTGGGCCGTCAACGCCGAGCAGGAATACCACGAGGCCAAAGAGAGCGAGCCGACCGCTCCCGCCGTTCCCGTCGAGCAGGATGAGGTCCCCCTCGTGCCCGTCTCCAGCGAACAGAACCAATAGCCGCCCCCTCGCCGACGAACGACCGATGCCCTCCGACCTCTGCCAGCCTCCGGATCGAGCCGCCGAGCGCGGCCGCCCGGGCCTGTTTGCTTCGGCGCTGCTGGCCGCCGTCGTGCTCCTGGCCGCGATGGCCGCTCCGTGCGTGTTCGGATACGTCTATACGCACGACGACCTGGGGGCGTTCCACCTGCCGCTGCGCGCCTTCTACGCCGAGCAGCTCCGCCGCGGTCAGCCGTTCGACTGGACGCCGCAGCTCTTCTGCGGCTTCTACCTGACCGGCGAGGGCCAGGCCGGCACGTATCATCCGTTCCATCTCCTGCTTTATTGCCTCCTCCCGCTCGAAGCAGCCTGGGCCGGCGAGCTGCTGGCCGGCTACGTCTTCATGCTCGCCGGAACGTACCTGTTCCTCGGGCGGCTTCTGGGTCGGCGCGACGCCGCCATGTTCGGCAGCCTCATGTTCACCTTCTCCGGCTTCAACCTGCTGCACTTCGTCCATCCCAACGCGATCGCCGTCGTGGCCCATATCCCGTGGCTGCTCTGGGCGATCGACGTGATGCTCGTCGAGCCGGGCCGGCGTCGCGTCGCGGCCGCCCAGGTAGGCGTCGCGCTCTTGACCGGCTCCGAGATGCTCTTGGGCTACCCGCAGTACGTTTGGTTCTCGCTTCTGGCCGAGGCGGCGTATGGGGTGTGTGTGATCGGTAGAGTTCGATCCGTTGACCGGAGTCCCACGGTCGCAGTTGGTTTCACTGCGGAAGGTCGCCGTGCCGCTCGTACACTGAATGCGTCGGGAGACGCCCTCACCCCAACCCTCTCCCAGAGGGAGAGGGGGCCTGTTAACTCGACTCCTCGACAGGTTCTCGGCCCTTGCTGGCGTCTGGCCGTCGCCAAGGTGGCCGGCGTAATGCTCGGCGGCGTCCAGCTTCTGCCCACGTTGGACTGGCTGGGCCATTCGGTCCGCCGGTCGGTCGACGCCGCGTTCACCAGCGCCGGGTCCCTGCACCCGTTGAACCTGGTACAGCTTGTCGCCCCCTATCTGTTCACCCATCGCGTGGTCGGCCGAAACACGCACGAGCTGGGCGTCTACGTAGGGGCGGTTCCCCTGATGCTGATCGTCTGGCTGTTGATCTGCCGTCGCGAGAGATCACGCTTCGCCGGCGTGCGTGCAAGCACGCACCCTACAACTCGGCCTGCCCCGGGCGTTTTCGGTCAAAACCCTGTGATCTGCCGTCGCCAATGCGGGAGCCTACGAGGCCCGGCAGTGGCCGCCCTCGCGTTCGGGGCGATCGCCCTTTTACTGGCGCTGGGCAAGTACGCGCCCGTCTACGGGCTGCAGCGCTTGCTGCCGATCGTAGGCAACTTCCGCTTTCCGTGCCGATACACCGTGCTGGCGGTTCTGTGCGCGGCGCTCGCTTCGGCCGTCGCCCTGGCCCTGCTGGCACGTCAGCAGGAGCGAGGCGAGAAGATGCCCTGGCGCCGGCTGCGGCCCGTGGGGATGGTCGTCCTGCTTAGTCTGGCGGCAGCGATCGTGGGTATGCTGCTGCGAACTCGCCCGTTCATCGCCGCCACGCCCGCCATCCTGGCCGGACCGCTGCTGATCGGCTCGGCCGCGGTGCTGCTGGCCC
>CAZDHR010000452.1:0-1382 GCA_964505295.1 uncultured Planctomycetaceae bacterium
AAACTGCGCGGGCTGGGAGATTTCCGAAAACCCGGATGCACGAAGACTGCCCCCGAAAAGAGTGCCAGCATTGAAAGCACGGCCTGAAGAACGGCCCCCTTCGGCGCGCCGGGCCGGCCGCCTGAACTCGGCTTGGCCCGGCTTCAGGCGCCGGATACAATCCCCGCCGCGCGTTTCGACGAGAACCCGACCCGGACAGGACGTGCCGCCCTCAACTCAACCGGGGTACAAGCCCATGGAACCGCCTTGGCAATGGAAGCCGGATCCCGAGCGGCTGTTGGTGACCGGCGTCGAGGGTCTGGTGGGGGCCAATCTGGCCCTGTCGTTGGCCGACCGATTCGAGGTGCTAGGGCTGTTCGCCGGCCACCCGGTCGCGCTGCCCGGCTGCGCCACGCGCTCGTGGACACCGGCCGATTCGTCCGAGTGGATCGACCGGATTCATCGGGAGCGGCCCGATTGGATCGTGCACTGCGGCCCGCTGGCCTGCGGGAGCTGGGACGTGCCGGAGTCCTGTCCCGACGGCGATGAGGAAGCTCGCACCTCGACGCTTCTGGCCGAGGTTGCGAGCCAGGTGGGGAGCCGGCTGACGGTGATCTCGACCGACGCGGTTTTCGCCGGGCCGCGGCTCTTTCACGACGAGCGGGCAGCCACGAGTCGGCGGCCGCTGGCCCGGGCCGCCCGGCAAGCGGAACGCGCCCTGGAGGCGACCGGTGCGATGGTGGTACGAACGCACCCCTATGGCTGGAGTCCGGCTGGCACGCCGCCCGGGTTTGCCGAACGCGTCTGGGAGTCGCTCGTTGAGGGGCGAACCGTCCCTTTCGATCCCGATCGGCACGCCACGCCGATCCTGGCCACCTGCCTGGCCGAGATTCTCTGGCTGGCCTACCGCCGCGGACTCCAAGGGCGATACCACGTTGCCGGTGCCGAGCGGGTAAGTGCCTACCGGTTTGCCGTGGAGTTGGCCGCCGCGTTCGGTCTGACAAGCAGCGATACGTTGGCCGACGAGGCCCCCCTCGACCTGGCCGGCTCCGATCACCTCCGCGAGACGTCGCTCTCCACCCGACGCGCCCAACGCGAGCTTGGCCGGCCTATGCCCATGCTCCGCGAAGGGCTCGATCTGTTCGCCGAACAGGCCGCCGACGGATATCGCGCCCGGCTCCAATGCTGCGTGCCCCAGGCAGCCCTTGCGGCAGGCGCGGCGTAGCCGGCCGGAACAGTCCGCGCAGGTCACGCGTGCAACACGATCATCGCACCAGTTCCGTTTGCGGCCGTCTGCCGCAGGGAATGACACCTTCGGCCTTTTCGCTGATGCAAGTGGGACAGACGAATCCGTCGGCACGAGGGCCGTTCACGGCCCGGCTCCGCGGGAAATGAAACCCTCG
>CAZDHR010000452.1:1482-5483 GCA_964505295.1 uncultured Planctomycetaceae bacterium
GAGTGGGGCGGACGGATCCGTCGGCACGAGGGCCGTTCACGGCCCGGCTCCGCGGGAAATGAAACCCTCGGGGTTTTCCGTGGTGGGAGTGGGGCGGACGGATCCGTCGGCACGAGGGCCGTTCACGGCCCGGCTCCGCGGAGCGGTCGTAGCCCCGGCGTTTACGCCGGGGTGGCGCGGGCAACACGCTCAGCAAATGAGGCCCGTTCACGGGCCTTCTCGCCGGCCCGGGCTTGAGCCGATGGGCGTCATGGCTCGTCGTCGTATTGCGTAATCCGTTCCAGACGGTCCTGCACCCCACGGCGCCCGTGGTGATCCCGCTGGTTGTGGACGTACGACCTCACCCACTCCAAGTCGCCGGTCCCGAAACTCACCACCCCGTAGCCGGCTTGCCACTGGAGGACCTTCTGCCGTTTGCCCATCTCCTGGTTGACGTCGTACGACGTTCCGCCCTTGAGCTTGCCGATCCACTCGCTGATCGTCAGCGTGGGCGGAATGGTGACGGCCAGGTGCACGTGGGTTTCCGTGCCGCCGATTTCGTGGACGAACACGTCGGGCGCGTCGACGATTCGCTTCCTCAACACACGGTGAGCAACAGGCTCGACGGTCGGCGTGAGCAGCGGCGAGCTGTTCTTCGTGTGCCAGACGATGTGCAGGTTGATCTCGCTGTAGTAGTTGTGCGACATCGTTGTAGCTCCGTGGGATGCAGCGGCTCAAGCCAAGGGAGAAGGCCCGTAAACGGGCCTGATAAGAAAAATTCTATCGCACGGCCACCCCGGCGTAAACGCCGGGGCTAGGACCGCTCCGCGGAAAAGCCCGGTGAACCGGGCATGGCCAGAGCCCCGACAGACCAGGTACGCCGAGGACCCCACTGACCGGGCATGGCCAGAGCCCCGACAGACCAGGTACGCCGAGAACCCCCGCTGACCGGGCACCGCGAGGACCCCCGTTGACCGGCCGCGCCGAGAACCCCGATACACCAGGGACAGCGAGAACCGCCGCAGACCGCGCTTGGCAGGAATCTCCGTAGACCGGCCCCGTCTTGCCGCCGGCCCGCCGCGAAGCTCGGGCTAGGTTTCTTGCGTCTGCATACCGGGGGCGGCGGGCAATCGGGCGGGGACGGGTAGCTTGATGGTGAACTGGGTGCCGCGGCCCGGTTCGCTCTGGACGCGGATCTGGCCGCCGTGGGCCTCGATGATCCTGCGGGCCGTGGGCAACCCCAGGCCCGAGCCGCCGCTCTTGGTGGAGAAGAAGGCGTCGAAGACGTGCTCCCGCGTGGCCTCGTCCATCCCGGGGCCCGTGTCGATCAGGTCCAGGGCAACCCCGTCGCCGGTGACGCTGGTGCGAACCACCAGTTGACCGCCGTCGGGCATCGCTTGCTGGGCGTTGAGCACCAGGTTCAAAAGCGAGCCGCGGAACGATTCGCGGTCCAACAGCACGGTGGGCAGATCGCTGGCCAGGTAGTCGATCACCTCGATGCCACACTCTCGCGCTTTGGGGCGAAAGAAATCGAGGACCTCGCGAACCTGCTCGTTCAGGTTGGTGGGCTTCAGCTTCGGCTGGCGGACCTTGGCGAAGTCGAGGAAGTTGTCCAGAAGCTTCTCGAGCCGCTGACATTCCCGCTGAACCACCTGCACCTTGGACAGGGCCCGGCGGTCGCGCGGGTTGTCCGACTCGCTGTACTCCTCGGCCAACAGCTCCATGTTCAGGCGAATCGTGGAGAGCGGGTTCTTGATCTCGTGGGCCAAACCGCCGGCCAGCCGGGCGATCTCGGTGTATCGGTCGACCAGCTTCTGGTTGACGTGGCTCGTGGAATCGGCCGGCGCGGTCATCACCCTAACCTTGATCGCCCCCTTGGCGGCGTGCAACGGCCGGCGACGCGAAGGGCCTCGCGCACCGGGCGCCTTCGCGTCGCTTGGCTCGACGGAGATCAACGGGAATCGCCTACTCCTGAATCCCCAGCTCTTTCATGGCGATCTTGCGGCTGAGCTTGACCCGGTCCTGCTCGTCGATGGAGATCACTTTGACCTTCATCACGTCGCCGACCTTGCAGACGTCGGACACGCTGGTCACGTAGCCGTCGGACAGCTCGCTGATGTGACACAAACCGTCCTTGCCCGGCAGGATCTCGATGAACGCCCCGAAATCCTTGACGCTGGTCACCCGGCCCTCGTAGATCTTGCCCACCTCGACCGAGGCGGTCAGGGCCTCCACGTCGGCCAGGGCTTGCTGGGCCCCCGCCGCGTCGTCGGAGGCGACGGTCACCGTGCCGTCGTCGTCGACCTCGATCACCGCGCCCGTGCGTTCCTGAATGGCACGGATCGTCTTCCCACCCGGGCCGATCAGCAGGCCGATCTTCTCCGGGTCGATCTGGGTCCGCAGCAGCCGCGGGGCCCAACGGGAAATGTCATCCCGGGGCCGGCGGATCGCCGTGAGCATTTCCTTGAGGATTTGCATTCGGGCTTCCCGCGATTGGGCCAGCGTCGCCCGGAGAATCTCCTCACTGATCCCGTCGGTCTTCAGGTCGAGCTGGATACCCGTGATCCCGTTCTGCGTTCCCGCGATCTTGAAATCCATGTCGCCGAAGTGGTCCTCGTCGCCGAGGATGTCGGTCAACAGGACCCACCGGTCGCCCTCCTTGACCAAACCTACGGAGATCCCGGCTACCGGGTTGCTGATCGGCACGCCGGCGGCCATCAGGCCCAGCGTGGCCCCGCAGACACTGGCCATGGAGCTGGAGCCGTTCGACTCGAGGATGTCGGAGATGATGCGAATCGTGTAAGGGAACTCGTCAGGGCCGGGGAGAACCGGGTTGACGCTCCGCTCGGCCAGGGCCCCGTGGCCGAACTCGCGGCGGCCCGGTCCGCGGATCGGCCGGCACTCCCCGACCGAGAAAGGCGGGAAGTAGTAGTCGAGCATGAATTTCTTGGTGTACTCCTCGACCAGGCCGTCCACGCGCTGCTGGTCCCGCGTGGTGCCCAGCGTCACCGTGATCATCGCCTGCGTCTCGCCCCGCTGGAACAGGGCCGAGCCGTGCACGCGGGGTAGAACGTCGACGCGGCACACGATCTCGCGGAGTTCATCGTTCGCGCGGCCGCCGGCCCGCTTGCCCGAAAGGATCAGGTCGCGCACCACGTGGGCCTCCAGCTCGTGCCATGCCTTGCTCAGTGCTCCCGGCGCGATCGCGTCCTCGGCTTCCGGGTCGGGGATCAATTCGGCGACGGCCCTCTCTTTGAGCGCCCGACAGGCTTCGGACCGGGCCTGCTTCCCTTCCATCTGCTTGGCCTCGCGGAACGCGTCGCCATACTGCTCCTTAAGCCGATCGAGGAGGCCGTCGGGCTCGGGAACCTCAAGGGGAGCCTTCTGAGGATTGACCTTGTCGACCATCTCCAACTGGAGCTCGCAGATCTCCCGAATATACCCGTGGGCCGTCATGATCGCCTCGGCCATCTTGTCCTCGGGCATTTCCCGGGCGAATCCCTCGATCATCAAGATGGCATCTCTGGAGCCCGACACGATCAGGTCCAGATCGCTATGGTCCAACTCCGCGTGCGTGGGGAACGGGACGAACCCCCCGTCGACGTACCCGAGCCGGACCGAGCCGATCGGCCCTTCAAACGGCATCGGGGAAACACACAAAGCCACCGAGGCCCCGTTCATGGCCAACACGTCGCCGTCGGTCTGCCGGTCGCTGGCCAGCACCAGGGCCTGGACCTGCACTTCGTCGCGAAACGGCTCGGTGAACAGGGGTCGGATGGGACGGTCGATCAGCCGCGAGGTGAGCGTCTCCTTGAGCGTGGGCCGACCCTCGCGCTTGAGGAACCCGCCGGGAAACTTCCCGGCCGCCGCCACCCGTTCTCGATAGTCACAAGTCAACGGAAAGAAGTCGATTCCCGGCCGTGGCGGGCCGGTGGTCGCGGCACAAAGGACAACCGTGTCTCCGTATCCCACCAGGCAACTGCCCCCCGCTTGTTTTGCCAGCTCTCCGGTCTCAAACCAAA
>CAZDHR010000453.1:0-5459 GCA_964505295.1 uncultured Planctomycetaceae bacterium
GGAGATCCATCGCAGCAGCACGCCGGGCAGCGTGTGCGTCAGGTCGGTATGGCAGTACGCCGTGAGCCCTTCGTCGTTGGCCAGGCTCAAGATCAGGCAGGGCGGCGTGTCGAGCATCGCGATGTCGGAGCCCATGCAGTTGGCGAAGCCGAAGTTTCTCGCGCCGGTTTCGCGGGCGAGCTCCCGGCAGACGTGCAGCGCCAGAAACGAGTTGACGACGAACTTCCGCTCGGTCTGGAGCGTGACGTTCGGCTGGGCTACCAGCTCGTCCGCCTGGCGCTCCACCTCCTTCATCACCGTCCCGTTGGCCCGGGCCTCCTGGAGCCTTTCGGTGTCTGAAGACCGCCGTAGCCCCGCCAACTGGTCTTCTCCTTCCGTTGCGGCAGCCCGTAGACGAGCACCGGCTTGACGCGGAGCGGCGTGCCGGCGGGCAGGCCCGCCAGAGCGGTCGTTGGAGCGGAGGCCGCGCGAACCTGCGACGAGGCGGCCAGCGTCAGGCCGCCGAGGGAGGCGGAGACCAGGAGGTTGTGGAGCCAGTTCTCATGGTAGCGGTGATGGTTGAGCCGCTCGGCTGGACTCTGCCAGCCATCGTTCTCTTGCGACGTCGCGGGGTGCCAGGGCGTGAAGTTGTGGAGCAAGGCCCACGCCCGGCAGTGTTGTTGGTCGCAGGCGGCATGGGAGCCGTGCAGATGTCCGCCGTCGTCGAAGTAGCGGTTCATCGAACGCATCAGTCGGTCGAGCATGTTGCTCGTCCGGTGACCGGCGGGGTGATCGTAGGCCACCGTCCACAGGTCCCGTTTGTCGCACAGGTCCAACACCTTCTCCACCGCGATGCCACTGAGCCTCCCTCGACGCGCCGATCCCGCCGCCAACCCCGACTCTTCGCGCCGCACGGACAACGCGCCGTAGCGGCGTATGGTGCGTGAAACGCACCCCATTTGCCCGACCCGGGATGACGGTGCGTTTCACGCACCCTACGCGGCTTGCCAATATTGGTATTGTCTCCCGGGAATTCCCTGTCATTTTTGTGGTTCGGTGTTTGTCAGCTTCCGTCCGCGAGAGCGTGCCGACGCCTCTGCTGCCTGCATGTAGATTGATTTCTGCCATGACTCGGGGAGATCCTGGGCTCCTGCTTCGACAAGAGAAGTAGGGTGCGTGAAACGCACCACCTATGATCGCACCTCAAGGAGAATGGTGCGTTTCACGCACCCTACGGCTACTGTTCCTATTCTGGGCCGGGCCCGGCGGAAAAGAAAGAGGCCGGACACGTGCCTGCTACGATTGTCGAACGCGACGGGAGGTTCTTTCAACCGCTGCTTCGGTCGGCGATAATGGGCCGCACGGCCCGGTCGGATGGCCCGCGGCCGCGTGGGATGAGCTTCACCGAAGGAGGGACGAAGATGCGGGAAGTGTCCGAGAAGAGACAACGAGCCGCGTCCGAGCGGCATGCGTCGGAAACGGGAGCGACGAGCTCTCGGCGGAGCTTCTTGAAGCGGTCGACCGCCGCGGCGGGGGCGACGCTTGGCGCCGGCCTAGCCGTCGGGCGGGGTGCCCATGCCGCCGGGAGCGACGTGTTGAAGATCGGCCTCATCGGTTGCGGTCCCCGCGGCACGGGGGCGGCCGTCAACGCCATGAACGCCGATAAGAACTGCCGGCTGGTGGCCATGGCCGACGTCTTCGGGGAGATCATCCAGGCGAGCCGGCGGAACCTCGTGAATCTCAAAGGCGAACAGGTGGCGGTCGACGACGATCGCTGCTTCACCGGCTTCGACGGGTACCAGCGATTGATCGCCAGTGGCGTCGACGTCGTGCTGATGGCCCTGCCCACCCACTTCCACCCAACGTGCCTGAAGGCGGCCGTCGAGGCCGGCAAGCACGTCTTCTGCGAGAAGATCCACGCGGTCGACGCGCCCGGCGTGCACACGGTGCTGGCGGCCGGCGAGCTCGCCCGAGAGAAGGGGCTGAGCATCGTCTCCGGCCTTGCCTGGCGGTATCACACGGGCGTGCGCGAGACGATGAGCCGCGTGCTGGACGGGGCCATCGGCGAGATCGTCGCGATCGAGGAGACGTGCAACACGGGCAGCCTGCGCTCGCGGGCAAGGCGGGCCGAATGGAGCGAGATGGAGTACCAGATACGCGACTGGTTCAACTTCTACTGGCTTTCGTGCGACCTGCCCGGGCTGAACCTGGTGCACAACCTCGACAAGGCCGCCTGGGCGATGCACGACGAGCCGCCGGTGAAGGCCTGGGGCATGGGCGGGCGCCAGACCCGCGTCGGGCCGCAGTACGGCGACGCGTGGGACCATCACGCGATCGCCTACGAGTATGCCAGCGGCGTGCGGATGTACGCCTACTGCCGGCAGCAGAACGGCTGCTGGCCGAGCATCGCCGACCATTTCCTCGGCACCAAGGGCCGTTGCGACCTGCTCCGCTGCCGCATCGAGGGCGAGACCAACTGGCGTTACGAGGGCCCGGAGTGCAACCGGTTCGACCTGGAGCACGTGGCCCTGTTCTCGGCGATCCGCAGCGGCGAGCCGGTCAACAACAGCCTCTACATGGCCCGAAGCAGCATGCTGGGGATCATGGCCACCTGGGCCACGTACAGCGGCCAGGTGATCACGTGGGAGGAGGCGATGAAGTCGACGTACGTGGTGGCCCCCGAGCGATACGCGCTCGACGCCGACCCGCCCACCCAGCCGGACGCCGAGGGCCGCTACCCGATGCCGACGCCGGGGGTGAGCAAGTTCGTGTGAGGACCACTGCGCGTGGAGCGCTGGACCGTCAGTCGCGAGGATGCTTGATCGGCTCGGGGGGATCGACAATCTGCATGGACAGCACGATGCAGCGGCGCGGTAAAGGGCTCCGCTTCCCCTCCTCCCTGGTCTGGACCGGCTTCCCTCGCACGGCGCGGTCTTCGCGCCGCAGCACGACCACGTTCTCTGGGGCACTCATCTTCGTCGTCTCCCTCGTCCTGATGGACGGTGAATTGCTGGCGATCGATCTCCTCTCCGTTCGCGAAGACGATCAGATCGTAGGGGCCTGCGTGCGGTATGCGAAGCCGTGGGATGGAAATGAACAACTCAGCCGTCGCCAATCGCTCTTCCCACTGGAGGATTGCCGGGTCCGTTCGACCAATGATCCGGTCCTCTTGCAGGTCGTGAATCTCTACGTGGATTCGGTACTGGCCGATGCCTTCGGAAAGCCGGATGTACAGCCGGAACGGCTCCGTGCGGCCGGGGATTCTCGGCAAAGTGAACTCATCGAAAATGCCGATCAGGCTGGTTTGGCCGGTAGCTGCTTCTACGATCGTCCGTTCACAGATCAAGATTGCCTTGCACTTGGGAAGCGGGATGCCAGCCATGTTGGTCCCCTACTTCAAGTTTCGTTCGTGGAGGGTACCGAGTCAAGGTCGTCGAGCCCGCCGGGGCCGTCCAGTCAGGGTGCACGAATCGTCCCCTGGTTCCCAAGCCGGAGTTCGGGAACGAGGAGAGCTATTTCCCCGGCGGCCTTTTTTGGCACGCAAATTGCACTCGGTCGTCCTGCAACTCTCGTCACGAGGACTCTGGCACCATGGAGGGTACGCCGTTGTTCCTGAGCACCGCTCTCATGTTTTTCGGGACCGTAATCTGCGTTCTGATGGCCGTCGATTTTCTCCGGCCGGTCCGCTCGACCCACCCCTTCTGAGCGTCGCTGCGTGCGGGCCCGTCCCGCAGGGCCCGTGCGCAGGCCGCCCGTTCCAGGGCAGATCCGGAAGTGTCTCGAAGTCACACTCTCTTCCCGCTGGTTCCCAAGCTCCCGCTTGGGAACCCGTGTCCCGTGCAGGCTCGCTTCGGCGCCCGGAAGCCGGAGATTCCTCCGACGGGCGTTCCCAAGCTGGGGCTTGGGAACGAGGAAGGGGCTTTGGACGCGGCGTCCTACGGCTGGCAGGAGTCGAGCATTTCGAAGAACCGGGCCTTCATGGCCGGGCTCAAGCGTTCGGCGAACCGGGCCGTGACTTCGCGATCGCGGAGCTTCGGCTCCGGATGTAGGATTTCGACGAGCCGGAGGATCTTCTCGGCCTGCCCCCGGTTGTTCGACTGATAGTGCAGAAGTGCCACCGCCAGCTTCGCGCGGAACCAGCGGTCGCTGCCCGGGCGGGACTTCTTCTCCACCCGGCGCCACTGGGTCAGGGCGGCTTCCCGCGCGGCGGCGTCTTGCCGGGTCAACAGGAGCCGGGCGTAGCCCTCCTGGATCGGGCCGTCCTGAGGATGGGCCTGAGCGAGCCGGCCGAACGCGTCCAGGGCCGCGTCGGTCTTGCCCGCGTCGGCCAGCGCCTGGGCCGCGATCGAGTCGAGCGTTCTCCGGTCGGCCGCGTCAAGCGCTTCCCTTTGCGAGCGGAGCAGCTCGACGACGCTCAACTCCAGCCCGGCCAGCTCCGCCTTCACTTCCGCCCCGCTCGCCGCGCCGATTCGTGCAAGCCCTTGTAACATTTTCAACAACTGCTCGGGCGATCCCCCGGAGAGCTGCCCGAGCAGCCTGGTCGCCTCGTGACGCCGGCCTTGGGCCGCCAGAGAAAACACCAAAAGCGCTCTTGCGGTCGATTGCCATTCTGGAGTAGTATCCGAGATTTCTTGCAGCGCGGCGGCCAAGATTCGTTCGGCGCGATCGGCGCCTTCGGTCGTATAGTTCAAGCGAAACCGGGCGGCTTGAATCGCGGCCTCTCTGTCGACCGGGCTCCACCGCTCGGGCAGCCGCCCCCCGGGCCCGACGACCAGCGACTCGAACCACCGGGCCGCGCCCGCCGCCGTCTCGTCTGTCGGCTCTCCCCGCGCCCTGCGCTCTTCCAGCCACGCCTCGTAAGCGCGGGCGACCGCCGCGAGCACTTCGCCGAACCTCGGGTGGTCGGGCGAGATCGCCTGATATTGCTCGATGGCCTTCTGCCACTCGCCCTGGTGCTCAAGGGCAAACCCCAGGCACCGACGCGCCTCGTCGGCCGTCGGGGCATTCGGCCAGGTCGCCAGGTGCTCTTGGGCGAGCGAAGCGTAGCGGTCGAGGGAACCGGAGGGCTCCTGGCGAGCGAGCTGTCCGGCGTGGAAGATGGCCAGCAGATGCGCTTCGGGGGCCTTCGCGTGGCCGGGCATGGCCTTCGCGAGGGCGTGGTACCGCGACATGGCCTGTTGGTGCCGCCCACGGTCGTGCTCGATCGTCGCGGCCGTGAAGCCCAACTGAAATGCCTGGTCTTCGTCGCCCTGTTGTTCGGCCAGGGCCCGGGCGCGGTCATAGGCGGTCAGTGCGTCGTCGTACTGCCCGCTGTGATAGGCGTTCTCCGCCGCCTGGGCCCACATCGCCAGATCGCCGCCGGGCAGCGTTTGGACGTAGCCGGAGAGGAGCATTTGGGCGCGCCGCGTCCAATACGGCCCGTCCTCGCGCCGGATCGAGGCGAGCATCTCGTTGGCCTTGGCTTGCCAGGCGGCCGTCTG
>CAZDHR010000454.1:0-5434 GCA_964505295.1 uncultured Planctomycetaceae bacterium
CCGAAACGACGCTCAGCGTCAATTTGGTGAGCATGGCGTCCTCGGCCTCGGGGAGGTTGTCCGACAGCCAGCGGAGCTCGTCGAGCCAGACGACTTCGCGGTCCCTCCACGCTTCGACGGCGTCGACCGCCTCGTTGATCTTGGTGGCCCGCTCGACCAGGACGTCCAGGTCCTTCGACTTGCTCGTCAACTCCGCGATGTCGGCCTCGAGCCACCTGCTCTGGAGCCAGCCGTAGCCGAGCAGCAGGAGCACCACCAGCGCGGCCGCCAGGCCGGCCGCCGTGAAGATGTTGCGTCGACTGGGGGGCTCGGGGCGGCGGCGGGGGTTGAGGAAATCGAGCGCGTGCGGTGTTCCCTCCAGCTCGTCGCGAAGCATTCCCAAAAGCGGCGCGAACCGGTTCGAGCGATCGGGGAGAGCCCGGCGGAGGTCGCCCTCCAGACGCAACCCCTCGAACGGGTCAAACAGCTCCAACGGCGCGGGAAGCTGCTCTCGGAGCGACTCGGCCAGCGCGGCATGCTCGGGCCCCGCCCCGCAGAGCACGATCGAATCGACCTCCCGCACACCGACCTGGTTTTGCGCGGCCATGATCGTGCGGCGGGTTTCCGAAGCGAGCACTTCCGCCGCGGCGGACGAGGCGAGCGGGTCGCCGCGGAGTCGGGCACGCCGCAGAAACACCGTCCGATCGCCGATCATCACCGTCAGGTCGGCCTCGTCGACCAACAGATCGACCACGAGACGGATCTGGCCGGGCTCGGCCGGGCGCTGGCGACCGACCAGCGACGCCGCGGCGCACGGCCGAAGCACCATCCGGGCCGGCTTCAGCCCGGCCGTCCGGCAAATCGCGCAGACCGCGTCGACCCGTTCCGGGTTGATGGCGGCGGCCAGCACGTTGCGGGCCTGCTCCGCGTCTTCATCGAGGGGGAGGAAGTCGAGTGGCCAGTCCTCCCCCAACGCGTTGAACTCCCGCATCGACTGAAAACGGACCAGCTCCGGCAACTCGTCGTCCGGGGCGGGGGGCAGCGAGAGACGCCGCAGCTCGACGTCGCTCCGTCCGACCGCCACCAGCGCGGCCGTGCGACCGAGATGCCGGGCGCCCAGGGCCGTGGCGATCCGCTCGCCAACGTCGACCTCCGCGGCCTCCGCGTCGGAGGGCTCACTCCGGAGGTCCACCACAAAGGCGTGCTCAAACGCGACTCGGCCGCCACGCGACGTGGCCACCGCCACGCGCGCCTCGTCGTCGTTCCATTCCAGGGCTAGCAGTCGGGGCATGGGATACTGCCGGGGTTAAAGCGCTAACTGACCTATATCCGAATACGGTTGGCGGATTCCGCGAGTTCTGGCGAACGCCGTGAACGGTCAAGTCCCGGGCAAATCGACGCCACACGGTTTGCAGGCAAGCGGCCGTATGCCCTGGCAGTGTCCGGAGTTATCCGACGATATTCCCCTCTACTCAGCCTAATCGAAGGCCCTCCTGGAATCTACTACCAATTGGGGGCCTCGACGCCCAGCGTTTCTGGGGGGTAGCCGGGGCCCAGGTGGCTCAAGTCTCTCCAGAAGACAACCCGGGCGGGGCTCTCGGTGGCGTCGAGCACGACTTCGATCCGCGCCGTGGGGCCTTCCTCGTCGAAATAGCCGACCACCTGGGCCCGGTACACGCTCCCGCCCGCGCTGACCAGCGGCATCAGCAGCTTCATTTCCTCCAGCGTGACGATCCCCTCGCAGAGGAGCCAGGTTTCGTGCCGGTGGTACGACTCGGCGGTGGCGGGGTCCGGTTGGCGACGGCTGATGATCTCGTCGACGACCTCACTGGTGATGCCGGGGATGCCGGCGAGGATCGTCTCGGAGGCCTGATTGATGTTGATCCGCGCCGGGATTCGCTCCGATCCGGTGGCCGTCAGGTAGTCCATCAGGGTCGGCAGGTAGGTGAGGTAGCTCGCCAGGTCATCGGCGAAGGGGCTTTCGAGGATCATTGCCGCCTCGCTTTTGTCCTCGCCTCCTTCGCCCTTGCTTTCTCCACTTTCGCCTTGCCCTCCTTCTTTGCTTTCTCCTTCGCTCTTTCCTTCCGACTCTTGGGTCACTTCGACTTTCGTGCCGATGAGATCGAGGATCGTCGTCAGCTTGTAGTCGCCCGACTGCGAGAGATCGAGATCGTCGACGGTGTAGCTCGTTTTGCCCACCTCGTCGGTGTCGCCGTCGCTCGGTCCGTAGCGGCGCAGGGCGACGACGAACGTCGCCCACTGCTCGTCGAGGACCTCGACCAGTTCGTCGTAGAGCGCTTCCAGGTCGTCCTGGTTGACGTAGATCTTGGGCTCCCCGTCGGGCCGGACGTTCGATTCGAGGCTGTGAAGCGTGAGGTAGGCGGCCCAGCCGCGGGTGAGGGAGCCGTCGGAATTGTCGACGCCGGAGACCTCCGACGGGTCCGGCTCGGTCGAGTCGGCCTGGGCGTTGCGGTTCGCGTCGACGCCGAACAGAAGCCACGGGGTCACGTCGCGCACGAGCAGCAGCTCCTCGACCGTTTCCAGCGGCCCGTTCTTCGGGGCGTAGGGCGGATCGAGCGCGGAGTAATAGTCGACCTCGGCGCCGTACTCGCGCGTTTCGTCGTCCGAATCGATCCAGTCGAGGATCGCGTCGGCGATATCTTCGGTCATGCCGACCAGCGCCATGAGGATCTCCCGGCCGCCGTTCTCAACGCCCGCCTGCTGGGCGTACTTGTCCAACAGCAGGATCGCGTTCAGGTTCAGCCGCGTCGATTCGTCTTCCAGGCCGTAACGGACGCCCGTGCAGTATCCGTCTTCGATCAGGGGGGCCACGAAGGTGAACCGCCCGCGATCGCGGGCCAGCTCGTCGTCGATCACCAGGACGCTCTGGAATCGGTCCGGATTGTCGTACGAGCCGCCGGCCTCGGCCTGGGACTCGTCATCCCAGCTCAAGAATACCCGGGCCATCTCGACGCCCGACTCGGCCAGCGCCTGGGCTTGGGCCTGCCGGCCGGAGAGGCGGGCCGCCTCGTGCTCGACGAGCATCAGCTCCGAGAAAGTCAGCGCCCCGAGGCTCAACACGGCGATCACCACCAGGACGAGGATCAGGATCATGCCGCGGCGCGCGCGGCGAGTTCTGCGCGTCACCTCGTTCCCAGGTTCCGCCTGGGAACGAGGAGGGAATGGGGCCGGAGCCTGGGAACGAGGGCTGAATCGTCGAAGGCGTGGGCAGCTCATCGCGCGGACCCCTCCCCGGCGGAGCCGGACTCGGTCGACCCGGACTCGGCCGTTTCGGTCGTCTCCTCCGTCTCCCCGTAGGTCTCCTCCGACATCTCGTCACCGGAGGAGGGTTCGGCGGCCAACAGGTGGATGATGCGCGTGTAGGTGAGCCACTGCTCCTCATCCTCTGCGTCGACGATCTCGTTGGCCGACGTCAGCTCACCCGGGTCGCGGATCGGCCGGATCGTGAGCGTGGCCTCCACGGCGACGGGCAAGGCCCCGGCCTCCTCGCTGTCCCACGAGTCGACCCACTCGGTGCCGTCCGAGTAGCGAAAGGCGATCGCGGCGACTTCGGGGGCAAGCGGGGTGACGTCGGAGTCCTCGTCGATTTGCCCGATCTCGGTGCCCCACAAGCTGACGGCCCGATCGAGCTCGCGCCGGACCAATCCGCCCGAGGGCGTGCCGTCGGCCGCGTAGCCGGTCTCGTCTTCCGATTCCACGACGTAGTAGGTGACCGTCTTCACGTCGCTGATTCGGTCGACCGTGGTCGAGCCGTCGGTCGACGTGTAGTCGGCGTCGAACTGGTCAAGCCGGGGGAGAATCCCCACGTCGACCTGGAGCCAGTCGGACTCGCCGTAGACGCCGGGCGTGGATTGCGAGGTCGTCGTTTCGGCCGAATCCTCCGTCTCCTCGGACTCGTAGTCCTCGCCCTCCTCGCCCTCCTCCTCAGACGACTCCCTCGGTTCGGAGTCACCCGAGTCGGCCCCTACCGCGGTGCCGCCCTCCGAGTCGGCGGTTCCCGCGGCGATCTCCCCGGCTACCGTTTCCACGCCCTCGGCGGCTTTGGAGGCGGCCGATTCGAACTCCGCCACGAGTTCCGTCATCCCGAGCGGGTCCTTGGTCACGGCGCAGCGCAAGTCGTCGGCGATGCGGCGCAGCAGTACCCGGCCGAGTTGGGTTTCTTCCACGTCGCCCCGGCTCCGATCGACCACGCGCAACTGGAAATCGACGGCCATGCCCACCGCGATCAACACGAACGAAGCCAACGTCAGGCTCAACAAGACCTCGATCAGCGTGTAGCCCCGGCGAGAGCGGCCGGCGAGCGCGGAGGGCGCAGCGGATCGCTCGCTCGCCCGTCGCTTCCCGCCGCTCGTGTTGCTCACCGCGAGCTCCATGGTCATGCTCTCTTGGTTTCCTGGAAAACACACAAGTGATTCAAGTTTCCGTAAGATGGGTCGTCGGTCGAAGACGCAGTCTTTCTACAGGGTTTCACTCTCATCCACGATCCAGCGGACCAGCGCGAACTCGACCGGGCGCCGCGTGTCGGGCAGGTCCTTGGCCACCGTCACGCGGACTTCCAGCAGGCCCTCTTCGGAGGCCGCGTTCACCTCAATCGAGTAGAGCCACTCGGACTCGAGTTCGTCCTCGGCCGGCTCGAAGGGGACGCCTTCTTGCGCCTCGGCGGCGATCAGCCCGGCGGTGATCTCGGCCATCTTGCTCTGGCACAAGAGCTGCGCCTGGCTCAAGTCGCGGGCCCTCTCCGCCTGGCGCATGCCCAGGCGCGACACCTCGCCCAACGTGGCGATCGCCCCGCACAAGATCGCCAGGGAGAGAATGATTTCCAGCAGGGTGAATGCGTCTCGGGCACGTCGGGGGCGAGTCCTCCCGGTTCTGCCTCGCGGGAAATTGACTCTCATGGCTAGAGCTCCTCGGCGGAATAGACCTCTCCGACCGTGATCACGCCCGTCAGCCCTCGCAGCGACAGCTCGATCGAGCGATCGTACTCGTTTCTGAGAACGACCGTCGCGGTCGAAGTGCTGCCGTCGGGATAGAAGAGGATCGGGTCCGACCAACCCTGGCCGCCGTCCGCCGTGGGGGCTTCCTCCAGCGTGAGCGACTCGGCCCGAACGTCGGTGGCCGTCTCGCCGGAGAGGAACGTCATTTTGTCGGGCAGCCGGGGCTCGGACCCGAGCATGAACGCCGGGTCGGTCTCATAGTCGCTCGTGCCTGCCGGCCCGTCGGTGGACTCGGCGCCGGTCACCGACTCCGGGCCGGCGTACGTCTGGACCGAGTAGCGGTCGCCTTCGATCGAGTAGCGGAACACGAGCGTCTCGCCGGTCGACATCGCCCGGACCCGTGCCCGGCCCCACACCACGCGGACCAGGTCGGCCGCCTTGCGGAGCCGCTGGTTCGACAAGGGGCGCTCCAGCGACGGCCACGCGATCGACGCGATGGC
>CAZDHR010000455.1:0-5422 GCA_964505295.1 uncultured Planctomycetaceae bacterium
CTGGAGCTTGGGAACCAGGATGCGGGAAAACAGCTTGTGCCTCTTGCTTGTGCTGCGAGCCTTCCCCTCATACTGGTGGCGCGTCAACGTTCTTTCCGGGCGAATCCGCGACAATTCAACTTGTCGAGTGGGTTCGGTACGATATAAAGGATAGAGAGTAGCCCATCCCTGCGAAGGACAAGAACCATGCGGACTCTTTCTACGGCCGCGATGATCGGCACCCTTGTCGTGTTGGGCTCTCACCCAGTGGCCTGGGCGCAGCAAAACCAATCAAACCGCACGCAGAACCTCTCGGTCCTTTCGGGGACGGGGGGCAGCTCACCGAGCGGAGGGACGGGCGCCGCCGCCCCCGCCATGGGCGTGGTAACTCCCTACGAGGCGGGGGGGTTTGTGGGTGCCAGCGCCGAGGACGTCAGAAACGCGATGACGGCAACCGGCGCCATTCGCCAGGGAAGTCAGGGTACGGGACGCGGCCAGACGGGGTTTGGCTCTTCCCCGTTCGCGCGCGGGATGCAGTCCAGGCGAAGCGGGGGAGGATTCGGATCCCGCAGGAGCACCTCGGAGATTCGGGCGAGATTGCGGACGGGGTTTCGCTTTGTCCGACCCGCGCCTGCTCAGCGCAGTTCCAAGTTGGCTAGTCGGATGGAGAAGTCGAGCTGGCTCCAGCGCCGGTCGCCCATGGAGGTAACGATTGAGGGAGGGACGGCGGTCCTTCGCGGAGTGGTTGCCACGGAGCACGACCGAGTGTTGGCTGAGCGGGTTGCGAAGTTGGAGCCTGGGGTCCGCCGGGTCGAGAATCTGCTGACGTTGGCTCCGGCGAGCGAGAGTCCGTCGACGCGGTAGCGTTCTGGTCCGTCTCGAGCACGTCACTCTGCGCCGCGGTTGCCGGCGCCCGGTCGACTCGCCGGTTGGATTCCGCGACCGGCGTCAGCCGCCCGAAGCGCGGCGGGATTGCAATCGTGGCCGTCTTCATCTTCCCGCTCCGATCGCCGTCGACGTCGTTCCCCAAGCGGTCGTTCGGGAGAGCCTGTTGGTACGCCACGGGCCGTAAGGGCGTTGTTCGCGGCTTGACGTGCTCGATGTAACTCGTCGAACCCGCGGTTTTCGTCGCGACCGGGGGCGAGCTGCCCGGCAGGGCGACCCGCGTCTGTTCGCTGACGATCGCGGGCCCCTGGGTCGGATTGAACCGGCAGATGAGACCGACGTCTTGTTTTGATCCCCCGGCCTGGTCCCAAGGGATCCAAACGCTGTACGAGTGACCGAGCTTCGACTTGCTGTAGTGCCCCGCGAACTGCTCGGCGGTGAACGCGTACTTTCGATTCGGCGTGCTGCTATTCGGATGGCGATTGTCCTCATCGAAAGCGTACACGACCAGCGAGCCGTCGACCCGCAGCGCCGTGTCCCCGTCCGGGCCGAAGAACATCAATCGGCCGCCGAAACCGCGGGTTGGGGGACGATCGGGATGTTGGAGCATGACCTCGCTCCAGACGGCCACCACCTTGGTCGGTGCTTGCGGTTCGTCTTCGCCCAGCGGAAACCATTCCGTCGGCGGCCTCCAATCCAGTTGCGTACAACCGGCGAAGGACGCCAAGCAGACAACTGCCGGAAGCACTCGTGATAGCCGCGCAAGTGATCGCATGCCGCTCTCCCATCCTCCGGGCGAAACGCGCGCGTCAAAACCGGTCGAGTCCGCTGCGCCGGCGTCTTACTGCCCAAAGGTCTGTCTAATAGGGATTGACCGATTGTAGCTGGGGACGACGGTTCCGGTTGGCTGGTCGATTCTTCCCTGAAATCGAGCGATGCCCGGCTCCGAGTAGCGTGTGTCGCCCTCGACGCCGGAACGGGGCGGCGAACTCATCCCGAATGACGGTTCGGCCGGCGCATAGCCGTACCTCGGATCGACGGCCGATGGGGGGGTCGTGGCCGAGGTGGTCGCCGGGCCGCGCGCGCCGCGGTCGACGCCGGCCGGGTATTGGGGCGCCGGATAGCCCGTTTTCGGGTACGCCGTGGCGGGATAGCCCGGGTTACTCGTCGGTTGGTAGCCGGTTGCCGGGTAGTTGGTTGCCGGGTAGTTGGCCCCTGCGTAATTAGTCGGCGAATAGGTGAAGGGAGGAGTACCGGCGGCGCGATACCTTGTCGAGCTTTGAGGCGTGGTCGCGGCCGCCGGCGTGAGGCGCTGATCGAAGCTGGCCCGCCGGACGTCGCCGGGCGAGCTTGAAGCGACGGGATTCGACGTCGCGCCGGGTCCGATTCCCACGCCTTGCTCCGGCGCGGGGGGCGCCGGGCCCGACGTCGCGCCCTTCTGCGGTGGGGCCGGGGGCAGAGGTTCCATGATGAACGGCGTCTGGTCCGCTTCCATGGGGCCGCTTGGTTGGTCCTCAATCGCCGGTTCCGGGGCCAAGATGGACTGGGCAGTCGGGTCGAGATCGGGGTAGATCACGGGCATCTGGCCGGTCCGGTCAAAAGGATCGCCGTGGACTTCGAGCACGTCGGCGAGGCACCAGTTCATTCGCGCGGCCTCGATCTGCTTGACCACCTCGGCGTCCTCCTCGCTTTCGACGACGCGGGGAGTCAGGATGATCAACAGCTCGGTCTTCTCCACGGTCACGCTATCGTAGCTGAAGAGGCGCCCCAGGACGGGGACGTCGCCCAGCCACGGCACCTGGCGATGGATCTCTTCGGTGTCCTTGGTGATCAGGCCGCCGAGGATGACCGTCTGGCCGTCCATCGCGCTAACCGTGGTTTGGGCCTCGGCAATCTCGATCCGCGGCGCGCGAAGTACGCTTCCGTCGGCCGCGACGGAAATGGGAATGCCGTCCTCCTCGGGCCCCACCTTGGATCGGCTGGCCGTGACCTGCATGACCACCAGCCCGTCGGGGTTGATTCGCGGAATCACGTTGAGCTGGATCCCCACGTCCACGTATTCGACATTGAACGTCTGGCTCCCCAGGTTGGTGGCGGGGGAGACGCTGGTGATCGTGGGCACGTTTTCGCCGACGTGGACGATGCCTTCCACGTTGTCGACGGTCATGATCTGCGGTCGAGCGAGGATGTCGAGACGCCGATTCTCCTGGAGCGCGCGGATGAGCACGCTGACCGCCTCGCTGGAGGCCGAGATCACCAGCCCGCCGTAGCCCAAGTCGCCGTTCTGTCGCCCCAAGGAGAGGTTCGTGATGCCCTGTCCGCCCACGAGATTGGAGCCGGGCGCGGTCGTGTTGTTGCCCAACGGGATCGCCGTATTGTTGAACAGGAATCCGGGGATGCTGTCGACGCTGCGGTTGAAGAGGATCGAGTCCTGCAAGCCCAGCTCCACGCCGAACTCGTCGGTGTCGTTCAGTTCGACCGCGGCCAGCAGGACCTGGATCACGACCATCGGCGGCCGGGCATCCAGCTTCTCGACCAGATCGATGATCCTATCGTAGAACCGCTCGGTGGCGCTGATGATCAGGGCATTGGTCACCAGCTCGGGCACCAGCACGACCTCGCGGTCGGTCTGCTCGATCGAGCTCAAGAGCCCATCGACGGGCTGCTCCGCGTCGAGTTCGCTGGAGAGGAACTCGTTGACGGCTTCGGCCACGGTTTCGGCCGAAGCGTTCTTCAGACGCATGACCACGGTCTGGCGCATGCGCAGATCGCTCTCGTCCAGACGCATCAGGATCGCCTCGACCACCTCCAGGTCGCCCGTCGAGCCCGTTGCGATGATGCTGTTGCTCCGCACGTCGACGGCGAACCGCAGGAACACGAGCGAGCTGTCCTCGCCGGTGGCCCCGGTCCGAACCGCCGGCTCGGCCGCCTGCGCCTGGGCGCCGAAGAGGTCTTCCAGCATATCGAGCAGGTTCGAGGCGTCGCCGTGGACGATAGTGAACACCTTTACCTGGGCCTCGGCCGTCGGCAGTGCATCGAGCTGGTCGATCAACGCGGCGATCAGCGGCATGCTGTCGGGCGAGGCGGTGACGATCAGGGCGTTCGCTCGCTCGTCTGCGGTCACGAGCACGTCGGTGAGAATCCCCGAGTTCAGGGTACGCTGGCCCTCGTCGTCGGTTGTGACGAACTGGAGGCGGATCGATTTTCGCTCCTGCTGCTCCCGCCCCATGCCCGTGGTTCGCTGGACGACGGCACGCTGCCCCGTCCTCTGGCCGTACATCTGCGCCGTGATGGCGTCCTGGAGCACCGGGGCCAGGTCTGCGGCCATCGAGTTCTTCAGCTTGAAGATACGGACTTCGTTGACCGTTTCGTTCTCCGAGGCGTCGATCCGCTCGATGACCGCCGCCACCTCGGCCATATCGCGCGGGTTCGCCCGCACGACGAGCGAATTCGTACGGAAGTCCGCCGTGATCTGCACGCGCGTGGCCAGGCTGCCTTCCTCGTCGTCCTGCTCCTCGAAGAACTCGACCAGAGACTCCTGGGCGGTTTCCGCCGGCGTGTTCTTCAGGCGGAACACCCGGAACTGCGCGGTCGGCGGCACGGGCCGATCCAACCGCTTGACGAGATCGATCACCGTGTCGACGCTCTCCCGTCGACCGATCAGCAGCACGGCGTTCGGTCTGGCCAGGGCCGTGATGCTCACGTCCCCCTGCCGGACGGTAAAGACTTCCTCGTAGAGCTCGTTCAGGAGCGTGCCCAGCGATCGGCAGTCGACGTGCTGTAGGTGATACACTTCGATCACCGGCTTCTCGATCTCGCTGATCTCTTCGATCTGCTCGATCAGGTCGACCACTTTTTGGACGTCGCGCTCGTGGCCGCGAATCACCAAAATGTCGGTGCCGGGCAGGATCTCGATCTGCACCGCCCCGATCAGGCCCCCCGCCTCCGCCAGCCCGCTGCCAGGCAGCAGTGCGCCCGCAGCCGCCTCGGACGTTGCAGGCGATTGGTCGGTGGGACCGGGAGTGGCGGGAGCCGTATCCGCGGGTGTCTCTGGCGCCGGTGCCTTCGCCGTGGGTGCCGGCGCCGACGGACCCGGTTGCTGGTAGGCCACGGCGATCGGCAACTGGCTTCGCCGATCCAGGACGGAGGCACTGTCCGGCCCAGTCCCTTCGAGCGACTGGCTGCTCCGGATCGCGTGGATCACTCGCTCGACGTCGGCGGTTCGGCCCGCCTTCAAGGAGAGCAAACGCGTGCTCCGTTCCGCCGACGCCTCCGGGCTGTCCAACACGTGAATCAAAGGCATTGAGGCCCCGAGCGCATCGGCGGCCCCTTCGACGTTCACGCGGTTCGAGCGGCGGTCGACCGACAATCGGAGTGCCTGTGCGCCGGCCAAGGCCAGCCGGTAGGCAGAGGCATCAGGCTGGGTGCTCGCGACCGGGGTCAGTCGGTCGGCCAGCATTCGCACCAACGCCGCCTCGAACTGCTCACCCGTCGTGTGCCAGAGCTGGACTTCTTGGGAAGTGTAGGAAACGGGACCCGCATTGGCGGATGAACGCGG
>CAZDHR010000456.1:0-5419 GCA_964505295.1 uncultured Planctomycetaceae bacterium
CGAGGGCTGGAGAAATGGACGGCGCGGGCGACCAGCTCCTTGCCGACGCCGCTCTCCCCGCGGATCAGCAGGGTGGCCTTGCTGGCGGCGGCGCGTGCGATCTCTTCGGTGATCTCTTTCACGCTGGCGCTGGAGCCGACGATCTCGCTCTGCACGCCCAGTCGTTCGCGCAACTGCACGTTCTCATCGCGAACCTGCGTCAGGTTCTCGGCCAGCTCCTCCCGCCGGATGAGATTCGTCAGCGCCACGGCCACCGTGTCGGCCACGGCCAGCGTGTACTCCAGGTCATCCGGATCGGGAACACGGTCCGGGTCCGTGGAGTACAGGTGAATCAGGCCCAGGACCGTCTCGCCCTGGCGAACCGGGGCACAGATCACGCTGGTGGTGTGGATAACCCCCTTACTGTCGCGGCTCCCCAGGGCGCTGTCGCCCATGATGTTCCGCGCCAGAACCGCCTCGCCCTCGCGCATCACCGTGGTCGCCAGGAAGCTGGCCACCCGGTGGTAGCGTCGCTCGCTCGTCGTATGGGAGGCGGCCGTTTCCAGGTCGGCGCCGGTCGGCTCCCCCTCGAAGCCCCGGGGCAGAAGGAGCAAAGCGCCGGCGTCGATTTCGAGTTCCTCGAACAGCGCGACCAGGGCCAAATCGGCCATCTTCGCCGCGTCGGGCGCTTTGCCCAGCTCGAAGGCCAGCCGGCACAGCTTGGCCGCCGCCCGGCCCATCCGCGAAATCGCGCTTTCGTCCTGCTCCTCGACGGCCGATTCGAGGAACCGGGTCTGGCCGCGGCGATGGGTGATCGTGGTCGGATCGTAGGTGTCCAGAACGCTCGCCTCGTCCGGCGCGCCGGAATCGGTCGTCTTCTCGCCCGGCACCACCGGCCGACGCACCACCGTGCCCGCGTCCGAAAACGCCTCGCTCAGGTTGTAGACGAACACCAACTGCGAATGTCCGATGCGGACCACGTCGCCCGGACCGAGAACCCAGTCGCCTTTGACCAACTGCTCGCCGACCACCGTCCCGTTGCGACTATCCAGGTCCCGCAGGGTCCAACGCCCCTCGGAGAGGAACAGCTCGGCGTGGTTCCGGCTGCACCGCTCGTCCTTCAGCACGATCTGGTTCGTCGGCGCTCGACCGATCGTCACCGACTCCCCGGGCACCAGCCGGAAAACGTCCGTCCATTTCGATCCTTCCCGGATTACCAAATACGCGAGCTCAGACACCAGCCGTCCCACCGTGGTCTCGAGAAACCGGACGACCCTTTCAACGGGCCTGCCTCCCCCCGGATTGAGCCAGAAAAGGCCACTACTACCAGCTTATCCAAGCAGAGGGGCTTCGGGCAAGGAGTTTCCCAACGGGGCCACCCCCAAAGAGGGGCACGCGACTCCCACAATGGGCAGGATGGGCGCCGCGGGTGGCCGTTTTCTTGCGGATTCCGCCGGGCCGCGATACCCTGAAATGAAGGAGGCGCCCCCCCCCGCGCCACCTGTCCCCGGCTCCGACACGCCCCGAATGAACCCAAAAAACGACGGCCGGACGCGGCGGAAGTGGACAGTTGCCGGCACGGTGCTGCCCACGCGACCGACCGGCAGCCAGGGCCACACATCGAGCGGGGGTACGGTCCGGCCGGTTGCGCTGGAAATCTTGTTGCCAATCTCGGGGGGTCGAACTACTCTGTAACGTAGACGGCTTTCGCGCACCGGACGCTGGTTTCCGTGCGTGCTTTCCACTTCCTCGGTACCACGGCTTTCGCACGCGTGCGGTTCCCGCCGGCCCGGCCGGCACCACGCGACGAAACGGCCGAACGATCGCCAACAGGAGAATCACGATGTCACGTTGTGACCGTTTACTCCCCCGTGTCGCTCACCGGGCCCTTGTCGCGTCGGCCGTGCTCGCGCTCGTTGCCCTGGCGTGCCCCAGCCTCCAGGCTCAGAACCAGGTGGGCATCAATCAGCGCGCCGTGGGTGGAGTCTCGATCGACCCGGCCGGCATGCTCGCCGACGCCACGGTCCAGGATTTCGGCGCGCTGCGGGAGGCGCTCCGCGACATCTTGACCCGCGCGCCCGACGGACTGGATCAAGCCACACCCATGCGAAAGATCTCGTTGCGCCGGCTCGACGAGGCGATTCGCCAGGGGCTTGCGGACAACAAGCCCGTGCCCCCCGAAATCTCGGTCCTCGGCGGTTTGCAGCAGGTCCGCTACGTGCTGGTCTACCCCGAACAGCACGACATCGTGCTCGTAGGGCCCGCCGAAGGCTGGAAAGTCGACGACCGCGGGGCGATCGTGGGCGAGACCTCGGGCCGGCCCGTCTTGCTCTTGGACGACCTGATCGTCGCCCTCCGCGCGGCCGCCGCGCCGGTGAAGAGCGTGATCTCCTGCTCCATCGACCCCACGCCCGAAGGAATTCAGCGCGTCAGGGCCCACACCAAGCAGCTACGCACGATCGGCAACCCGGAAGTCACCGCGATGGGTATCCAGCAGCAGCTCGGCCCGCAGGATGTCTCCGTGACGGGCGTTCCTGAGACGAGCCACTTCGCTCGGGTGATGGTCGCGGCCGACTACCAGATGAAGCGGATCGGCATGGGCACGCAGGCCGCTCCGATTCGCGGGCTGCCCAGCTTCATGGAACTGATGCGGGGATCGAGACGGGGGAGCAACATGCTGCCGCGCTGGTGGCTGGCGCCCGACTACGAGCCGATTCTGCGTGACGCCGACGGGCTGGCCTGGGAGCTGCGCGGCGCCTCGGTCAAGGCGATGACCGAAACCGATTTCTTCGACGCCGCCGGCGTTCGGCAGGAGTCGCGTCCCGCCGATCCGGTTTCCCAGAAATGGGCCGACACGTTCACCGAGCGGTACGAGGAGTTGGCGCAGGCCGATCCCGTCTTCGGGCAGTTGCGGGACTGTATGGATCTGGCCATCGTCGCCGCGATGGTCGTCGGCCATGGCCTGACCGAAAGGGCCCAGGTCGAGCTACCCATGCTGATGGGCACCGCCGGCGTCGAAGCCCTGGAGTACCCCGCCCCCAAGCACGTCCAGAGCAAGGCCACGGTGGCCAAGAAGGGCCGCAACTGGATGATCGCCTGCGGCGGCGTTCAGATCAACGCCTGGCAGATGGTCGCCGATGCCGAGTCGAGCGACGCCCTGGCCAGCGTCCGCAAAGACGCCGCCATCGCCGATCAATCCGGCCGCTGGTGGGATTGAACCGGTAGCCGTCCCGAGCAACACCTCTCCCCAAGTGCCACGGGCGTCTCACCGGGTGCCACGGGCGTCTCGCCCGTGCCTCCGATGTCCCCACGCGCTGTGGCCGGTCTCCTGACCGTGCCACCTCTGCCGACCGGAGGTCTCCCGAGCTCCGTAGGGTGCGTGAAACGCACCAGCTCGGCGGCCGCGCGGCCCGCGGCCCTGTGCGGCCTCTTCCTGTTCACGCTCGCGTCGTGCCAGAAGAGCGTCTCCGACCACGCGACCGGCCCCGGGGGCATGCCCAGCATAACGGCTGCGCCGGCGGTCGCCGGTCCGATCGAAACGAGCGACGTTCCGCCCGAGCCGGCTCCGGAGGACGATGACCCGCCGGCAGCGGATTCGGCCGACGCCATGGCGGCCGCAGCTTCCGAATCCGCCAACCGCGGCGCGGGATCGCCGGACGCGACTGCGACCGACGACGGCGCCGCTTCCACGTCGGAGGGAGCCGAAATCGCCGCCCGGCACGAAGCCCGACGCCTCGGCCGAGTATCCGCTTCAGGACAACCCGCTGGCCGGTTGCTCGATCTGTCACGTAGACGTCGAGGACGAGTTCGTCGGCAGCCTGCACTTCGAGGAGAAGGTCGGGTGCACCACGTGCCACGGCCCCAGCGAGGGACACCTGGCCGACGAGAACAACGAAGTCAAGCCCGACGAAGCCTTCGCCCGGCCCGACGTCAACCGCCTCTGCCAGCGGTGCCACGAGTGCTCGCGGTCGAAGCCCCCAAAGCCGGAACTCACCCAGGACGGCCAGCGCAAAGTCTGCACCGATTGCCACGGGGCGCACGACGTGGTGCTCCTCGACACGGGCAGTGCGGCTGAGGGCCCGCAATAGAATGACGGGGAAACGGGCCGTCGGCATTCGGCGGCTTTCACCTTGGGTTTTCGAGAGCCGCCTTCGCGTCGGTGTCGGTCGGGCGGTACTCCGGGTCTTCGGCCAGGCAGAGGCAATCGAGCCGCGGGTTGCCCGCTTTCGTGCCGTTGCCTTCCCGGGGATAGATGCGGAAGACGAGCTCGCCTGGCTCGAGGTTGAACGTGATCGGCGAGCCGGGCGGGACCGTGCTCACGCCGCCGCCGCGTCCGGTCCAGTGCCACGCTTTCTCGTTCACGCCGCAATTGCCCAGCACTTGCTTGCCGGTGAGCGTCACCTCCTCGTCCGGCAGCACCAGCCCGAACGACATGTCGCCCCCGGTCGGATAGCGGACCCGCCCCCACAGCGTCCACCTCGCCTTGCGCGGGATCTCCACCCGATACTCGCAGTAGCAGGGCGTCTTGCCCGTGCGGTCCATTTGCCCCGGACACAGCACCACGTCGCCCAGCGCTTCCGGCTCCTCGACGCCGGCCGCCGAGCCCTTGGTCATCGTGCCCACGCACTCCCGGCAGTCCTCCGCCTGGATCCAAAGGACCACCGGCTTGCGAATCTCCAGCGTGGCGCCCGCGAGAAGCCCTCGCGCCGCCTCGGCCGACGTGCCCGCAAAACGGAGCAGGAGCCGACGATGATCGACCGGCACGGCGACCTTCGCGCCGACCTTCTCGACGGCGACCGGCTCCCCCTTCACGTCGAACACCTCGACGTCGGCCGCGTCGAGGAGGACCTTCCCCTCCTTGCCCACGTAGTGCCAAAGCGTGGCGATCGCGCCCGAGCCCCGGGCCCCGACGAACGACCGCACGTCGTGCGTGCCGGCCACCTCGGCCAGCTCCTCGACCTCGACAAACACGGGCGGCTCCCCCTCGGTCGCGAGCGCGCCGGGCAGCATCACGAAGTCCTTGCCCTGCTCCTTCAGCCGCTCGCACGTTGCCTCGGGCACCTTGCCGGCCAGGCGGGTCGCTTCGTAGATCCGGACGATTTCCAGGATATCGGCCAGGAGCGGGTGGGATTCCATCCGCGAGAAGCTCGTCTGGAGCGAGATAGGGGCGTTATAGCCCATCGACTTGCACATCAGGTATTCGATCTCGTCGAACTGGAGCCCGTCGTAGTTGCCGCTTTTGGGCCCGATGCCGAACCACCCCAGCTCGCCCGGCGTCATGTCGTCCTCGCAGCGGATCACCCCGCGCACCGAGCGGTCGATGTGGTCCTTGCAGGTCGGCCAGTCCCGGATCGTTCCGCCCGCGTTGATGTACGCCAGGTACGTGCCCGGGTACTGGTCAACGGTCGAGTCTCGCGTGTACGAGTGCCACAGTCCGTGC
>CAZDHR010000457.1:0-5381 GCA_964505295.1 uncultured Planctomycetaceae bacterium
CTTTTCGCGGAGCGAAAAGCGACTATTGCGACGCTATTTCGGCTGCCACCACTCGCACACCAAGCCGTAGGCCAGGAAGAGGACGCCGGCCACGACGCAGGCGGCGAGGATCGAGCCCAGGATCCACTTCACCGGATGGGTCTTGAACCCCCTCTTGATCGATAGGGGCAGGTTGAAGAAGAAGTCGAACACCCAATGCTCCAGCAGGCCGCCCCGTTCGCCGAAGACGGGCACGAGGTGCACCAGGCCGATGGTCCACTTGCCGGCGAGGAACCGGGCGAGGGCGGGATTGTGCGACGCCATCTGCAAGGGAAAGGCTAGGTATCCGACCACGTGGAGGAAGGAGACCGGGGCGGCGATGCAGTAGTTCTTGATGTCCCGGTCCTTGATCATCATGTAGATCACGAACAGCCCCCGCGCAATCGAGCCGGGGGAGATGGGCATGAGCTGAATGGCAGCCGCGGCCGCGGTTCCGTAGGCCAGGCTCTGAGCCCAGCCCAACTGCTTGTACGCCATGCAGTAGGCGACGACGGCGGCACCTGACACCACCATCACCACCTGGGTCACCGGCACGGTGCACACGTGAACCGCCAGGCAACGGAGGTACTTTTGGATATAAGGGTCCTTGATTTCCCTCTCTATCCTCTCGGCCTCGCCGTCGGTGAGCATGCCCTCCTTGCGGCCCACGCTCACCTGCTCCAGCAGGCATTCCTCACGGAAGGCGGGGACCCGCAAGATCCTCACCGTATAGGAAACCGCCTCACGGATCTTCGCCCAGGCGTAGGAGGGATCCGTGAGGTACCGGTGCAGTCGCGCAGGCAGCCACCCGAAGAGAACTCGCTCGGTCCAATAGCGCACAGGCCGATGGACGAGCTTCGCGGCGCGGTCGTCCGACACGCGCCCCCGCCTCTGCCATACGACGAGCGTCTCGATGCGCGCCCCTTCCATCGCCCTGACGAGATAGCCGAACGAGGAGAGGCACTTGGCCAGATGCGCCCTGGCCCGGTCGTTTCCCCACAGCTTGATGATGCACTTTCCAAGAAGGGGGATATAGGAGAGCAGGTAGAGGAGCAAGAAGAGCAGCCTTCCGCTTTCCAGCTTCTCAGCGTGCCTCGGATCGATCCGGCCGAGGTGACTCCAGCTTGTAATGGCCCCTTTCTTGATCGACCTGCGGAGGTCCCGGTCCACCAGCAGCCTGACGTGATGCGCGGTCACGTCCGGCATCGATGCCCGGTAGGCGCGCTCCCTTTCCCTCAACTCCTCGACGGCCGGTTCGAGGCCATCGAGATCCTCGGCGTGCTCTTCGGTGAACCGCCGGAACCGCTTGGGATCGCTCCGGTCGAACTGGACGATCCGCCCCCGGCAAAGCCCCCGGACGATCAGACCGAAATCGGCGGGGCTCATGGGCAGAAACGGCAGAAGCGCGAGCCCTGCCCGAAAATCGATCGCCGTCAGCCCGGCGCGGGGCGAGGCGTCGGCCGACGTGCGTTTCAGCGCGTTGGGCTGGCTCTTCAATGTCCACCAGTGGTACTGGCGCGCCAGTTCGCCGGCCCCCATCTCGTGGAGCAGGGCGACCAGGTCGTCCATGAACTTCCTCTTCGACACGTATTCCGGGCAGTTGTGGTCTTCGGGGGGCTCGTCCCGCAAGCGCCATCTCGCGAAGAGCCGGTCGTCCAGCTCGAATCTCCAGATCCGGCCGTCGACCCATTCGTTGATCTCGCCGAAGCTCCTCGCGCCGTCGTCGTAGAACGTGGCGAACGTATCGCAGACGGCCGCGGGGTCGCCGAACCTCGTCGCCGCGGCCCGGCGGATCAGCTTCTGCCAGAGCACCCCGACCCGCACCGCGTCCGGGTTCACCTGGGGGCCGAAGTGGCTCTGATAGGCCAGGAAGTAGAGGAAGTTTCGGAAGACGCGAGCCAGGCCGGAAGGAGGCTTCAGGATCTTGATCGCGTAGTGCTTCCCCGCTTCGAGCCCCTCGATCTCGCCTTTCAAGCTCAAAAGCTTCACGCGGTAGACCTGCCCCGCGAAGCCCCCCCCCACGAAACGCTCCACCTCGGCGGTGATCCGGCCTTCGTTGGCAGGCACGACCCCCGTGACGCGGTATTCGAGCCGGTTGCCCGGATCGTAGCAGGCACGCCGGAACGGTCGGACGAGCCCCAGGCCGTTGAACTGCTCCTCGAGCTTTCTGCGCAGCGCCGGCGAGCTCGCTTCGTGCTCTGTCATCAAAAGCGTTCCGCAGAAGTGGGGATCCGGGCTCGAAATGGACGGGAGTTGTCTGGGGGAGACGGTTTGCCGCTGGGACTACGACGAGTGGGATTGACTTAGCTCCGCCCGACCCGCCCACGGCGGCGCGAGCAGGTTGCCGATGGAACGATCAAGGAGCCGGTTCGATTTGCGAGGTAGGTCTTGTGCCAACTACGGGGGGATTGTCCCGATTTTCGCGCAGCGAAAATGGGACTGTCCCCTTCCGGGAAGTGCTTTCTCGGCCGGCCCTATGGGTAGTATACGTGCGCTCGGGGCCTGCCTCAAGACGAGTACCGATCCGGTCGTAGCGGATGCGCGGGCGCTGGGCGTCTTGACGTTTCGGCGACTCCCCTTCCGGCCGCCTCTAGAAGTCGATTCGTCCCTTATCGCACGCTCCGAGGATCATCCCCGGCGGCCACCCCGGGTTCTCCCATCCGCCCCGCGCTTGACAACGGCCGACGCCCCGACTATCAGGTATGCTGCCGTGGCCACAAACGCTCGTGAGGAGGACCTCGATATGTTAGTGCATTGCGGGCGGATGGTTATCGTTCTATGGTCGGCCGCTCTCGTCGCGGGCGATTACGCAGCGGCGCAAGGACCGTCGGAGGGGCAGGTGGGTTTTACCATCCGGCTCGACGTCGCCAGGCAGGAGCTGAATGCCGAGTACTGCTGGTTCCACCCGCGCGTCGCGGCCGTGCCTGGGGCAGGGCGCGAGGGCAAGCCGGCCGTGATCATGACCCTCCAGAAGCACCTCCAGGTATCCGACTACTATTCCGGCCTGTGGACGATGCGGACCGATGATCTGGGCGAGACCTGGACCGGCCCCACGGAAATCCCCGAGCTGGGCTGGGTCCGCGAGCCGAACGGGATCGTCGTGGCCGTGGCCGACGTCACGCCCGGCTGGCACGCCCCGTCGAAGAGACTCCTCGCGATCGGGTGCAGCGTCCGCTACAGCCCGCAGGGCCGCCAGCTCGACGACGTGAAGCGCCCCAGCCAGACGGCCTACGCGGTGCACGATCCCGAGACCGGCACTTGGTCGCGCTGGCAGACGCTCGAGATGCCGCCGGACGAGAAGTTCGATTTCGCCCGGTGTGCGTGCTGCCAGTGGCTCGTCGAGCCCGACGGCACGCTGCTGTTGCCGATCTACTTCGGCATGTCGGCAGGCGAGCCCGCCTCGGTGACCGTGGCCCGGTGCCGGTTCGACGGCGAGCGGCTCACGTACCTGGAGCACGGCACGGAGCTGGAGCTGGACGTGGTGCGGGGCCTGTGCGAGCCGTCGCTCGTGCGGTTCGGCGCCCGCTATTACCTGACGATCCGCAACGACGTGAAGGGCTACGTCACGGTAAGCGACGACGGGCTGCACTTCGACCCGATCCGGCCCTGGGCATTCGACGACGGCGTCGAACTGGGGAGCTACAACACGCAACAGCACTGGCTGGCCCACCGTGACGGACTCTTCCTCACGTACACCCGTCGCGGCGCGAACAACGACCACATCTTCCGCCACCGTGCGCCGCTGTTCATCGCCCAAGTCGACCCCGAGCGGCTTTGCGTGCTCCGCCAGATCGAGAAGGTCCTGATCCCCGAGCGCGGCGCCCAGATGGGCAACTTCGGCGCCGCCCCGATCGACGAGCACGAGTCCTGGGTGACCGTCGCCGAATACATCAGCAAAGGCCAACCCCACCCCCGCGGTGCCAACGGCAGCGTCTTCGTCGCCCGAGTTATCTGGTCGAAGCCCAACAAGTAGGGTGCGTGAAACGCACCATTCCGCAAACGCGGCTTGCTCAACCTTCTGGGTATCAGAATTGGTGCGTTTCACGCACCCTACTTCTCAGAGAGGGATGCTACGGCTCGTACAGCAGGAACCGGCCACGCTTCTCCGAGAACTCCTCCAGCCCCGGGCGGTAGAGCGACTCGATCTCGTCGACCGGCTTGCCCGCCAGCACCGCCTCGTGCACCTCCTTGTTGCCCAGCAGGCGGAGGTACGCTTCGGGCTTCCAGTCGCCGGGATAGAGCAGTCGGAGTTGCCGGGCGACCTCCAGCCCGGTGCGGACGGGCCGAAACGCGTTGCGGTCGGTGATCGTAAACGCGACGCCCCCGCACCGCTCGCCCTTAAACTTGCTGGCGTCGGGCGTGAACGCGACCGCGCGGAACTCGATGCCCGCAAGACCCGCCTGGTCCAACGCCGGGACCAGTCGCGATCCGTCGAGCCAGGGGGCGCCGATGTGCTCGAAGGGCGTCGCGGTGCCTCGGCCCACGGAGAGATTGGTCGTCTCCAACAGGCCGATTCCCGGATAGAGGATCGCTTCGGTGAGGCTCCGCATGTTGGGCGACGGGTTGACCCACTCGAGGCCGGTCTCGTCGAAAAGCATCGAACGGCGCCAGCCTTCGACGCGGATCACCTCCAGGTCGAGCTCGATGTCCAGCTCCTTCTTGAACAGCCCGGCCAGCTCGCCGACGGTCATCCCGTGCCGGATCGGTAGGCGGTGATACGCGACGAACGACTCGCGCCCGGCGTCGAGCATCGGGCCGGCCACCTCGACCCCGCCGATCGGATTGGGCCGATCGAGCACGACGAACCGGACGCCGTGTTTGGCGGCCTCCTCCATCGCGTAGCCCATCGTGGAGATGTACGTGTAGAAGCGCGTGCCGATGTCCTGGATATCGAACACCAGGGTGTCGACCCGCTGGAGCATCTCGGGCGTGGGCCGGCGACTCTTGCCGTAGAGGCTAAACACCACGATCCCCGTCCCCTGGTGGCGGCCGTCGGCGATGCGGCTGATGTCGAGCTTGCCTTCCAGGCCGTGCTCCGGGCTGAACAGGGCCGCCAGCTCGACGTTCTCGGCATCGTGCAGGAGATCGACGGTGCTCACGCCTTCGCGGCTGATGCCCGTTTGGTTGGTGATCAGCCCGACCCGCCGGCCGGCAAGCTGGCGGAAGCCGTCACGCCGGAGGACGTCGATTCCGGCGAGTACCGTCGGGGTCGGCCGGTCTCGGATCGCGTCGGCGGCGATCGTGCCGATCCGGCCGGCCAGCGGGTTGACGGAGCCCTTGCCGTCGGGGTGCAGCCGGTTGCTCAGGAAGATGACGAACAGCTCCAGCTCGGGGTCGATCCACATGGCCGTGCCGGTGAAGCC
>CAZDHR010000458.1:0-5292 GCA_964505295.1 uncultured Planctomycetaceae bacterium
GTTCCAGCGGACCGAATTTGGGCTCGTAGCCGAGGTGCCACTTGCCGAACCCGACCGCCGTGTAGCCGGCCTGTTTGAGCAGCCGGACGATCGTCGTCTCGCTGGTCGGCAGCCCGAGGTCGTGGCGCTCGGCCAGGCGGATGGCGTCGTCGTAGCGCCCGACGTTCCCCGTGCCGATCGCACACTCCAGACCGCCGACGTGATGCTGGTATCGGCCGGTCATCAGGGCCGTGCGCGTGGGCGAGCACTCGGGCCCGTTGGCGTAGAAGTGGGTGAAGCGGACGCCTTGGGCGGCCAAACGGTCGAGCGCGGGCGTCCGGGTGTCGGGACAGCCGTAGCAGGCCAGGTCGCCGTAGCCCAGATCGTCGGCGACGATCAGCACGATGTTCGGCCGGTCCTTGGCGACCGGCTCGGCGGCCACGATCCGGCGGGCGATGCCGGCGACGGCGAGCGATGTGAGGAGGGAGCACAAAAGGAGTGCCGAGACTGGTTGCGATGGCCGTTTCCTCATGGTGATTCTCCGATGCCGAGATGCCCAGTGGAGGCCTTCACGCCGGACGACGTGCCTGCGATCCTTCCCACCGGAACGTCGAACGTCGACGTCTGCTGACAATAAGAAGCCAGTATAGCCGCGCGGACCCGCGATGCAATCGACGGCACAAGCGGCAGAGTTGGGCGCGACGCCGCGACTGGCGGGGGAAGCCTCCCGATCGGGCACGGGCGCGTGCTGCGGGCCTTGGACGTCGAGCCAGCGGCCCCCTTGCCCGACGGCGGTCGTTGCGGTAGCCTCGGGATAACCGTTCACGGCCGGCGAAGACGGAACGCCCCAGACGCCCCCCTGACCACGAGTCGCTTCTATCATGGATACGCCTGCCGAGTCGTCTCGTCCGCTCGTCCGCTCGGGCAGCGGTGCTCGGTCGCCGTGGGCCCGGGGCGCCGATTGGACCGTTGGGGTGACGGCGGGGGCTTTGCTTCTGATCTCGCTCGGCGGGTGGCTCTACCATCGCTCGCAACTGGCCGACCTCGCCGCGGATCACTTGCGGTTGCAGGTCATCGGGCCGGCCAAGCTGCGCCCCGGGTTGGACAACGAGTATTCGGTGATGACCACGTCGGTCGCGGGCACCCCGGTGTCGGCCGAGGTGGAGTTCGTGGTCCGCTCGCCTGACGAGAAGCGACTGATGGATCACAAGGAGAAGACCGACGAGAACGGCCGACTGAAGGTCACCATCCCGGCCGACCTGGAAATCTCCGGCGGGGTGGCGTTGGAGGTGGCGGCCGGACGCGACGGGTGGCGGGAAAAGGTGGCCACGCGCCTGGCGATCGAGCCGATCCGCTACGCCTCGTATCTGGCGTTGGACAAGCCGATGTACCGGCCCGGCGAATCGATCCACTACCGCTCGCTGACGCTGTCGCGCTTCCGGCTGGCCGCGGATCGTCCGATGCCCGTCGAGTTCGAGATCCTCGATCCGGGCGGAGCGCCGGTGGCCGGCTTGCAGGCCGAAAGCGTTACGCAAGGCGGCGTCGCTTGCGGCCGGTTCTCGCTTCCGCCGGGGCTTGCCGGAGGGAAGTACACGCTGGTGGCACGCAGCCTCGACGGGGCGTTTCCCGACGAGCGCCGGACGTTCTTCGTCCGACGCTATCGCCTGCCGGGGCTGATCGCCACGCTCAAGTTCACCCGCAGCAGCTACCTACCCGGCGACACGGCGATTGCCAGTCTTTCCGCCCAGCGGGTGGAAGGCGGTGCGGCGGCAGGAGCGGATCTCCAGGTCGCTGCCACGCTCGACGGCCAGGTGATCCATGAAGAGGCCGCGGAGGTGTCGTCGCACGGCACGTTTCAGATCGAGTTCTCGTTGCCCACGGAGTTCGAGCGGGGCGAGGGGCAGTTGGTCGTGGTGGTCGACGACGGCGGCCTCCGCGAAACGATCACCACGCGGATTCCCCTCCAGGCTGGCCCGATCGACGTGAGCTTCTTTCCCGAGGGCGGCGAGTTGGTGGCCGGCCTGGAGAACCGCGTCTATCTGACGGCCCGCGACCGACGCGGCACCCCGGTTGACGTCCGCGGGACGGTGGTCGACGGCCAAGGCCGGCGCGTCGTCGACGTGGCAACCAGCTACCGGGGGATGGGCAAGTTCAGCATCGTTCCCGAGCCGGGCGAGGACTATCGGCTCGTGCTGGGCGATACGGCCGAGCGGCGCCAGGTGGTGAGACTGCCCGAAGTCTCCACGGACCGCCAACTCGTGTTGAGCACCAGCCTCGGCGTGTTTCAGGAGGGGGCGCCCCTGGAGTTCAACGTTCGGGCGCTCGAGGCCGGTATGCCGCTGGTGGCCGCGGCCTGGTGCCGGGGGCTGCCGGTCGGCCGGCAAGCCTTCATCACCGACCAAAAGAAGGCCAACCCCGTGACCGTCCCCTTGGACGACGAGGCCGGCGGCGTGATCCGGCTGACGATCTACGACTATCGTGCGCATCCTCCCGAGCCCGTGGCCGAACGGTTATTCTACCGGCCACCCGCTCGCCGCCTGCAAGTCCGCGTCGAGGCGAACCGCGACGGCTACTCGCCCGGCGAGCGGATCGAGGTGCCGCTCGCGGTCACCGACGAGGAGGACGCGCCGCTCGAGGCCACTCTGGCAGTCAGACTGGTCCCCGAGGCGCTCCGGAGCCTCGCCGAAGACCGCCCGCCCACCATGCCCACATATTTCCTGCTTGCCACGGAGCTGGCCGGCACGGAGGATCTCGGCGACCCGGAGTTCTACTCGGGCGAAAGCCGCGAGGCCGCCGTGGCTCTGGATCTCCTCCTGGGCACCCAGGGATGGCGACGGTTCCTGGAGTCGTCTCTTGGGGAACTCGGCGAGGGAGCACGGGAGCGCGCGCGACTCGAGCGACTGGCCGCGTTGGGCGGGGCGGCAAATCCCCCGGCCGTGTTCGACAACCTCGTCGATCTCCAACAAGGGTATCGCGAGAGCTTGGCCAAGTATCGGGCCAATCGCACCCGGGCATCGAACACGCTCACGGCGTTGAGTTTCTTCGGCGGCGTCGGCTTGGTGATGCTCGTGGCGATGCTCAGCCTGCTGAACATCGCCAGCGGAGCAAGGCTCTGGGCCACGGCGATCGTCGTGGCCACCGTCTGTCTGGTCGTCGGGGGTATTCTCTTGGATCCGGGACGGTGGAAGTCTTCGCCCGAAGGTGGCGTGCCGTTCCTCCCCTTCGACATGGCACCCGCCACGCTCCCCATCGCCGTCGAGCCCCCGCCGAACTCGGCAGGGGACCCCGGCCAACGAAAGACCGCGCAGTCCGGTGAAGGCGAAGATCAGGCCACGCCGGGCGTCGTCCGATCGGATGCGAAAGGTCGGACGCAGGCGGAGTTCGAATCGCCCGGCCCGGTCGGGAGATTGCGCGTGCTGGTCGATGGTCACGCCGAGGGCGGGCGAATCGGCCACGGCATGGGCGAAGTCGCCGTACGGGCCCCCTTCCAGCTCGCGGCGCGACTCCCTTCGGAGGTGAGCCCCGGCGACCGGATCGACGTCCCGCTGGCCATCCTCAACGACACGGACGACAAGTTGTCGGCGGAGATCGTCGTGGAGCACAGCGGACTCGTCGAGCTTGGCGAAGACGGACAGAGGCAACTGGAGCTCGAGCCCAACGGGCGGACCCGTTGCTGGTTTCCGATAACCGTCGTCGAACAGGGCGGCGAGGGTAGACTGACGTTTCGCGCCACGGCCGGCCAACTCGCCGACGAGGTAACCTGCCCGCTCGAAGTCGTTCCGCCCGAGGTCTCCGAGAGCGGCCAAGAAAGTGGCCAGGGCGACGTCGGGGCGTGCCCGGTGCGATTGTCGACCCGGCTGGAGCGAAACCAGGTCGCGTGGGGCCAGAGCGTGGCACTCACCGCCGAGCTGGCCAACGCGACGGACGCCAGCCAGCCGATGACCGTCGCCGTATTGGGGTTGCCCGCCGGCTTGGAGTCGCGCCTCGACGGGCTCGAAGCACTCCGGCGCGTCGGCAAGATCGACTACTACGAGACCCGCCCCCGGCAAGTGATCTGTTACTGGCGGACATTGGCCCCGAACGAGAGGATCGAGTGGAAGCTCGACCTGATCGCGGCCGTGCCCGGCAAGTTCACCGGCCCTGCACCCCGCGCCTTTCTCCACGACGCCCCCGACCAGAAGCACGGAAACGAGCCTCTGGCGGT
This sequence comes from uncultured Planctomycetaceae bacterium, assembly GCA_964505295.1. Taxonomy (GTDB): domain Bacteria; phylum Planctomycetota; class Planctomycetia; order Pirellulales; family Thermoguttaceae; genus DATKZH01. Next base: position 4,184 of record CAZDHR010000458.1, read on the forward strand.
GGAAATCACCCGTGATTAGTATTCCGTTTCGCCAGTCCCTCGGCAGTTCCACAGCCCTCGTTCCCAAGCTCCAGCTTGGGAACGGCGATACGGGAAGCCTTCCTTTCTTGGGCCCGTATTGCGACTTTGGGTCAGGGTTCCCAAGCCGGAGCTTGGGAACGAGGAAGCACGTTTTTGGCAAGACAGGCAGGATGCGCGTCGTAAGAAGTTTGGAAAAGCGTCATCTGGGCCACACGATCCACGCGGGATTGGTTTCGAGCGCCTGCGGACCATCCAGAACGGGATGATCCTGGCCATCGGGCAGAGCGGACGCCCAAAGAGTTGAAAAGTTCCCGGAAAATCGTTACCCTCGACGCTAGAGAGGTCCCGGTTCTGGAGCAGAAGGAGATCTAAGCCATGTCGCCGGTTCTCATGGTCATCGTGGCGCTGGCGGCTCCCCCTTCCGAAGCGAGGGATGCCGCCCCCTCCGTTTCAGGCGTCGTGTTCGCGCAGGAACAGGCCTCGACCGAGAAAACGGAAGGCCCGGTGAAGAAAGCCGAGACTGCCCCTCGAAAGGGGGTGAAGCTTCGCGAGGCGATCCGGTTGGCCCTGCGTCGTTGGGCAAGACCGACCGACGCGGAGGCCGATGCCGCCGCCCGCGAGTTCCTTGTCCTGTATAAGGAACTGGGGGCCGACGACCAGCTTTCCCGGTCTCAGCGCCAGTACTTCCAAAACAAGGTGCGGATTCGGCTCGCGCGGCTGAGCGACCAGATCGCCCTACGGGTGGCCCGGCAGAAGCGCCTGGCAGAGGCCCGCGCGAGCAAGAAGGGCGGTTCGACGGACGCCGAGCGCACGACCCGGGACGCGGACAGCCCCGGTGCCACGTCGCCCGATCAGGCGGCGGGGGTCGCGCCCGGCGGACAGGCATTCGGCGGCGGGGCGTTTCAGCCCGCGGATCACGGCCGGCAGTTGGTCGACCTGATCCAAACCGTCATCCGGCCCGAAACGTGGGACGTCAACGGCGGGCTGGGCAGCATCTACTACTGGTATCCCGGCCGCGCCCTGGTGATCCGCCAGACGGACGAGGTCCACGGGGAGATCGGGGGCGTGCTGGGCCAGCTCCGCCGTGC
>CAZDHR010000459.1:0-5284 GCA_964505295.1 uncultured Planctomycetaceae bacterium
ACCATCACCGGGTTGACCAGCGGGCCGATCCCCGGCTTGCGCCGTTGCGGGTCGACGAGGAACACGGTCCGCCGCAACAGCCGCTGGACGAGCGGCCGCTCGTCGGTGATGACGCCCTGCGGACGCGGCCGGTCCACGAGCCGGGGATTCAGTCGCCCGATTGTGCGAACCGCAAACAGCGCCGTGGTGCAGAGTGCCAAAAGGGCGTATCGGCCGGTCACCCCCGAAGCGGAAATCAACCCCTGCGAGCCGACGTCGCCGTGGCCGAGCAGCTCCATCACCGCCGCAATGGGAGAAACGCACCGCAGCCACTCGGCCAGCTCGGGGTAGGTCCCCTGCCCGCCCTGAAGAAACAAGTGTGGGCCCATCGTGACGACCGCCAGAAGCAACACCAGGCCGTACGTGATCCGTAGCGCGGCGTCGGTCGAGTTGGTCAGGCTGCTGATGAGCAACCCCAAGCTCGCGTATTGAACCGCGGCGATCGCCAGGACGGCGTAGAGGGCCAATAGGTCGCCGACAAGCGATATGCCCCCCATCGCGTAGCAGGCCGAAGCCGCCGGCAGACTCAGCACCAGGAGCAGCAGCGCGAAGCCCAGCACGCCCACCAGCTTGCCGAAGTAGATCGACCAGGGCCTCATCGGCGAGTTGAGCAACAACGCCAGCGTGCCCCGGCTCTTCTCCCGGACGATGCTCGTGGCCGGGAACGCGGGCACCAACAGGATCACCAGGGTCAAAAGTCCATATCCGAACAGGCAGAACACCTCGCGCGCCCGGGCGCCCGAAAGCTCCATCCTCGCCTCGCTGGGCCATCGGAGCACGACCAGCAGGCTGAGCACCGAGGCCACGCAGACCTGCAGAGCCAGCGCCCGGCGAGTGCGCAATAACGACGTCAGCTCTCGGTCGGCGATGGGGTGGTTCACGGGCTGCCTCCGGCCGGGACCTCGTCTTGGGGACGCTCCGCGGGCGCCGGGTCGCCCGAGTCGTCCGCCTCCGCGTCGTCGTGCACGATGGAGAGGAACGCGTCCTCCAGATCAGTCTGCAACTCGCGGAACTGGCTGAGGCGAATTCCCGCCCCCACGAGCCGGGCCAACAGCCCGCCCAACTCCTCCTCCGTCCCTTGAAACGGGAACCGGACGATGGCTTCGGCCGCCGAGCCGGCCGGCTCGACGCCGTCGGGCAAAGCGCGTCGCAGCTCGGCGATCGTGCCTTCGATCTGCTCGGCGCCGGCCAACTGCGCCTCGATCGTCCGCCGCCGGCTCACGGTCCGCGTGATCTGGTCCAACGGGCCGAAGGCCCGCAACCGGCCCCGGATGAGAATCGCCACCACGTCGCAAATCCGCGACAGCTCCGGCAGGATATGGCTCGTGACGATCAGCGTCTTGCCCGCCTGGGCCAGGCGCAGAAGCGTCCCGCGCATCTCGATCCGGGCTTCCGGGTCCAGACCGCTCGCCGGCTCGTCGAGGAACAGCACCTGCGGATCGTGCAACAGCGTTCGCGCGATGCCGATCCGCTGCTTCATGCCGAAGCTGAGACTCTCCACGTAGCGGTCCTGCATGTAGGTGGCGCCGGCCATCTGCAGGACCTCGCCGATCCGCCGGGCCCGTTTTCGCCGGGAAATATGGAACGCCGCGCCGAAGAAGTCGAGATACTCGCGCACCCGCATGTTGTCGTACGAGCCGAACGAGTCGGGCATGTACCCGACCAATCGCTTGATCTTCCGCGCGTCGCGCACGCAGTCGGCCCCGGCCACCCGGGCCGATCCGCTGGTGGGACGCGCCAGCCCGACCAGGATCTTGATCGTGGTGGTCTTGCCCGCGCCGTTCGGCCCGATGAACCCCAGGATCCGACCTCGCTCCAACGAGATGCTCAAGCCGTCCAGCGCGGTCAGCCAGCCGTACTTCTTGGTCAAACCGTCGGTGATCACTACCGGCCCATCGTGCGTCATCGTGGTCTCCGATTCTAGGCAACACACAGGAAATAACCTCCCCGGAGAAAAAAGGTGACAGGCACCTTTTGTGCGAAGCACCCGAAGGGCCTTTCAGGCAAAAGGTGCCTGTCACCTTTTTTCGGCTACCCGTTGCTGGGTATGCTATTTCCTGTGTGTTGCCCTATGGCTCGGCTCGAGGGTTTCACCCGTTACCTCCAGCTCGACCGATTCGATTTTCCACGCCGACCCGAGAACGTTGATCGGGCCCGTGCCGGCGTCGGGAGAACGATCGTCGGCGACGGTGATCCCCAGCGAGAAGCCGCCCCGATCATCCAGCTCGAGCAGCTCGGGGTCGGTAATCTCGAGCGGGAATCCGCCCACGGGACTGTTCCAAGTTGCCAGACTCACCCACCCTTGGCCCGCGTATCCGAGCAACTGCACCTTCCGCGACGGCGCATTGATGCGGAGCATGAGGCGAGCACGATCCAGCCTGACCGGCAGCACTTGCTCGGGGACCTGAAACCGCAAGTACGCCTCCCCCGACGTCCTCAGCTCGATCCACTCGTGCGTGGCGTTGCTGTAGACCGCCGAACGCTCTCGGAGCGGCCCCCGGACCGACCGGCAGTCGAGGAAGGGCGAAGGAACCACGACCCGCGTGCCCGGCGGCGTCCGCTCGATCTCGAGCGGTACGGCCAGAAGCGCGGAGCCGGCCCGCGCCGCCTGGTCGGGGAACGTGAACTGCATGTCAAGCGGACGGGCCCACGCCAAAAGCGTGGGCCGATCGGGAAAGCCCGCCGGCAATTTGCCGCCGAGCACCTGCGCGTAGATCGCCTGGCGTCGCCGCTGCTCGTCGCTGAGCACGCTGGCCGCGACGAACTGGCCCGGGGCCAGCACGTCGCCGGCCCCGGCGTGTAAGCGGCCGTTCGTCTCCAACTCGATACTCAGATTGCCGTGGGAAGGCGTCGCGATCACCGCGTCGGCGAGGCCGCCGAACGGCACGGCATCCAGGGTCCCGGTGAGCCCGTCCGGGCCGAACGCGGCCCGGGCTTCGATCGGCCGGGCGAGCTTCGTGGCGTACGCAAAGGGGGCCGTGCGCACGCCGGCCGGCAGCGGCAGGTGCTCCCAGTGCCAGCGGTCCAGGTCGGTCCAGACCATCCGCCGCGTGGTGCTCCCAAGGCCCGTCATGTCGGGAGAAAACAGCCCCCCGCGCCGGACGCCCAGCGGCCCCCGGGACGGCCCCCGGTTGTACATCGCCAACAGGCCGGTGATCCGCACGTCGTGGGACCTCGGGTCGACCTCGGCCAGTTGCGCCACGGCGACGGTGGGCGGCACGCGGTGGCGGGCCAGCGATCCCGTCACGGCCAACGCCAGCGTGGCAATCGCCGCCGCAAGCGGCCCGATCCAAGCCATCCGCTCCAATCGATTTCGGCGGCCAAGCCAGGCCCCCGTCCCCCAAAGAGCCAGGCAGAACGCGCCCAGCACCCCCGCCACGAAGCCTCGCCCCACGATCCGATATCCGATCTGCTCCGACAGGTAGGCCTCCCACGCGAGCGGCTCCAGAAGCGGCGGATCGCGCCGTCGGAAGAGTCTCAGACCGAGAAACTCTAGCGGCTTGGTGGCGACCGACGGCGGGGCGCCGTAGCCGGGCGAGCGGATCCATCCGGCCGCTCCCAGGGTGGTAAACAGCACCTCCCCTTTTCCCACCCGATGCCAAAACGCCGCCGGCCAGCCGTTCACCGCGAAAATCACTTCCGCGTCGGGGGCCAGCACGCGCACCAGGTCCACCGGCTGCTCGAAGTCGCGCGGCTGCCCGCGGCTACCCTGTGCGTCGGGGGAGACTCCCTCGGTGACCACGCGCGTCAGCCCCACACGGTCCACCACACGGCACCGAAAGGCCTCGCCCAACAAAAGCTCCACCGTTTCCGGCTCCACCTGATCGAGCATGATCCAGAGCCGTCCGCCTCCCAGCAGCCAGCGGCGCACCGCCCCGCGCGCCGCCGCGTCGTCGGCCAAGTGATCGCTGGCCAGCACCAGTTGGTCGAGCCCGTCCAAACTCTCCTCGATGGGCGGGAGGAAGTCTTCGTAGAGATCCACGACGGCGGGCGAGAGTCCGGCGCTCCGCCTCGACACGGAGACGACTTCGAGCGCGGCGTCGTCTTCGCTCGCCTTCGCCGGATCGTCCGCTCCCCGGTCCGTCACCACGGCGGTGGTCGGCCGGCTGTGATGGATCGGCAGCAACCTCGAACGGAGCACGGTCTCCGATCGATTCCGCACGAACTCCTCCGTCGGGCCCGATCGATCGAACAACAACGACTTGACCTCGGCCTGCGTCGGCTCGGGAGACGGCCCCGGCGTTTCCGGCGCGATCGAACGCGGCGGGAGAAGAGGACACCACGAGTACCGTTTCGAGCGCGGTGGAACCCAAAGCCGCCGGGCGTATTGGAGGCTCGGGTCGCCGCGGAAGTACATCGTCGCCATCACGTCGGCCGGCCGATCGCCCCCGTTAAGCACGTTCAGCCCCACCAGCCCCCAGGTCTCAGGGCGCAAACGACGAATCCCCGCCGGCGGGCCGATCCTCGCCGACACCACCGCCGCCTCGCCCGACTCCTCCGCCGCGGCCGACGGAACGCCCGCGCCAAACACACCCGCCGCGGCGAGCACCAAGCATGTCCTCAACGACCACATCCACGCGTCTCCTCAACTGGGGGCCGCTCTTGTATAACACGCCCACCACCACCCTGGCAAGGGAACAGGGCAGGCTTCCCCCAACCCCCGACGAGCGCCCGCCACGCCCAAAGGACTTGCTCCGCCGGGCGAAGTAGCAGGCACACGCCGTGAACGGTTCCGGCACGACTTGCAGCGCCGGCGAGCTTGACTATCCTGGTAAGCGAAGCCGACTCGCGTCGCAGCCGCGACGGGCCTTCGTGCGAGACGGCGACGAACGAACCCCGCAAGAAGGAGAGCCCTACGTATGCGATTGACTTGTCTGGTTGCCGCTTTGCTGTTGCACACAAGCCTGATTTGCGCTCAAGACGCCCAACCGCCCTCGAGTGCCGGAGCGTTGTGTGCGAAAGAAGTCGAGCAAGGCTTCGTCCCACTCTTCGACGGGAAGACCCTCGACGGCTGGCAGGGGGCCATTGACGGTTACGTCGCCCAGGACGGAATCCTCGCCTCCAACAAAGAGAGCGGCGGGCGCCTGTTCACCAAGAAAGAGTACGCCGACTTCATCCTCCGTTTCGAGTTCAAGCTCGAGCCGGGCGGGAACAACGGCATCGCCATCCGCTCGCCCATGGAGGGGCGCGCCTCGCGAGACGGCATGGAGATCCAGGTCCTCGACGACACGGCCCCCAAATACGC
>CAZDHR010000460.1:0-5268 GCA_964505295.1 uncultured Planctomycetaceae bacterium
GAAACGTCGCCGGGAGAGTCTCAGGGAAAGGTTCATGGTTGCGATTCCTCCGAACAACGGGGCATCCCGCGTGTTGCCCTGGTTGCGTCACGACTCGGCGCGTGCTCGGCTTACGCGCGGAGAACTGCTATGCTTGATGACCGCCAGTATAGGTCCTTGGGACGCGGCATGCCAGAGAAAGACAGTAGGGAAAGACGCCGACGACCGACCATAGCCCGACGCAACGGGGACGACGCTCGTGGACATGACCGCCACCGCCCGAATTGGTCCTTCGGATCGTTTCGAGCGAGACCGCATTGAGCCCGAGCTGGGGGAGGACTATAATGTGAGCATGACTCCCAAACTGACCGATGAGCAACGCGCGGCCCTGGCGGCCAATCCCGGCCGGCCGCTCCGGGTGGAGGACGGAGAGACGCACAAGGTCTACGTCGTCTTGAGTGAAGAGTCGTTGCCGACGTTGTGGGAAGACTACATCCGCCGCGAGGTCGCCCGAGGCCTTGCCGCCGCCGACCGCGGCGACGTCGAGGACTGGGACGTCGACTCGATCAAGTCCGAGGGTCGTCAGATCCTGGAAGGGCGTCGTCCGCGGAACTCCTGATGGCCCGCATTGTTCGTACCATACCGGCCCGGGCCGACCTGCGTGACATCTGGCTCTACATAGCCCAGGACGACCTCGACGCGGCCGACCGTTTTCTCGACCGTATCGATCGCACGATTCGGATGCTTGCCGAGAATCCCCTTCTCGGGGAAAGCCAGGACGACCTCCGGCAAGGCGTCCGCCGGTTTGTGTTCGGCAACTACCTGGTCTTCTACGAGCCCCTGCGCGACGGGATCCGCGTCGTCCGCGTGCTGCACGGCGCGCAGCGTTGGGAGGATGCTTTCGGATGACCCCGCTTATACCCCCGGTCGCATGCTGCTGAATAGATTGCCGACGGCAAAGCCCGTGCCCAACTGGCAACAAGCAACGCTGCGGTGGTGCCTGTTCGTTCTTTACCGCAGAGACCCCGCCGTCAGAAGGCCCGCCTCGTCTACAGCCGCTGCTCCAGGTGGTCGAGCAGGTCGACCAGGGGCGGGTCGAGGTCGACTTGGGCCGCGCGCAGGGCGGAGAGCGTATCGCGGCAGCGGCGCCAGCAGGTCTCCGCCTCGGCTGGATTGCCCGCCTCCTCGTGGAACTCGGCCAGCTTCCGGTACGAGGTGACGGAGTCCTGCTGCCACTGGGGGTTTTCGGGTTCCTGTTCGGCCAGCTCCTCGGCGGCTTGTCGGGTGGCGTCGGCCAGTCCGCGGCGGGCATCGACCGGGGCGTTGTTGGCAAGGGCTTCCAGCAGGAGGGAGTTGAACCGCCGGCAGAGCACCCCCTTCTGCAATCGATCGAGCTTCGGCTCGATCAGCAGCGAGGCGGTCCAGCCCAAGCCCTCGTTCGGGCGCTGGTTCGAGCCGGCCAGGATATGGTCGGCCAGGGCCTGGGTGGCGCCGGCCAGCTCCTCGTCGGGCAGCTCGCCGGAGTAGTAGTGGGCGGCACGGAGCCGATCCTCGCTGCCGATCAGGTGGACCATCAGCTCCGTCTGCCGCAGCGGGTCGGACGCGGGGAGCGACTTGAGGTGATAGGCGATGCTCGTGTGCAGCCGTTGCACCAATTGCGGATCGCGCGCGTTGCGGCGCCGGATCGCCTCGCGCAGCTTGGCGTGGCGGAAATCCCAGGCGCCGTCCGGCCCGCCCTGGGCCACGTGGGCACGAAACGCCCGACGCAACAGGGCAAACTTCAGCCCGTCCCACGGCTGACGCGGGGCCGTCGGCACGAACAGCTTGGCCACCTTCGGCAACAACGCCGCAAACTCCGACTCCCGCAGCCCGTTGCGACTGGCCGCAATCAGGTTCACAAACCCGCTCACCCAGCCGGGCCCCAGAAGCTCCTCGTTCCGCTTGAGCACCCAATCGTAGAGCGCCTCGACGTCGCCGGGCAGCTCTCGGGCCGTGTCGAGGACGAACTGGTCGAGCTCGGCCCCGGCGGTCTCCACCGAGCCCCGGCCGGCGCGAACCGCGTCGTCGGCGTCCAGCAGGATCAACTCCTCCAGCGCCGATTCCAGCCACAGCGGAATGCCGGCCGCCGGGGCGCCGCCCGGAAGCTGCTTGGAAAGAAGTACGTCGAGCACTTCCGGCGCAAGCGGTCGCCGTCGCCGCCCACAGACCCCCTCGGCCATCTCGCGCGCTTCCTCCAACGCGAGCGCCGCCAGCGGCACAATTTCCACCCCGGGCCGTCGCCCCAATGCCTCCGAAGCCGGCCCCGGCGAGGTCGTCGCGATCAGCCGGGCGCCGTCAGGCCACGGGTCGGGCAACCAGCTCAGCCGCTGGGCACGGGGCGTCGGCTCGAACCGGTCCAATGCGTCGATCAACAGCACCACCCGCCGCTCGTCGGATGCCCGGCCAAGCAACCGGGCAAACGACCTCTCCACTTCCCGGCTCGTCGAGGCGTCGCCGATCGGAACGTCGAGCTCGAGCGCTCCTGCCAGCTCGCGCGTCCAGCGGCGAAGCATCGCGTCGACTCGAATCGACGGCACACCGACCCCCGCCGCGTGGGCCAGCAAGATCACGTCGCCCTGGCCCAACGCGCGATGCAAATGGGCAAACAGGGCGCTCTTTCCGGCCCCGGACACCCCGGTGACACACGCGCCCCACGGCTCCCCCTCGCCGCTCGGCGACCGGGCCAGCCCGACCAACCGGTCGACCAGTCGACGGCGGCCGACGAACCCGCGACTTCGGGCTTCGACGAACTGGTCCAGAAGCCATCGCTGCTCGTCCTGCCAAACGGGGGCCGGCGAATCGACGTACGCCCGGGTCTCGTCGTCCAGCACCTGCCACAGGTCTTCCAGGACCATCCGGCCGAAGTCGTCCAGGCCGATCAGCGTCTTGCGCTCGTCGTCCCACTCGGCCCGATAACGACGCACACGATCGGGCATCTCCCGCTCGATCCGCGCCTTCAGCTCCGCCAGCTTGTCGGCGTGGGCGGCGTCGCGGTAGTCGGCGGCCACGTCCTCCGGCAGATTGTCGTAGTCGAGCGGCTCGCGGAAGTAGAAGAATGGGCGATCGAGGGAATCCAGGTTGCCCTCGAGGCCGAACTCGATCTGGAGGGCGACGAGGCTCTTCCCGGCGGGATCCGCCTCCAAGCCCGCCTCCTGAAGAACGGCCCGACTCCGCCCCGGCGGCGGCACCCAGCCGTAATGGTCGCCGCGGAGCACGATCTGCAAGGGTCGGGCCCGGGCGATCTCCTGGAGGCAGACTTTCAGCGTCGACAGTTCGACGGACTGCTGCTGGTCGGGCGTGTCGGCCTCCACGCGCCAGCGCAGGGCGATGGGCTCCAAGCGGTGGTGGTGCTGGCGCAGTCGCTCGTCCAGCGCGGGAAATATCGACGTACCGAGATACTCCCGTTCCGCCCCCATGTCGCGGAACGTACTGGTGACGAACACCGGTCGGCGGCGCCTGACGGGAGTGAGTACCATCGGCCGTTCGCTTCGTCGCCCCGAGGGTTCTGCGCCGGAATCGATTCCTTCCCAAACCGCCCCACCATCTTGTCATCTAATCGCCCCGCACGCTACCCCTGCTATCAGGGGGCACGCAATCTACCGTAGAAGGTGCGCCCGGAGGGCCATCTTCCCTTCACTCCGGCCGGGGAACCTTTCGCGCCGGCCAAACCAGCCCTCGCACCCCCCAACACCAACCACGACCGCCCGCGCTTCCCCTCCCTCCGGTCCCTCACGAGAAGAACCGAATCGTCTCGCCCAGGATCTCCGCCTGGCGCTGGGCCGTGTTCACGTCGAAGTAGTTCGTCTTGAGCTGGATGATGCGGGGTTGGATCGCCTCCCACACCGGGCAGCGGACCTCGCGATAGTCGGGCAGCACGCCGGCGAAGTGCGGGTATCGCTCCGGGCGCGCCGCGACCGCCTCGCTCAGATTGCGGAACACGGGCTCGCGATACACGGGCAGATACGCCCCGTAGAAACCGTCGCCCCCCAGCTCGACGAACTTCCGGCGAAACGCGGTCCAGTCGACGTCGTCGCGGGCGAGGCGGACCGTGTACGTCCAGAAGCTGTTCACGTAGCCGGCCGGCACCTTCTGCGGAACGAGCCAGTCGCACCCGCGCACCACTGGCTCGAAGCACTCGGCGACCGTCGTGCGCATCGCCACCAGGTCGTCCAGCCGCTCGAGCTCGGCCAGGGCCACGGCCGCGGCGATCTCCGGCAGCCGGAAGTTGTAGCCCAGGCTCGTGTGACGCTCGAACGTGGGATGGCAGCGAAGCGCTTCGTCCACGACCGAATCCCCCGGCCTGGCCGTCAGCGTCGAATAGCCGGCCACGGCCGCCTTGCGCACGGCGGTGGCCAGCCCCTCGTCGTCGCAGATCAGGATGCCCCCGTCGCCGCAGGTCATGTGCTTCGACGCCTGGAAGCTGAAGCTGGCGAACTGGCCGATCGACCCCACCACGCGCCCCTTGTAGTAGCCGAGGAAACACTGGGCGTTGTCTTCGATGACCGTCAGCCCGTGCTCCCGGGCGAGCGCCATGATCGGGTCCATGTCGGGCGCCAGGCCGCAGATCGAGACGGGGATGATCGCCCTGGTACGCGGCGTGATCTTCCGCCGCACGTCCTCCGGGTCGATCGTCCACGTGTCGGGGTCGACGTCGGCGAATACGGGAATCGCGTTGGCATAGAGGGCCACCGTGCCGGTCATCGCCACGGTATACGCCGGCACGATCACCTCGTCGCCCACCCCCACCCCGGCGGCCAGAAGGGCCGAGTGCATCGTCGCCGTCCCGTTGGCGTGCAGAATGCCGAACTTCCGCTGGAACTTCGCCGCAAACTCCTCCTCGAGCCGCGCCGCAAGCCCCGGCGAGCCGCCGTTGTGGAACCCGAAGTCCAACACCTGGCCCACGTACCGCCGCGCCCTCGGCGCCACGCGTGGGATCATCGTTATCTTCGCCATCGATGGGGTCTCCTCCCGGGCTCCTGCCAGCTTGCTCAGGACGGCATTCTACCAGCTCCGCCTGGGGAATGCATTTCCAGAAGGCTCGGGCTTCCCGTCAGGCGACGCGAAGCTTCGCGCGGGTTGCTTCGCACGCGGGAGGCCGATAGCCGGAGCGCATCCCCCTGCCACGTGGGCGCAGGTACGAGTTCGCAAGACCGCCGTAGGGTGCGTGAAACGCACCATCTTTGCCTGACCCGGAGATGGGTGCTCGTATAAAATGATGTTGTGCGAATCGTAGGTTCTCGTTATGATCCG
>CAZDHR010000461.1:0-5235 GCA_964505295.1 uncultured Planctomycetaceae bacterium
TGGAATCGCCAGACGGAGATGAAGTGGGGTTCCAGCTTGGCGATCTGCTGGAGCGTGGCGGAGAGATTGGTACAGTCCTTCTTTTTGTCGTAGCGATTGGCCTTCTCCCAGAGGATGTTGGCCGCCACGCCGCGCATCCCGAACGTGGCCAGCTTGATCGTTTCGCTGGTGGGGTCGATTTGCCCGAGTTCCGCCTCGCTCAGTCCGTGCTTGCTTCGCAATTGCGCCAGTTTGCCGCCTTGCCCGCCTCGCATTCCGCTGGTGGCCGGCATGCCGAGATACAGAAGCGGCAGCACGAGAATGCCGATCACCAGCAGGTAGGCGATCTTGCGATAGAACGAGCGTCGGGAGGTCATCGAGCCACCTCACGTGTCTTGAGGAAGAAGTGCGCGGCCACGAAGACCGGCAGCAGGAACGCCAAGGCGTTGACCAGTCGCATCAGGACCAGCTCCGGCGAGACGTCGAATCCGTAGGCCACGTGCTCGGCGTAGCTGAACCGGCCGAAGGCCGGCAGAACCGACGAAATCACCCACAAGCCGCTCTGCATTACGCTGTCGGCCATCTTGATGACGTTGACCCACACGCCCCCTTCCAGCTCCGACATCAAGTTATTCTGCGTGACCAGGCGGTAGAACGCCTCCAGCGGACCGCCGCCGTGCAGTTGGCCCCGGGCCAATTGCGACATGAACTCGCTGAAGAACCCGCCCACCAGGGCCCCCAACGTGGCGATCATCGCCACCGCCCCGCTCAGAAACGTGCTGAACATCACGCCAAACCCGATGACCAACACCATCTGGAGCCAGATGCCGAAGTAGCCCTTGATGAAGTTGAGCCAGAACGGGGCGTCGGCGGCGCGGAGATACAGGTCGGCCTGGGCCGCCCCGAAGTACTGGCCCGGCTCAATACATCGAACCCAAATTTCCACCTTCCCGTCGGCAACCAAGTCTTGGTACAGGTCGAACTCGCGCTTCTGGGCCAGGCCGGAGTCGGGTTTCTCGGGAATCTGCTTCACGCCCTCGCCCGTCTCGGTCTTCTGCGGAACCACTTGCGCACTGGCAAACCTGGCGATCTTTCTCGGGATCACCAGTTTGTTGGTGGCGAACTCCTTGGATTCGAAGACCTCCACCTCGACCATCAGGCCGTTCACCGGGTTGCGGATACCCACGCTTCCGTACACGCCCCGCTCGATCTTGCCCTTGTGGGTGCGAAACACGCCGATCGTCATCTCTATCGGCAGCCCGTTCGGGAAATCCTTCTCGTTGACGCCGTCGAAGGTCCAAATGATCGCGGCGGGGCTCGCTCCCTTGACGTAGCCGCGGTACGTCCATTCGTCGCCCACGTTGATCCCTTCCTTGGCGTCCATCCCGTCGGGATCGCGGAAACGGATCTTGCCGCGGACTGGGACCCTGGCCAAAAGCATCCCCTGGGGGCCGCCCAACTCGTATCGGGCGCTGGGGCCCGAGCCCGTGACGGTCACTTCGTGCCAATGCCCTCGGACGACGTCGGTGATGGCGTTCCCGGTGGAGTCGACCAGCACGCCGTGCCGATGGCCGCGCTCGTTACTGGTGCGGCCTTCCCAGAATTTCGGCTTGGCCCCGTCCACCAGGCCAATCGGCCTCACGTCCTCGGCGGAAAGCGTGTGGCGGTGGGCAAGCCCTTGTCGGACGAACCCGTAGCTCACCAGGGCCATCACCGCCAACAGCCCCGTGCCGATGATCGTGAAGCCCAGCATCCGCCCGAGGACGATCTCGCTGGGCCGGACCGGCTTGGTGACCACCGTGTGCAAGGTCTTCGACCGGATGTCGACCGGCAGACTGAACGCGCTTAGGAACAGGGCCAACAGCAGGATCAAGTAACTGGTGGCGGTAAGCACGAAGCTCAGATACAGGCGCGCCGGGTTCGGGCTGCCCGGATCGAGAAACAAACCGGCAAAGGCTAAAACGACGATGAACACCGCAAACACGACCACCACGCGACGGCGGATCGATTCCTTGACGGCCAACCAGGTCAGGGCCCCCACCCTGCGAGGCGATAGCCTCATCAAGTCGACGACTCCCGCAGCGAGTGCCCGTCGCGTCCTCTTGATCGCGATCAGGGGCCCGTGCTCGACGGCGGACACGAGCAGACCCACGAACACGGCGGCCACGGCCAGGCTGACCACGGCGAAGAGCCAATAGAGCGTGCCCCAAGGAAGCCATTCGAGGAACGGAATGAGTTCGTTTTCATCAAGCACCATCGCGGCTTCCTCCCTTGCCGTCGTCGCCGGCGCCCCCGTGTACGCGACGCCCCGGATGCGCCTCACTTTCCTCGATGACCCGCAGGAACAGCTCTTCGAGCGTGGTGGTCGGGTTGCCCGACGAAAGCAGGTCGCCGTCTTGAGCCCGAATCGCCGCCTCGACCTGCTCCCGCCCCGCCTGGCTCAAACCGGAGACGCGGAACTCGGTGACGTCGCGGACTTTCAGCAGGCTGTCGACCGCGCCCAGCTCCTTCAGCTCGCCCTGGTGCAGGATGCCGATCCGATCGCACACGTCCTGCACGTCGGCCAACAGGTGGCTGCACATCACGATGGTCTTGGGCCGCTTTTTCGGGTCCTCCTCGTGTTCGTGCTTGAGCTTGAGGATCAGGTCCTTCATCCTCCGGGTCCCGATCGGGTCCAGCCCCGTGGTGGGCTCGTCCAGGAGAATCAACTCGGGATCGTTGATCAGGGCTTGGGCCAACCCGATCCGCCGGGTCATCCCCTTGGAATACTCCCGCAGCTGACGACGCTTGGCCGCCCCCAGGCCCATCAGCTCGATCAACTCCGCCGTCCGCCGCCGGCGCTCGGAGGCCGACATGTTGAACAACCGGCCGTAGAAATCGAGCGTTTCTTCCGCGTTCAGGAAGCGGTACAGATAGGATTCCTCGGGCAGGTAACCGATGCGCTCGTTCTTGGTCACGTCGGTGGCCTCGCGGCCGAAGACCATAGCCCGCCCGCCGGTGGGGTGCAACAGCCCCAGCAGCAGCTTCATCGTCGTGGTCTTGCCCGATCCGTTCGGCCCCAGGAGCCCGAAAACCTCGTTCCTTCGGATCTCCAGGTTAAGTGCCTTGAGGGCCTGCACCTTTTGCCGGCCCCAGAAATCCCGATAAACCTTGGTCAGGTTCTCGGCTTTGACGACAGTCTCTTCGGACATACCTTGTGTCTCACGCTGGCGGGGGACTAGAGAATCGTGCTTAGTACGTCGCCTGGAAGGTAGGAGTTCACCCTTCCCCTAGCGGAAGGCCCATGCGGGGAGACGAAACATCTACTATAACCCACGGTTGCCGTCCCTTTCAAGCAAGATGCCATTCTGAGCGGGCACGCTCCCCCGAAAGGAAGGACAAAGGACAAATCCTCTTTCCCAATATGGACTTACGGTTCCGATTGCCGGACAATCTCTCCAGACGGACCGTCTTCCGCTGGCCGATGCAGGACTGCCTCGGTGCCCGAACACCTCGGCCTACGGAGAACGCAATCATGACGGCCCCGTTCGTCACCCGTCGCAAACGACACGTTCCAAGACATCGCGAAACGCTGTAATAGCCGTCCATGTCGTCCCCGCTCAGCCTCGACCCCGACCTCGACCGCCAGGAGGCCGCCCGACGGTTCCTCTTCGGCCGGATCGACTACGAACGGGCCCGAACGGTCCCCTATCGGACGCGGACCTTCAAGCTCGACCGGATGCGGGAGCTTCTGGACCGGCTCGGCAACCCGCAACGGGCCCTGCCTGCCGTTCACGTGGCCGGGACCAAAGGCAAAGGGTCCACGGCCGCGATGATCGGCGCCGTGCTCAGGGCGTCCGGATACCGCACGGGCGTCTTCACGTCGCCCCATTTCGATCGGGTCGAGGAGCGGTTGGCCGTCGACGGTCAACCGTGTACGCAGTCCGATCTCGTCGCGCTGGTGGAGCGGTTGGTCCCCGCCGTGGAGGCGATGGACAAGGCAGCCGGCGCGTGCTCCCCCCCGGAGGATGGGCCCACCTACTTCGAAGTCATCACGGCCATGGCCATGCTCCACTTCGCCCGACGCAAGGTCGATCTGGCCGTGCTCGAAGTGGGCCTCGGCGGCCGGCTCGACTCGACCAACGTCTGCCGGCCGATGGTCTCCGCGATCACCAGCATCAGCCTCGACCACACCCGGCAGTTGGGAGGCACCCTGGAATCGATCGCCGGCGAGAAGGCGGGCATCATCAAGCCCGGCGTTCCGGTGGTCAGCGGCGTGACCGACCCCGGCCCTCGCGAGGTGATCCGCGAGGCGTGTCGTCGTCAGGGGTGCCGGCTCGTGGAGTTGGGCGTGGATTTCGACTTTGACTACCGCCCCCCCCGGCGGCTGGACCTGGCCCCGGCGATGGGAAGCATCGACTTCCGTCGGAATTGCCAGGGCGGAGAGCAGAGTTGCCGGGAGGTCTCGCTGTCGCTTCTGGGCCGTCACCAGGCAGCCAACGCCGCCGTGGCCCTGGCCGCGCTGGCCGAGGTCCGCCGCAACGGACTGACGATTCCGGAAGAGGCGATCCGCGCCGGATTGCGGGACCTCGACTGGCCGGGCCGCGTGGAGCTGGTCGCCCGGCGGCCAGCGGTCGTCATCGACTCGGCCCACAACGTGGCCTCGATCGACGCGCTGGCTCGGGTGCTCGACGAGAGCTTCTCGCCCCGACGCCGGTTGCTCCTGTTCGCCACGACCCACGAGAAAGACGTCCGCGGCATGCTCTCTCGACTCGTGGGGAAGTTTGACCAGGTGTTCCTGACCCGCTACCTGAACAACCCCCGCTCCGTGCCGCCGGAAGAGCTAGGCGCCCTGGTCGCCGAATTGACCGGCCAGCAACCTCACGTCTGCCAGACCCCCGCCCAAGCCTGGGAGCAGGTCCGGGCAGCCGCCGAGGCCGACGACCTGATCTGCGTGACCGGTTCCTTCTTCATCGCCTCGGAAGTCCGCCAGGTGATCCGAGGCCGGTCGGAGTCCTGACGTGGGGCGCGCTCGAAACGTGCCCCACAACGTGCGCGTACAGGTTACCGAGCAAGACTCCGCGCGGCGGCGGGGAGCGTACCCGCCGCGCCTTGTGAGCGATCTGGCGACAACACCTTTGGGGTATTGAACTACTTGTTGCGGGCATGGTAGACTTCGCCATCTCTTTTGATGACTCGAATCAAAGGCGTCGGGGCATGGTCAATGCCGTGCAATCCGCGGCTTCGCCGCAGGTGAGTCGGGCTCGGTTCAGGCCG
>CAZDHR010000462.1:0-5234 GCA_964505295.1 uncultured Planctomycetaceae bacterium
CACTGCGTCCCAAGGGCAAGTCTGCGCGCACGCTTCCCCTTCGGGCGATAAGAAGTGTTTGACAGAGCCATTCGGTGCTTATCTCGGGCGCTCACATTGGTACAGAGGGGTCAGCGAAGTATACACGACCATACATAGCGAGTTGCCTCCAAGAAGTCCAGCTCGCCGGAGGTTGCAATTTTCCGGGTTCTTGTTCTTTGGATTGGGGATATATCTTCACCGACTCGGTAGATCATAAGGGGCACCCATTCTTTCCCGTCCCGCCCCTTGTTCCTTTGCGTGTACCCTACACGGGACTCATGGTCCCCATACAGCACCACCGTGGTGTGTTCCCTCAGCCTTGTTATATAATTGCCCACCTCCCGGTCAAGGTATCGCATGCTGTTCAGATAGTTCTCTTCAATTGTTTCAGGGTGTTTGAAGATCTCCATCTCCTGGCGGTCGAGGTAGTCCCAGGGGCCGTGGCTGGTGAGCGTTATGATGAAATGAATCGATTTCTGCCGGGCGTTTTTTTTGAGAAGCCGCAGCGACAAGTCGAAAACATCGTGGTCCTTAATACCCCACTTATCCGCACGAAGGCCGAAATCGCGGACCATCTCCTCCTCGAAGTAAAAAGGATACAGCCCCATCCTCTCAAAGCCGGAACGCCGTTCAAAGAACGTGCCGCTGGCTCCGTGAAACACGGAGGTAACATAACCCTTCTCTCGGGCACGACGTGCCAGGGTTTCGCCGTAGGGATAGTCCTTTATTTTATAGGTTACAATATCCGGCGAGGGCTTTACACCGGTCAGCATTGTGAAGTCAGCGTCTGCGCTTCCATGCTCATGCACTGCCTCGATTTTATAGAAAAAGGACTTTTCTTTGAGCTGGTTCAGAAAAGGGGTTACCGGCTGGTCGTTCACCCGGTGATCAAGCACGGCAAACTCCAGGCTTTCCAACTGTAAAATGACCACATCCCCCTGCATGCTAAGCGGATACTCAACCGACGTTAAGCGGTCGTCCGTTTCCTGACGGGCAGCCTCAACCGCCCGTTTCAAAAGGCTGTCGTTCTTAAGGTACCAGACCTCGCCTGCCCAGGTCCATAGATAGCCATAGGTCAGCCCCAGGCGACCCACCGTGCCGAAACCCTTCAACTTTCGCAGTGGGTCGACATAAAGGTTAGTACCTCCCACAATGCCAAGGTAGACAAGCAGAATCAGCATGGCGCTCACCAGTCTTCTTCGCGTTCGAAGTTTGACGCCGCCTGTTTTTTCGTAAACGGCTATCTTCACTGTGAGCCCTAGCAGCAGCCCTGCAAACGCCCGCCAGTTCACCAGTTGGATTGCATACGCGCCTACCTGCGCACCCTCTGCACCTTGATACAGCATCGTATTGAGTGACAGGGAGTGGTTAAAATACTCAGAATAAGCGATAATCGCTGTTGATCCCAGCACATTGAGCGCAAAAATCCCGTACAGCACCATGCGATAGCACAGCGTGATGCAAAAGGCGCAGAACAGCAGGTCCAGGGCCAACCGCAAACACCTGCTCACCATCCACTTGTAGCCGACATAGGGATAGTTCGGAAAAAGGGTGAATTCCTGCACCAGAAACAGCTCCATGGCCCACAAGACAGTGAGCCCTGCGGCTATCGCTACCCAGTATGGGTACGGGTTTTTCTTCATCCGTATCATCTCCAGAACGTCTTTATGCCGAAATGCGGCACCGTGTCGGAGCACAGGAACTCCTGAAGCCGCACGGCCGGTGCATTTTGCACCTTGTTCCGCTGTCCAGTTTTCGGGGTCCACTTCATCGACCCGCATCTGGTTCGCCGCAACGAAGAGCACGGCAGCGGCCCGGGCGTGTTCCGTTGGGTCTTTGAGCGGACGATCAGTTGGCCCCATCCGTTCCGCCGACGACGTACCCGGTTTGATCGCGATCACCGTATCCACGAAGCATTCGTCACCTTGGCCGAATGCCTCATCTGCTTCCGACTGCTGTTACGGTGAGTAGGTTCTATTAGGGGCTCTTACTTCCGCGAGGGGGCGGTCGCGCGGCAGAGCTTGGCCAGATCGGGGTCGTCGTCGAAGACCGTCCGTACGGGGATCTCTCTTCTGAGCTTGGCCAGGTAATCCTTCACCTGCTCCTGGCGGCGAAGGCCCTGGAGCTTCTCGCGGATCTGCTTCTGGACTTCCGCGTCCTCGAACGGCGTTCGCTTGAACTGCTCGCGTTCCAACACGCGGACGATGTGGAGGCAGTCTCCATCTTCGAAGATCCGGCTGGGTTTCCCCACGGGCAGGCCGAAGATGGCTTCCTCCAGACTTTTGGAAACGTCGAGATTGCCTTCCGTGATCCAGCCCTGGACGCCGCCTTCGCACTCCAGATCGGCTTGGGGTTGCCTTTTGAGGACGTCGGCCATCGACATCCCCCGGATGACCTGATTGCCCATCTGAGCCAGTCTGGCGCGGGCTTCTCGCGGGTCGCCGTAGCGCGGCTTGCGGACCGACAGCTTCTCCCAACGGGCTCGGGCCGGGGTCTCGAAGTCGGCCACGTGCTCCCAATAGTAATCGAGCATCTGCTCGTGAGAGATTTCGGGTTCGGGGCCCTTCTGCTGCCGGAGCCACTCGGCGGCCAAGGACTGCTCGATGAATGCCCGCTTCGCGCGCTCGACGGAGCTGCCGATGGCACGGAGCTTCTCGTCCAACTCGCGCCGCGAATTCACGCCGGCTTTCTCGATTCGCTTGGGGAGCTCTTCTTCCTCGAAGTACTTGGCGATCTTACGCTTGATTTCGGGGAGTCCCTCCTCGGGGATCGACCGCTTGGCGTCCTGGCAGAGGAGCTTGGTCTGGACCCGCTCTTCCAGAATCTTCGCGGTCAATGCCTTCGTCTCGAGCTCCAAGCGGTCCTCCGAAAGCGCGTCGAGTTGGCTCTTGGGGATCCGGCTCATGATTTCCTCTCGGGCCGGCATCACTTCGCTGGCCAGGATCACGTCGTCGCCAACCCAGGCAAGGACCCGGGCCCCCTCACATGGCTTGAATTCCGGAATCGCCGGCGCGGTCAAACCAAGTTGCGCCGGGCGCGGCATCGACGGAGTGACGGCGGGCCCATTGTTGGGCCGGCCCGGTGGCGGCCCGTAGCCCGGCCCAGCGACGTTTCGCCCCGCGTTGAGCCCAACCGCGTTGGGCCCGTGGTTTGGCTCGGCGACGTTGGGGCGGTAGCCTTGCCCGGTGACGCTCGGTCCGAAGTTGGGCCGAGCGGCATCGGGTCGGTAATCCCGCTCGGCGGCGCTCGGTCCGAAATCGGGCTGAGCCGCGTTTTGGCGGTAGTCGGGCGAACCAACGTGGGGCGGGTAGCCGGGTTGACCGGCATACGACGGCGACTGCTCGCCGTAAGACGTGCCCGGGTCGGTTGGGCGGATCGGCTGCTCCGAATGGGTGGAGACCGAAGGAGAGCCAGCCGTAGGGTAGCGGCCGAGGGGATCGAAGTCGCCCCAGCGTTGGGCAGCACCGCCGGACGTGGGGTCCGGGCTGGGCGTCGGGCCGGGCTGACGACCGTTTCCGGCGCTTCCGGCAATCGGGTAGGACGGGCCCATCGGCGAACGACTCTCCTCGGTGGCCGGCAAGGGATTCGACCATCGTCCGGCCCCGTATTCCGCTGGCAGCGTCTCCGTCCGGGGGGCCGCCTGTGGGTGACGCGAATACTCATATCTCGGCGGAGGCCACTCCCCCTTTCCGCTTGCTTCGGGGTACGACGGCGAGAGCGAAGTCGAGTCGGCCCGCATGTTGCCGGTAAGCGCCTCGCCCGCCCCAGGCCACGACGCGGACTGCGCACTCGGAGCGCGTTGCGACGACGCGGCGGGAAGCCCTTGGGAGAAGACCTTCGCCTGCGACGCGAACCCAAGGGCCCCACCGGAACCGACCTGCCCGTAGGACGCGGTGGTTCGTCCGCCTCGGGCCCCCGCCAGGGCCATCAGTTCCTCCCCCACCGTGGGCCGCAAGTAGAGGGCCGCGGCCAGGGCAATCGTGACCAACAACAGGGCTGGGTAAAGTTGCCGCTGCACGAGACCGACTCCGGGAAGCAGGGTGACCCGCCGATGGGCAGTGCGGGATAGGCGGAAGAGCGAACCCCGATAGGGGGCGGGATTATAGTGACAAGCTCATCCCGACTGCAACAGCGATTTCACCCGCCCGAAGATCTGCTGCGGCTGCGCAACTCCTTCCTTCAAAGGAAGATACGCCGCCCGTTCGTCCACCACCCGAAGCCGATCCCCCGACGACTTGCTCAACTGGCGGATCAATCGGGCCGCCGTGTACCCGAAGACCACGTAGCGATTCTCCAGGCGGATCGAGTCGATCCCCCACCGGTGCGCGGCGATCCGCAGCTCGGCCATCGCCAACAGCAGCTCCATGGCCGGGGGCGGTGGGCCGAAACGGTCATCCAGCTCCGACCGGAAGTCGTCCAGCTCCGCGGGGCTCGCGACTCGGGCGAGCCGGCGGTACAGGTCGATTTTCAGTCGCATGTCCGGTACGTACGCCCGCGGCACGTACGCCTCGCCGGGCAGATCGATGTCCACGTCGATCGACGTCCTTGGCGCCAGGCGCTTGAGCCGCCGCACGGCCTGCTCCAAGAGTTGGCAGTAAAGCTCGTAGCCGATCAGGGCGATATGGCCGCTCTGCTGGGTCCCCAGGATGTTGCCGGCCCCGCGGATCTCCAGGTCGCGCATGGCCAGGGCGAAGCCGGCGCCCAGGTCGCTGAACTCCTCGACCGCCCTGAGCCGCCGGGCGGCGCTGGGGGTGATGTGTTTGTTGGGATCGATCAACAGGTAGCAGTACGCCCGGTGCTTGTAGCGGCCCACGCGACCTCGAAGCTGGTGTAAATCAGCCAGCCCATAGCGGTCCGCCTCGTCGATGAACATCGTGTTGACGTTGGGGATGTCCAGCCCGCTTTCAACGATCGTGGTGCTCAAAAGCACGTCGAAACGGCGGTTGACGAAATCGATCATCACCTGCTCGAGCCGATGCTCGGGCATCTGGGCGTGACCGATTTGAAGCGACGCCTCGGGGACGATCTGCCGGAGCTTGTTGGCCAGGACCGCGATGTCGGCCACCCGATTGTGGACGAAGAAGACCTGCCCGTTGCGGTTCAGCTCGCGGAGGACCGCGTGTCGGATGACCTCGGCGTTAAACCGCGTCACCCGGGTTTCCACGGCGAGACGGTTCTCGGGCGGCGTCTCCAGGTTGGAGATGTCGCGCAGC
>CAZDHR010000463.1:0-5219 GCA_964505295.1 uncultured Planctomycetaceae bacterium
CGTCGCAACGCGAACAAAAACAGGATCAACCGCTCGGACAGTTTTTAGCAGCCCATACGTCCTCCGCGACCTCTCCCGATTCTAGCCTGCTGGCCCAAGGGACATTGTCAGCGATCGGACCAATGTACGAGCTCTTCGATCATACCGCCGACGTCGGCCTGCGCATGCGGGCGGAGAGCCTCGACGAGCTATTTGCCGAGGCGGGCCGGGCCCTGTTCTCGGTGATCGTGGCGAACTTCGACGGGGTGCGGCCTGTCCAGGAGTTGCCGCTACGGATCGAGGGGAGCCGCCGCGACGACCTGCTGTTCGACTGGCTCGCCGAGTTGCTCTACACGTTCGACGCCCGCCGCGTGCTGCTGTCCGATTTCCGCGTCCGCGTCAATAAGAACGGGCTGGAGGCCACCGCCCGGGGCGAGCCGTTCGATCCCGACCGGCACGATCTCGACATGGAAGTGAAGGCGATCACGTACCACGGCCTGAAGGTCGAGCAGGACGGCGACGGCTGGCTGGCCGAAGTGATCGTGGATATATAGGGTTCAGGGTTGAGGGATGAGGGTTGAGGGTCGCCGGTTGAGGGTTGCCGGTTGATGCTTGGGTTGAGGGTTCAGGGTTCAGGACTCAGGGCCGAGGGTTCGGTTCGCGGCATTGATCCCTCAACCCTTCGTCAAAAGGAACCAAACCATGACCAAACCGGGTTACGAAGGC
Source organism: uncultured Planctomycetaceae bacterium (assembly GCA_964505295.1). Taxonomy (GTDB): domain Bacteria; phylum Planctomycetota; class Planctomycetia; order Pirellulales; family Thermoguttaceae; genus DATKZH01. The sequence continues at coordinate 706 of CAZDHR010000463.1, forward strand.
CCGCTGGAGCGGATCGACGAGTGCTGCTGGCGGATTCCCAAGAGCTACAAGTCGGGCATGGCAGTCGAGGGGCGGATTTTCGCCGACGACCGCCTGATGGGGCAGATCCGCGCCGATCAGGCCCCGGAGCAGGTGGCCAACGTGGCCTTTCTGCCGGGCATCCAGGAGGCCAGCCTGGCCATGCCCGACATCCACTGGGGCTACGGCTTCTGCATCGGCGGGGTCTGCGCCACCGACCCGGACGAAGGGGGCGTGATCTCGCCCGGCGGGGTCGGCTACGACATCAACTGCGGCGTGCGACTTGTGCGTACCGACCTCGCTCAGGATGACGTCCAGCCGCGAATCCAGGAGCTCGTGCAGGCCCTGTTTAGGGAGATTCCCGCGGGGGTAGGGAGGGGTGGAAAGTACCTCTTCGACCGCAAGCAGATGCGGCAACTCCTCGCCACCGGCTCGCGGTATCTGGAAACGCAGGGCCTGGCCACGGCGGGCGACCTGGACCACACCGAGGCCGGCGGGTGCATGCCCGGGGCCGACCCCGACGCCGTCAGCCCCAGGGCGATGGAGCGGGGCGACGACCAGTGCGGCACGCTCGGCTCGGGCAACCATTTCCTCGAAGTCCAGGTGGTCGACGAAATCTTCGACGACGAGGCCGCCCGGGTCATGGGGCTGGAGCAGGACGCCGTCTGCGTGATGATCCATTCCGGCTCGCGTGGGCTGGGCTACCAGGTGTGCGACGACGCGCTGCGCGACTTCCGCCCGGTGCCGGCCAAGTACGGCATCAGCCTGCCCGACCGGCAGCTCGCCTGCGCCCCGATCGAAAGCCCCGAGGGTCAGCGGTATCTTCGAGCGATGCGCGCGGCGGCCAACTACGCCTGGGCCAACCGGCAGCTCTTGATGTGGCAAACCCGCGAGATCTTCGCCGAGTTCTTCGGCCAAAGCTGGCAGTCGCTCAAGATGAACCTCGTGTACGACGTCGCCCACAACATCGCCAAGCTGGAGGAGCACACGGTCGGCGGCGAGCAGAAAACCCTCTGCGTACACCGCAAAGGGGCCACCCGGGCGTTCCCCGCCGGACACCCGGAAGTCCCCGATCGCTACCGCCGGATCGGCCAGCCGGTGATCATCCCCGGCGACATGGGGCGCACAAGCTGGGTCCTCACGGGTCAGCCGGGTAGCATGGAGCGGTCGTTCGGCACCACGTGCCACGGGGCGGGCCGGGTGATGAGCCGCAAGGAGGCCATCCGCCGGGCCAAGGGTCGCCGGATCGACCGCGAGCTGGCCGCCCGGGGCGTCGTTGCCCGATCGCGTAGCCGCACGGGGCTCGCGGAGGAACAGCCGGCGGCGTATAAAGACGCTAGCGTCGTGGTCGACGTGGTCCACCGCGCCGGTCTGGCGAGCAAGGTGGCGCGGATGCGGCCGATGGGGGTGGTGAAGGGCTGAGTGGACTTGGCCGCTCGGTCAGAAGCAGTCGATCAGAGTCTTCGCATCGGAGGGCAGCAAGATGGGATTGGACCCGAGTTTGGCCCGCACGGCGGTGGTGCTTGCGGGAGTCGTATTGGTCGGTCTCGTCGGTTGCAGGACTGAAACCGAGGCGCCAAGCCAGAGCGGCGCGTCGTTCGACGACCGGGCGACGGCACCGGGAATCGGCGAATCGGCGAAGATCGAGCTTACGAGCACGGCATTTGAGCCCGGCGGGCCGATCCCGGCGAAGTACACGGAGGACGGCGAGGACGTGTCACCGCCTCTGGCCTGGTCGGGCGTGCCGGAGGGGACCAAGGAGCTGGCCTTGATTTGCGACGATCCCGACGCCCCCAGCCCGAAGCGGCCGGCCGCGGCTCCCTGGGTCCATTGGGTTCTCTACCAGATCCCGCCCGACGCCAAGGAGTTGCCCGAGGGGATCCCCAAGACGGCCCGGCTCGACGATCCGCCCGGGGCGCTTCAGGGCAGGAACTCGTGGCCCACGACCGGGTATCGAGGCCCCGCCCCACCGCCCGGGAGCGGCACGCACCGTTACTTCTTCAAGCTCTACGCCCTGGACGCGGAGCTGACGATCGAGCCGGAGATGGACGTAACGACGCTTCAAAACGAGATGTCGGGCCACGTGATCGGCGAGGGCAGCTTGTTCGGCACGTACGAAAGGTGATGAGCCTGGCTCGTGGTGACCCGATTCGTCGGGTCTGGAAGCGCGTTGGCAGAAGGGGGCCGACCGTATGAATGTGGTCACTATACGAACGAAGCCGCACGAACGCGGGCACGGCGAACATTGAGTCGAGATGACGGACTCCGGCACTTGAAAGGGGAGATTGGCCCATGGCGATTCAGCTTACGAGCACGGCGTTTGGCGAGGGGGAGAGGATCCCGGCGAAGCACACGGGCGAGGGCGACGACGTTTCCCCGCCCCTGGCCTGGTCGGGAGTGCCCCAGGGGACCAAGGCGCTGGCCCTGATTTGCGACGACCCGGACGCCCCCACGCCGCAGCCCTGGGTGCACTGGGTGATCTACAAGATCCCGGCCGACTGCCGGGGGCTCCCGGAAGGCATCGCCAAGACGCCGCGTCTGGAGGAGCCGGCCGGGGCGCTTCAGGGCGCGAACTCGTGGCCGAGCGGGCAGACGATCGGCTACCGCGGGCCGATGCCGCCGCCGGGCCACGGCGTCCATCGCTACTTCTTCCGGCTTTACGCGCTCGGGGCCGAGCTGGCGGCCGAGCCGGGGATGGACAAGGTCGCGCTGCTGGAGAAGATGTCGGGAGACGTCCTCGACGAAGGCCAACTGATGGGCACCTACCAGAGGTGAGCCTTGCCCGACACGCGCACGCACCGCGGTCCGCACCCGGAAGACGAGCGGCTCTTCGGCCCTGAAGCCCGGCCCAAGCTCCGCCAAGCGAGCTCGGACCTCTCGTGGCTGTTGAGCCGGGGCTACGTGAACCCTTCTGCGCTGAAGCTGGTGGGCGATCGTTATCGGCTTATGGTCCGGCAGCGATCGGCGGTGGAGCGTTCGGCCTGCTCCGACGCGGATCTGGCGCGCCGCGAAGCCCGTCGGCTCGATCCCGAGCGGCTGGCAGGCCGTCCGTTGTGGCTGGACGGCTACAACGTGCTCACCACCGTGGAGGCGGCCCTGGCCGGCGGCGTCATCCTCGCCTGCCGCGACGGCACGTATCGCGACATGGCCAGCATGCACGGCAGCTATCGCAAGGTGGCCGAGACGCGGCCCGCGCTGGAGCTGCTGGGCCGGGTGCTCGACGCGCTTGCGCCCTCCGAGGTCCTCTGGTACTTGGACCGTCCGGTCTCCAACAGCGGCCGGCTGAAAAAGATCATGGACCAGATCGCAGCCGCTAGAGGGTGGCCCTGGAGCGTCGAGCTGGTGCCGGATCCGGACGCCCTGCTGGCCGAGACGCCCGAGATCGTGGCCACGGCCGACAGCGTGATCCTCGACCGCTGTCGCACCTGGTGCAACCTCGCCCGGGAGACGGTTACCCGCCACGTGCCGGAGGCCGAGGTGGTCGAGCTTGGATAGCCGGCGCTAGATGATTCGTGGAATCTCGCGGGACGCAGCGGCGTACGTCGAACGGCGGCGACCAAGAAAACAACCCCGGGGCGAGGGGCACCCCGGGGTTGTCGTGCTGTTGGCGCGGTTCGCGTCAGTACGTGATAATCGCGTCGACCGCGATCAGAAACTGGTCGTCGTCCTCGCCGTCGTTGAACGGCAGGGCATCTTTCCCCGGGATGTAGCTGGGATCACCGTCGTACCAGTCCCAGCGGACTTCCGGCCGGAACGTGAGGTTGGGATTCGGGCGCCAGGTGAAGCCCATGGTCAACGCGTAGAAATTCCCGGCGTATCCGGCTCCGTCCCAGGCTCGTACGCCCGGGATGTTCCCCGGCCCGGCGATCCGCGCGCCGTCGTCGTCGCGGAGCCACTCGAACCGCAGGTTGGCCGACCAGCACGGATTGACCTTGTAGAGGAAGTAGTTGTTCAGGCCGTACCACTCGGCGTCGGTTCCCCGGGGGCCCGTGTCGTCTTCCAGGCCCAGGTTGTGAACCGCGATGTACTCGAATCGCTCGGTGACCTGGCGCTTCACGACCAGGCTATACACGAACCGGTTGTGCTCGCCGGCGGGATCCTGGGCCCCGTTGGAGATGGCGTAGGCGATCGAGGTCCGCTTGTCGCAACTGGCCCACTTGAAGCCGGCCATGACGTCCAGGTCGTCGTTGTTGTCTTCAAACATCATCCACCCGCGGTGGAACCCCGCCTGGACCGAGAAGCGATCTGAGAGCTTATAGTCGGTCATCACGCCGGTCACCAACTGCGGCACCGTGTAGCCGTAGCAGTAGGAGTGCGAGTAGAACGGGTTGGCCGGCCCGGGGACGGCTTCGTAGTCGAGGATCCCGGCGAAGTGACCCAACTTGATCGACAGCTTGTTGATGGCCACCTCGACGTACGCCTGCGGAATGACCGTGCCGTACGACTGCCGGTGGAAGCCGTTGATCCGGTCTTCCAGCCCGTGATTGATCCCGAAC
>CAZDHR010000464.1:0-5218 GCA_964505295.1 uncultured Planctomycetaceae bacterium
GAACGACGATTACGGCGTGACCTGGGCGACGGTCGACGCGCCGCTGGTCGAGGTGGGGGCGATCACCGTCGATGTGTTGCCCAGCGTGTTCGAGCCGGACAACTGGATCCGGCACCTGGAACCGACGCAGACGTTCTACTCCTACGTGATGAACAACTACTGGGAGACGAACTACAAGGCGTCGCAGGAGGGCCCGGTGAGGTTTCGCTATTCGATCATGCCCCACGGGAAGTACGACCCGGCGGCGGCGGCCCGGTTCGGCATCGAGCGGAGCCAGCCGCTGGTCGTGGTGCCGGTCGACAAGAGCGCGCCGCCGGCCCGATCACTTTTCCGCGTGGAGCCGGAAAGCGTGATCGTCAGCTCCCTGAAGCCGAGCGAGGACCGCCAGGCGTGGATGGTGCGCCTCTTCAACACGTCCGACACGGAGGCGAAGGCGACGATTTCGTGGAACCCCCCGGCCCCGAAGCGAGTCTCAATCAGCAGCCCATTCGAGGAGCCGGGCCCCGAGCTTTCCGGTCCGGTCGACCTGCCCGGGTACGGCATTGCTACGCTGCGGGCGGAGTTGGCCGAGTAGGCTGGGGGGCAAAAACATTGATGCAGGCCGAGCGCGTGAGGCGTCTCAAGCCCAGGGGTTGCAACCCCTGGGCTTCGAGGAGAGTGTAGAGTTGTTCCCATCAGCCTTTTCAACGTGATCCGTGCGGAGGTCGCGTCACCGCAGCTTCAAGCGAAGCGCGCCGCGATCGGCGGAGACGGCGTCCACGATGCCCCCACGGCGGATCACTGAGGACTATACCCCAGCTCCCGCGCCTTGGCGGAGTCGGCGTTGGCCTTCTCGGTGTCGTCTTGGGCTCGATAGACGAGGCCGCGGAGGTGGTAGATCTGGCCGTTCTTGGGGTCGAGCTGGATGGCTTGGGAGAAGTCGGCGATCGCTCGGTCGAGTTGGCCTTTCTTGCCGTACATGTAGCCGCGGTTCGTGTAGGCTTTGGGGTTGGTGGGGGCGAGTTGGATCGCGGAGGTGAGATCGGCGATGGCCCGGTCGACGTCGTTCTTTTTGTAGTAGGCGACGCCTCGGTAGTAATAGGCGTCGACGCGTTTCGGCTCGAGCCGGATCGCTTCGGTGAGATCGGCGATCGCCCGATCGTAGTCGCCCGCCGTATAGTAGGCGGCGCCCCGGTAGCTGTAGACCTGGTCGTTCTTCAGCCCGAATCGGATGGCCGTCGTGCAGTCGGCGATCGTTCGGCGCACGTCCTTCCGGATCCAGTAGGCGGTTGCCCGGGCGAAGTAGGCGTCGGCATAGCGTGGGTCAAGCTCGAGGGCACGGCTGAGATCGGTCACCGTCTGATCGAGGTTGCCTTTCTTGTAGTAGGTTCTGCCCCGGTAGTAGTAGGCACGGGCGAGCTTGGGATCGATCTGGATCGCCTTGTTGAGGTCGTCGATCGCCTTGTCGAGGTCGCCTTGGTGCGAGCGGGCGCCGCCTCGATAGCAGTAGGCTTCGGCGTGCTCGAGCCCGAGCTGGATTGCCCGGCCGGCGTCGGCGATGGTCTGGTCGACCTGCCCGCCTTCCCAGTGGGCCCGGGCCCGGTTCAGGTAGGCTTCGGGGAACTCGGGATTGAGCCGGATTGTTTCGCTGTAGTCGGCAACGGCCTTCTCTCGATTGCCCATTTGCTGGTGCACGGTGCCGCGGGCGAAGCGGGTGTCGGGATCCTCCGGAGCCACCTCGACGGCGCGATCCAGGTCGGCCAGCGCCTTGTCCCAGTCCGTCTTATCGATGTAGCTGACGCCACGGAAGTAGAAGGCCGCGCCGAGGGCCGGATTGAGCTGGATGGCCTTGGTGCAATCGGCAATCGCCTCGTCGAGCTCGTTCTTCTCCCAGTGGCAGCTTCCGCGGTAGACGTAGCTCTCGGCGTCCCCCGGATCGATCTTGAAAACCTGGGTGAAATCGGCGATGGCCTCGTCCCACTGGCGCTTCTCCATGTGGGCGACGCCCCGGTGGAAGTAGGCGCCCGCGCGCCGCGGGTCGACACGGATGGCCTGGTTGCAATCGGCGATCGCCTTGTCGAACTCGCCCGCCTCGGAGTAAGCGCTTCCTCGGCTCAAGTAGGCTTCGGTATACGAGGGATTCAGCCGGATCGCCTCGCTGAGGTCGGCGACGGCCTTTTCGAGCTGCCGCTGGTTCAGGTGGGCCAGTCCGCGGCTGTAGTGCGCGGCGGCCAATTTCGGATCGAGCTGGATCGCCCGGCTGTAGTCGGCGATGGCCAGGTCGAGATCGCCCTTCTCCCAGTACGCACTCCCTCGGTTGAGGTGGGCTTGGGGAGACTCCGGGTCGAGTCGGATCGCTTCGGTGAACTGGGCGATGGCCTCGTCGACCTTGCCCGCTTGCATCAGATTCCTGGCCTGATGGAAGGCGTCGGTGGCCGTTTGTCCGACGGCCTGGAAGGGGAGGAGGCCGAAGAGCAGCAGGGCGGCCGAGCAGCCGATTGGCCGTCGAAGGCGTTGTGGTCCGTTCATCGTCGACTCCCGTGTTCTGGGCGGATCGCCCCGGAAATCCGGCTGGCAGTGACGCGATTCACCGGGTTCTTCTATCGTCTCGACCGCATGAGTGCGGTCCCCAAGAGCCTGTCCCATGGAGCCGGGCAAGGCCCAGCGCTAGCTTACGACATCCCATCGGCGGATCAAGGGCCTTTCTGACCTATTCACCCGTGCTGCCGGGGGGGATGGTGAGCTGGCGGGTTCCGTCGGACAGGTAGAGAAACTCCGTGGAGCGAAGATCGGCGAGAAGCTGCTGGGCCATCTGGCCCTGCTTCTGATAGCTCATCGGTCCGGCCGCTTGCAGGGTATTCCAGCTATGGATCAAGGAGCTGGCGTTGGGGGTGGCCTCCAGGGCACGATGGAAACACGCGCGTGCCCCGGCGAAGTCCCGCCCGGCGAAGCGAAGACACGCCCGATAGTGCAGGATCTCCGGCGTCTCGCCGCCCCACCGATCCGCGGCCCGGTCGAGCACGCGCTCTGCCTCGTCCAGCCGCCACTCGCGGGCGTAGCAGATCGCCAGCTCGGTGTAGGAGAGGAGCACGTCGGGGTGGCAGGCGAGAATCTGCTCGCGCTCGGCCGTCGTATAGGGCCGTTGCACTTGATCGACGCCGAACAGCCGGCTTCCCACCACCCGGAGCACGTGCGTCATCCGCTCCGACTTCTCGCCCATGGGAAAGAAGTCGCTTTGAAGCGTGCTCGGATCGAAATACTCCTCCGCAGAAAGCAGGCCCTGGCTTCGGGCAATCTCGAATTCCTCGGTGCCGGGATAGATGGCAAGGCCGTGGAAAAGGCAACTGGTGGGGCCCGTCTGGTCCACGAACTCCAGGGTCTGGTACACAGAGTCCGGCGTTTCGCCGCGACTGCCCACGATCAGATAGAACCGAACGTCGAGCCCCCAATCCCTGGCGTCGGCGGTCACCTTGCGTACCTGGTCGAGCTCGATCCGCTTGTTGAGATTGCGGAGTATTTCCGGATTGCCCGACTCGACCCCGAGGTTCAATCGGACGCAACCGGCTCTGCGCATCGCGCCCAGAATCTCCGGATCGACCAGATCGGCCCGGGTATCGCACACCCAGCGAAACACGAGTCCGCGGTCAACGATCCCCTCGCAGATCGCCAGGGCACGCTTTCTGTTTGCCGTGAACGTGTCGTCTTTGACGTTGAGAAAGCGATGGCCGCGGCGGGCCACGAGTTCCTCGAGCTCTTCCAGCACGTTCTCCGCCGAGCGGAAGCGAATCTTCGATCCCCACAGCTTGGGCGAGCAGCAGAACGTGCACTTGCCCGGACACCCCCGCGACGTGATAATAAAACCGTAGTCAAACTGCACCCATGGCCTCGCTACGGCGTCGAGATCGGCGAGCAACGGCCTGACGGGGGCGAGCCGGGCAGCACGGCCGGCATCGCCAGCGCGGTAGGCGGTCCCGGGGGTTTCGGCCGCCGGTTGCCCATCCCGCAGGCGCTCGGCCAGCTCCACCACGGTCGCCTCGCCCTCACCGATCACCACCGTATCGAAGGCCGGATAGTGATCGAGCCACTCCCGGGCCAGCGCGGAGACGTGGGGGCCGCCGATCGTCAGATGGCTCTCGGGAAACAGACGCTTGATCTCGGCGCCGAGTGCGGCGGTCGCGTGGCGATGAAACGTGTAGCACGACAGCCCGAACAGCTCGGCCGGCCGGCCCCGAATCGCCGCCGTGGCCTGCTCGACGGGCAAGGTCGAGAGGTTGATCACATCGGCATCGAAGCCCCGGGCGCGCAGCTCCGCGGCCATCGTGAGCACGCCGTAGGGCATGAACAAGCGATCCGGGTCGTGGCGACCCGCACTCTCGACGTCGGCATTCTGCGAGGCGGGCGGATAAATCAGGAGGACGCGAAAGGTCATCGATCCGGTGCGTAGGGGAACGACTTGCCAGCCACCGAGCACTTTCACTGAAATTTACGCCACCCGACGCGAATGACAAGTCCGGCGACCGCCGCCCCTCGTTTCCAGCCTCCGCCTGGGAACGCACTACCGCAAGGCTACTTTCCAGACATAGGTCCGACCGGTTACGTTCGGTGGGGGATGCTGTTGTCTGGAAGGAGGCCCGTTATGGGGATTCGTAACCGCTCGAAAGAGTCACGAAACCGACTCGCGGCCAAGAGCCTCGACACTCGGTTTCGCCACGAGACCCAACAGGGGCTGAACTGCTCTCCCTTCGAAGCCGAGGCCGTGCTGCAGGTCGTCAAGGAGGTCTACTTTGCCTTCCTGAATGCCGAGTTGTCGATGGGCCCGCCGGCAAGCCCGTCGCAGAGTGTCAGAAGGCGACGGTTTGCCTCACGCTGCACCGCGGTAGCGCGGACGCTCGGCTGCGGCGACGTGTTTCACGGGGCCTACGCCGCGGCGCTATCGCAGGGCGAAGACCTCCCGCGCCGCGTGGCCCTGGCCTCGGCAGCCGCCGCGCTGAAAGCGACGCGCCGCGGCGGGCAAGCGGGGATTCCCTATCGCCGGACCGTCGAGCCGTTCCTGGCCTGACGAGAAGAGCGAAGAAGGAGACGTGCCTAATCCGCTGCCGGCCCAGCCGCTCCCGGAACAGGGATTGCTGGGTCGATGATCGGTGCATTTTGGAGAGATAGCACTGGGTACGGCCGGTGGGAATCATGCTAAGTCTCGAATTCTGCGAGACGGAGAGCGGGTGCGGGGCTTGAAGTGAGT
>CAZDHR010000465.1:0-5174 GCA_964505295.1 uncultured Planctomycetaceae bacterium
CATCTTGCCGGCCTCGGCCGCGGCGATGACCATGTCGTGGTGCAGAAAATTCGGCGCGCAGACGTCGACCAGGTCGATATCGTCCCGCTCGACGATCTTGCGCCAGTCGGTCTCCATCGACTCGTAGCCCCACTTGGCGGCAAACTCCTCCAGCTTCGCCTTGTCCTCCTCGCGGGCGTAGCACGCCTTCAAGACGGGCTGGTGCTCCCGAGGGAAGAAGTGGTTGACCTGAAGCCAGGCGTTCGAATGCGTCCGGCCCATGAAACCGCAGCCGAGCACGCCGATGCGTAGTTCTTTGGCCATCGTTGAAACCTCGCAATAGTTGAAGTGAGATTGTTTGTAAGTCCAAGGTTCATGGACGGTCCGACAGCGACTCCGGCGATTCAATCTACAAGTGCGACTTGCCCCCAGTCAAGAAAGGGCTCCACCGTCGGATGATTGGCGTCCAGTTGCGCGTCGGCCTTGATCGCCTGGCCCATGGGTCTCCCAGGCCGCTCGCCCACGGCCAGCCACGTGTGAATCCGAGCCTTCGGGCGATGCTGCGGTCGGAATCTCCGCTGCGCCGACGGGATCGAGTCGAGAAAGCGTTCAACCCGGGGAAGCATCTCGTCATCTTCGCGAATCAGCCTGGCGACGAAGTCTTTGAGCATTCCGGTCGACCGGTTGTCGGGCATGACCCAGACGCTGAAGCGGACGGGTCGAGGGCTCCGAGGAGCCAGCGACAGTCGGAAGACCGTCCCTTTCAGGCTGTGCTTCTCGGGGATGTTCTCGTAGCCCGCGTTCAAGAGCCGCGAGCGGATAGCCTGCCATCTTGCGGCAGGGCCTTTATCGTTGGCGTCGACGACGATCGCCAGACACTCCAAGTCGACTTCGAGCAACCACCTGCGGATCGACTCCAAGAGAGCCGTGTCTCCGCCGTCTGTTCCGCTGTCAACGCCTTCTTCAACGCCTTCTTTAACGTCTTCGTGAGGATTTGGCCGTTCCACCGTGAACATCTCGGGAATCGCTCGAACCTCGAAGAGATTCCACATCACGTGTTGATCGTCTTGCCCTTCCACCAACAGAATCCGCTTGCCCATCGCTAGCGCACCTCGATCGAGTCGCGAATCACGAAGGGCAAGTCATTCCCCTCGATGATAATGGCGCCGGTCTGCTTCTCGCCTTCCACTTTCTCCAAGCGGATTGCCAGGCCGTCACTTTCCTCGTCTTCGGCGACTGCCTTCGCAAACCCCTTCAGGCAGTCCCAGGAGTGCGTCGTCGCGAAGACCTGAACGTCGAGAAGCCGAGCGGCGCGAAGGACGAAACGCCAGAGGTCTGCATGCAACGTGTGGTGAATGCCGGCTTCCACCTCGTCGATCAGGAGAACCGGAAACACATTGGATCTGAACTCGCGGTCCGCGGCGCGCCTCGCGTAATCGCCCGCGTACTCCAGGGCGACGGCAAGCTGAAACGTGCGCACCACGCCGTCTCCGAGGGTCGCGAGCGCCACTGGTTCGTGAATGTCTTCGACGCGGACTTTGGCCATTCGCCCGGCACCTTCACGGGGATCACCAACGAAAGTCACTCCCGTTACCGGTGCAATGGACTGGAGGGCGTCCAGGACTCGGCGTTCCTTGTCAGTCAACGAGAACACATCCCACCAGTCGGCGACCGTGTTTTCCAGATCCCCCTGCACACCCACACCTCGCAAGCACGGCGGATCGGGCGGAACGTCTGGCGGATTCCAAGTGCCGGACGACACCGACGACGTCGCCATTCCATCGGCGTACAGCGTGTAGCCGACGCCGGCCGACTCGATGTTCAAAGCAACCCGACCGGTGGGCGAGGCGGCCCGCGCTGTGGCTGAATCGGACGTCGTGACCTGATCCGACTCCATCCGCGCCGCCATCCGAACCGCGGGCTTTCCTCCTTTGGCCTCACTTTCGCCGACCGTTATCGTGCTGCCGGGAGCCGGTTGGCGACCGTGGAACAGTGAATGCAGGAGGAAGACTGCCTTTCCCTCGCCGGAACGGCCGAGTTCGTTTCGTTCATCGAGTATGGACTTCACAGTGCTTGGCGGCCAGACGGAAGCGTACAACCGCACTGCTTCCAGCAACGTCGTCTTCCCCACGTTGTTCTTGCCGAGGATGAGGTTCACCCGGCCCAGTTGCTCGATGAACAAATGGGAGAACGTGCGGAAGTTTCTGATTTCCAGGCTCGTGAGCACGGGAATGGCCCTCGGAAACGTGCGTTTGCCGAGTTCTGACTCTTCGATTTGCCTCGTCGCCGTGTTGGACTGCTCGTCACTCGCTCCACCCGTGCTGATCCCGCACCGCGATCATTGCCCGGAGAATGTCGTTCCACGTGTCGGGCTTCATCATCACGTCGTTGGGGAACATGCAGCCGTCCCAGCAGAGGTGCCTGATTCGTTTCCTGACGTTGCCATACGAGTCCCGCAACCAGTAGCCGGCGTGGTGGGGGATGTCGAGCTTGCCGTTCGGGTCGGTGGCCAGGCAGTGGCGGCCCGTCTTGTCGTGCGAGCCGGAGCCGTGCACCGTGGCGTCGTTCTGGGCAATGTGCAGGTCGATGGTCCACGGGCGCAGGGCGTCGGTGAGCGTCTTGTAGGCCGCGTCGAACCGGTCGGAATCGCTCCAGTCGAAGTCCTCAGGCAGGATCGCGTCCTCCGGGGCATTGTAGCCCAGGATGTAGAGGAGCGTGTGGGCCATGTCGGCCTGGAAACCGAGTGTCTGCGGGCGGTCGACCATCTCGATAAGCTGGATCATCCGTTTCCAACTGTGCATGCCGCCCCAGCAGATCTCGCCCTCGGCGGCGAGCTTCTCGCCGTGCTCCTCGGCCACGTCGCACGCCTGGCGGAACGTCTCGGCGGTCCGTTTCTGATTGCCTTCCGGGTCGGCGAGCCAGGGCTCGACGCCGCCGGCCGAGTCGATGCGCACGGCGCCGTGCGGGCGCACGCCCAGCTCGCGGAGCACCTTGGCCACGCGGCAGCCCTTGCGGACCTGGCCGAGGAACTTCGTGCGCTCGGCCTCGTCGCCCATCGCGGCCCCGCCTCCCGTTGGCGGCCAGATGGGGGCGACGACCGTGCCGATCTGGAGGCCGCGCGATTGGGCCTTGTCGGCCAACTCCTTGATCGCGTCGTCGCTCTGGACGGTCGAGTCGATGTCGATATGGGGTAGATACAGGAACAGGTCGAAGCCGTCGAACTTGACGCCGTCGACCTCGGCGGCGGCGGTCAGGTCGAGCATCGTGTCCAGGTCGATGGGCGGCTCGCCGCCGTCCCCTTTCCCCACCACGCCGGGCCAGGCCGCGTTGTGGAGCTTGGGGAAATTGTTGGGGTGTTCGTTTGTCATGGAATGGGCCCTGTAGCTCCTAAAAGGATTCGCTTGGTTCCGGTGGGACGATTTCCTCCAATTGAACCACAAGCGGAGGCACATTGACGGTGGCAACGTCCCATACGATATCGAAGTCAATGTGCAGGTAGTCGTGAACAACCTTGTGTCGCATCCCGATGATCTTGTTCCACGGGACGTGCGCATGCGATTGCTGAAACGCGGGGGACACGCGGCGAGCAGCCTCGCCAATCGTCTGGATCAGATGCGTCACCGCCAGGCGGAGGTTTTCGTCGGCGTCGAAGTCCGCGCGCGACTTGCCCCCCCACCTTGCGCGTAATGAGCCGAGCGGTGTCGAGCATGTGGCCGACGTAAACGATGTCATCCTTCTGCATACTGCACCTCAGCGCTGGCCAGCACGCGCCCCCGCAACCAACGGTTCAGGTACTTCTCTTGCACGATATCCACCTTGTGTCCGCCGAAGAGCCGCGAGAGTTCCTCCTCCATGTCCAGGATTTCAAAACCGACCGCATACCCTGGCTCGAAGTCGACGAGCACGTCGACGTCGCTGTCCGGCCGGAAATCCTCACGCAAGACGGAACCGTACAACGCCAGCTTGCGGATGTGGTGCCGGCGGCAGAAATCGGCGATCGCGTCTCTCGGAAGGTCCATTTTCCTGTCGCTCGTGAGTTCAGTTACGTCCTCGGGTCATCGCTCCTCAGAATGCTCATGCATCCGCGGCAGCCCACGGCTACAAGGGTATTGCCACCCAGTCCTTTGCCCGCTACAGCCGGCCACGCCGCGCTGTCGAGCTTGGGAGACTTGTTGCGATCGTTGTGGGTCATTCGCAGTCCTCAAGTTTCCCTCGGTGTCGAAGCGGTGATATACGGGCCAACCACAAGCCCCCGTCTCCCGCGGGCGGGAGAGGGGAGCTGTGTTCGTCGACCGGCCTCTACTTCCGATGATCCCCAATCTGCGGCGTCTTCTTGTGGACGTTCGGCCCGAAGTAGCGCAGGCCCACCAGCGGCTCGCCACCGGTGTTCTCGATTTGGACGCCTCGGGCGGCCGCCTCGGCGGTGATGTACACCTCGTCCCAGGGCTCCTCGCCGAAGTGGATCATCACGGGGGTCTGCAAGGGGAGATTGCCCATCCGGCCGCAGCCCTGAACCGTGATCCAGCCGCTTGCCCCCGGGTCTTGGAGCGTGCACTTCGCGCCGGGCTCGATGGTGAGCTCCTTGGCGGAGACAAGCTGCTCACCGTCGAACCCGCCGTAGTCGATCCAGCGATCGGTGTACCCGTCGCCGGAGCACGCCTCGTCGACGATCGGCTCGACGTAGTTGCTCTGCTTGAATTGGGGGTCGACGTTCTTCTCCCAGTCGAGCTGCTCGACGATGAACTCAAGGTCCCGGTGCTTGTCCTCCGGCACGTCCTTGACCAGGAGGCTCCAGGGCACCTCGCGTCCCTCGACCAGCGACTGGAACATGCCGAAGACATCGCTTCCCCACTGCGGCTCGTAGGTACACATCGAGCCGGGGGCATGGAGCACGCCGGCGGGGATCATCCAGCCGGTACCCGCCTTGAGCCGGTAGGCCTTGGAGAGGTCGAGGATGCCGTTATCGCCCTTGTCCCAGTCCTCAAGGCACTTGATCACGTCGTCCTTCGTGGTGCCCGGCTCCAGGCCCATGAACGTGTAATCAAAGTGGTTGTCGGCGGCGTTCAGTTGGGGCGGGAAGTAGTAGCACTCCGGCTTGCCCTGCTGGTTGGTCAACGCCGCGTGCTCGTGGCGTTGATGCATGTGGTGAGGGATGGGGCCCATGTTGTCGAAGAACTTCGAGTAGACGGGCCACC
>CAZDHR010000466.1:0-5172 GCA_964505295.1 uncultured Planctomycetaceae bacterium
CTGAGTGCCTGTGAGGCAACCTCTTACGACCGTTGACTCGCATTGTGGAAAATAGTATACTTATGTACACTTCCTCGGCTCGGCCGGTGCACCGGGAGCCGGCGCTCCTCCTGGAGGCACGGGGAAGATCGACCTTGACCGCGGATCTCAGCCCAGGGTATTTTTGCTGGCGTCAAGGGGCGTGACGAGGGACAACCATGGCACAATCGTCGTCGATCGAATGGACCGAAGCGACGTGGAACCCGGTGACGGGCTGCACGAAGATCAGCCTGGGTTGCGCCCATTGCTACGCCGAGCGGATGGCGAAGCGTCTCAAGGCCATGGGCCAACCGCGCTACCGCAACGGCTTCCAACTCACGCTCCAGCCCGACGTGCTCGAAGTGCCGCTCCGCTGGCGACGGCCTCGGATGGTCTTCGTCAACTCGATGAGCGACCTGTTCCACAAGGACGTGCCGGCCGAATTCATTGCCGAATGCTTCGCCGTGATGGAAAGGGCCTCGCACCACACGTTCCAAGTCCTCACCAAGCGCCCCGAGCGTGCCGCTGAGCTTGCCCACCGGCTCCCCTGGCCCGAGAACGTGTGGATGGGCACGAGCGTGGAGAGCTCGCAGTACACGCGGCGGATTGCGTCACTTCTGAAAACGCCCGCCCGTATCCACTTCCTGTCCCTTGAGCCGCTCCTGGGCCCGATTCCGCGACTGCCGTTGCGGGGAATCGACTGGGTGATCGTCGGCGGAGAATCAGGGCCCGGGGCCCGGCGCATGGAGCCCAAGTGGGTGTTTGAGATTCGGGACCGTTGTCTCCAATCAGGCGTGCCGTTTTTTTTCAAGCAATGGGGCGGCGTTCACAAGAGCCGTGCCGGACGCGAGCTTGAGGGGCGGGTGTGGGAGGAAATGCCGGGATTAGGGGGTAGTCGCGATGGCAAGAGATCGGTGGCCTGAACTATGCGAACTGGTGAGGGAGGACGATGGCCTCCCAACTTGGGAAGAAGCGGGGCTTTGGACGCGGGACAAGCTCTATTTCTGGTATCGATACCTGGACATCACCACGACTGCCATGGTCGGAAACCCACACTGGCCTGGAGGCGTGGTTTACGTGGATCTGTTCGCTGGAGCCGGCGTTTGCACGTCCAAGGAGTCAAAGGAGCGGCTTCCAGGATCGATTCTGATTGCCGCAAACATGGCCAAGGCCTTCACCAGAATCGTTGCGTGTGAAGCGGTGGGAGAGATCGCCGACGCTTGCAGAGCTCGACTTGCAGCGACGCCAGTTGCGAGCCGCTGCCACGTGCTGACGGGGGACTGCAATGAACGAATCGGACAGGTCGTAGATTTGATCCCCGCTGGGTCTCTCACGCTGGCCTTCATCGATCCGAATGGGCTTGACGCCAAATTCGAAACGATTGCTGCTCTCTCCGAACATCGGAATGTTGACTTCGTGACGCTGTTTGCCGACGCATACGACATTCCGCGGAATCTCGAACAGCATTACCGACGCGACCGGAACTCCAAACTCGACCAAGTGCTCGGGCCCGACTCGCGATGGAGAGAGCGTCTGGACGAACTGCCGAATCCGACCGGTGCGAACAAGCGCAACCTATTCCGACGGATTTACGAACAGCAGCTTCGCGATCACCTGGGCTACGTGCATATTCGGCACAAAGCCATCGAGTCTCCGAATGGGCCGATTTACACGCTTGTGTATGCGTCGAAACACAAGTTGGGGTTGAAGTTCTGGGACGAAGCGCTCAAGAAGGAGGCCAGCGGTCAACGCATGTTGCCATTCATGGATTGACGTAACAGGGACGTCGGATCCGACCACGGCGGCGTGAGCGATTATCTGGGAACTTGGGTCTCGCACTTGGCGTTTGCTCTGAATAGACTGTCGCGGGCTGTGTATTCTCCCGCACCATTACTCCCGTACTCCCGCGCCCTACTCCAACGTCGGCCGCACCACCTCCCCGCGTAGCTGCGCTTCGCCGCCTTCTTTTTCGTAGACGCCGTAGAAGATGGAGCAGAGGTCGAGCCAGAGGTTGAGGCGGTGGCGGTCTTCGGGGGGGAGCTTGACGTCGTAGTGGTTCTTATCGAGCAGCTCAGTCAGCTTGGCGGCCCGGGCGCCGAATTGGCCCGGCGTGGTGCGGTGGCCGTTGCCGTAGCTCCAGAATCCATAGTCGGGCGCGAGGTTGGCGTACGAGGCGTACCAGTTGCGCTGGATCGGCTCCCGGGCGAGGCTCATCGGCTTGTCCGGATGCTCGGCGTGGCACGCGACGCAGTGGCGATCGAGCACCGGCTGCACGAGATGGGCGTAGCTGAACGGGTTGGAGCCTTCCACATCGGGCTGCAGCCGTGAGGGCGATCGCCTCATAGCCAGCGGAACCTCCTCGGGCCGGGGCGGCGAGCGGTGCTGCGGCTCGTGACACCCGATGCAGAGCAGGCGCTCGCCTGCCTGCAAGTACGTGGCCGACCGCATCGACTGCACGGCCAGCCCCTGGTCGTCCAACGCCTGGAAGAGAATCTCCTTGTGAGCGGGCACGGCGAAATGGGCGCTTCCGTCCTCTTCGACCGGGACCGTGCCCAGCACGTACCGGGCGAGCACCACCGAGTCGCGACTCGTCGGCTCCCGCAAGCCGGTCTCGTGCGGCGGCCTGCCCGAGGGAACCGTCATCGGCAGGATCTGGATCACCCGAAGTTGGTTGATCCGCGTGCCTTCCGGCCAGGCGTTGCGGCTGTTGTAGACGTCGACGACGGCGACGGTGGCCTCGGGCGGCTCGTCGCTTGCGTCGGCGGGGGGGCTCACGAAGGGCTGTTCTTCGGCGTGCGCCAGCGTCATCTCGGGCATCACCGGTGGCCGGCGGCGCGGGCGAAGGGGGATCGGGCTCTGGCAGGCGACCTCGGGATCGCGGTAGATCAGCTCCTTGTTGCCGAACGCGTCGACGAGGTAGATGCCGTAATCACCCCGCTGGTACCCGCCGCCCTGGAAGCCGACGCCCGGCTTCATCCGCACGTCGTACACGGCGAGGTAGTACTTCTCGCTCAAGGGCCAGGCCGTGCCGTACACCTGGGCCCCGCCCTGGGTCTCGGGGAAGCCGATTTCGGGGGTGATCCGCTTGACGGGCGCCATGGCGTCGTCGTCCTCGACGTGCGGATCCACCAGCACCAGCGAGCCGAACGCCTGCCCGTGGTGCGGCGCCGCCGTGGCGATGAACTTGTGCGAGCCGGGGATGGCGCGGAGGTCCAGCTCCATGTCGGGCCGCAGCTTGCGCGGGGCGAAGTTGCCGTGGACGGCCCGGGAGTCGCGCCCGTCGACGGTGGTGATCCAGGGCATGTGGGCGGTGCAGCCGTGCCGGTCGACGTAGTCCCAGCGGGTGAAGATGATGCGGCCGTCGTGGGTCACGCTGGGGTGCCACTCGTTCGTCTCGTGGTAGCTGAGGCAGCGGAGCCTCGTGCCGTCGGGGGCCATGTCGTAGAGCGTGTACGTGGGGCATACCCGGCCACAGCGCAGATACCCGCCGCGGCGCTCCGAGATGAAGGCGATCCGCCCGGTCGGGAGCCAGCAAGGGGCGAAGTCGTTCCAGGTGCCGTCGGTCAATTGCTCCAGGCCGGTGCCGTCGACGTTCACCTTGAACACGTGATACGACCGCCCCTGGTGCCAGTGCCCTCGGGTGGGATCGGTGTGGTGCCGGTGGGCCGTATCGCCCTGGCATTCGACGTAGGCGAAGGCGATCCGCCGGGCGTCGAACGACAGGTCGGGCGAGAGGAACGAGCCGCCTTCGAGCTTTTGCCCCTCAAGCCGCCCTCGCTCGACCACCGAGTCGGCCAACACGTCGCGAACCTGCGGCTCCGGGCCGAACGGATCGCTGAGCACGTACACTCCCCCGCCCGGCTTGGCGTTGATCCCGTAGTACTGGTCGCACATGTGGTTGAAGCCGGGCCGGTGCCGGGTGATGAACAGGATCTTGTCAAAGTCGACGAGCGGGTTGGAGAAGGCGATCTTCCGGCGCACGCCGCAGGCCCGCTTGAACAGATCCAGCCGGGCTTCTTCGTCCGCTACGTCGACGTTCGCACCGGCCGCTCGAAGCTCGTCCAGCTCCTTTTCCAGCGCGGCCAGATCGGGCGCGCCGGGCGTCTGCTCGAGGTCTTCCACCAGAGCGGCCGTACGGCGGAGCACGACGTCGACCGGGTCGCGGTCCGTGTCGTGGATGAGCGACTGCGGGTGGAACGTCTCGGGGGCGACGCGGAGGAAGTGCGCCGCCTTGCGCAGATCGTGCTTGAGCACGACGAACTGCACCTCCAACTCGTCCATCGGCGACCCGTCCGGGCGCAAAAGGCTGTACTCCGACGACGGCTTCGCCCGAAACTCGACCCCCTCGACCAGCACCCGCATTTCGGCGATCGAGGTCCAGAGCCTGCCGGCCACTTCGTCGAGCGCCCGAAGCCGCAGGTAGCGCCCGTTGACTTTGTTTGGAAACTCGATCACGTTCTCCGCGTTGCCGTTCTCGAACGTACCCGCGGCGACCGTCGGGCCGAAGTCCTTCTTGTTTTCGCTCACGTAGCACTCGTACCGCTTGATGGTGCCGTTGCCGCCGCCGATCCGGGGCAGGTAGGCAAAGCCGGCGATCTCGTAGCTGGAGCCGAGGTCGACGTCGATCTGGTGGGGATGCTTCGTCTCGCGGAACTGCCAGTCGGTGTGCCACATGCTCTTCGGGTCGCCGTCCATCGCCCGAAAGCCCTCGTAGCCCGGGTTCTCGCTGTCGACGCGGACCTCGACCCTCACCGTTTTCGGCTTGGCCATTGCCGCAAGAGCGGGCAGCGTGCAGGCGGCGGCCAGGATCGCCAGGCGAGAGAGCTTCCTATCCATACTTACCTCGAAGTGGCGGGAGACATTAGAGGGGCACCCTTGCACACTAGGATACCCTGCGGCAATCGCTCCGATCAAGAGTTGCGCCTCAATGATGAGCGGGCTGGGGATGTTGCCAGGAGGTGACGGGTTGGCGTATAGTATCGGTTCCCGGAGGCCCGCGGGGGAAGTCGGCAGCGGCGGGCGCAGGTGAAGCTCCGATGGTGAGACGCTACATGAAGTGGGCTGGTGGAGCGCTGATCGCGATCGTCGTTCTGTTGGGTAGGGTCTGATCCCAGGTCGTGGCAGCAATGCTAGCAGTTTGGCTGGTGGTTTTCC
>CAZDHR010000467.1:0-5168 GCA_964505295.1 uncultured Planctomycetaceae bacterium
AAGTCGGTCGAGGCCGGGCCGGTCGATTTGAAGCTCGAAGTGGATCGCAAGCTCGGTCTGGCTAACGAGCCGGGCCGCGCGCTGCTGTGGGGCACCGGTCCGAGCGGCGACGTGGAGCTTGTCCCCGAGCTGACCACGTTCGAGAGCTCCGATGCCGACGTGGTGAACGTCGACCCGACGACCGGCGCGTTCCGTGCCGGGAAGCCGGGCGAAGCCGTCGTGACGGTGAAGCACGCAGCGCCGACGAAGGCGGCGAGCGTGACGCTCACCGTCGTCGACCCGGTGAACGCCCGGCTGGTCTTCGAGCCCCGCTCGCTCAAGGTGGCCGTCGACGAGGTCGCTCGGCTCGAGCTGTTTCTCGAAGCCAAAGTCGGCGAGGAGGTCAAGCGCGATCGGATGGCCGGCCCCGGCGTGAGCTACTCGATCGAGCAGCCGGAGGCCGTGCGCTGGCAGGACCCGATCCTGGTCGGGCTCGCTCCGGCCGACGAGTTCGACATGACGGCGAGCTACCTGCCCTACCTGCTCCGTCCGGCGGTAGCCAGGATCGAGGTGGTGGCCGCGGAGGAGCCGACGGCGATCCGGATCGTGCCATCCGAGGTCTCGCTGGCGGCGGGGCAGATGACGCCGCTGGCCGTGGAAGCGCAGATGCCCGGGAGCCAACAGTGGAAGGAGGTCCGTCCGGAGAGTGTCGCGTGGCAGGTCCCGCCGGGGCTGATCTGGAGTCCGGCAACCAAGAGCTTACGTCCAGCGGTAACCCTGCCGCCGGGAGCCCGAGGGCGTTTCGAGCCCCGAGCCCAATACCTGGGGAAGCAAGCGACCTGCAAGCTCGCCGCCAGCGCACCGGCGCTCGACCCGGCCGACCCCGGCGTCGAGATCGTCCTCGAGCGCGAGCCGGAAGGACAGTATTTGCCCGTGGGAAGCGAGCAGCGCTACTCCATTGTTCTTCGCAAGGGCGGTCACGAGGAGCCGGCGGCCGAGATCCACTGGCCGTGGTACTTCGAGAACGACTACGTGCGCTGGCGGGCCCCGGTGCTGACGGCGAAACAGGCCGGGTACGAGCAGTGGCTTCGGGCGGAAATTGCTGGGCGGAGGGTCCGATGGCGCACGAACACGATCGACCCCTTCCAGCCGGGCGAGCTGCCGCCGCGGCGCGAGGATCAACCGGTCGAGGTCGTCATCCTCAGCGATCAAGGGCCGGCGGTCGGGTTCCCGGTGGGGGCCCGATTCGACGACTTCCGCATCGAGGCCCGCTACGACGACGGGTTCACGCGGATGGTGACCAAGAAGGCCACGATGACCACGGACGACGGTTTTCTCGACGCGCCCGTCTCGTTCTCCGAAGGCCGGATGATGGGCGTGCGCCCCGGGGCGACCGTGGTCCACGCGCAGTTCGACGGCGTGGCTACGCAGAAGGGCCTCGGCGTCACGGTCACCCAGGACGTCGATCTGGACAAGATCCGCCTCGATCCGGCACCGGTCGAGATGTTGCCCGGCGAAACCGTCGCGATGGACGCGGAGGGCTTCAAGCAGGACAAGTCGATCGGCGTGATCACAGGCATTCCGGGCCTCTCCTGGAAGTCGGATAACGAAGAGGCGGTCGGCGCGAACGGCCCTTCGATCACCGGGCTCAAGCTCGGCCAGGGGAACGTGACGGCCCAATTCGGCTCGGTCACGAGCGAGCCGGCCCAGGTGAGCGTGGTCGATTCGATCGACGCGGCGTTGGCCGTCGACCAGGACGTGATGCAGATGCGCGTGGGCGAAAGCCGCCGGATCGGGACGGACCTGGTCGTGCGACGCGGCGGCACCGATTTCAGCCGGCAGTGCGACGTGACGTCGGCCGTGCCCAACGTGGTCCGCTACGCGCCCGAGACGCACTCCCTGGTAGGCGTTTCGCCCGGCGTCTCTGCGGTCACGTTCGCCTGGGGCGACAGGCTGGCGATGACCACGGTGCAGGTGCTCCCGAGCGGGGTCCTGACGGGCGATCTGATCGTCGAGCCGGCCACGGCCATCCTCTCGCGCGGCCAGGCCCTCGACGTGCGTGTCTTCCTCGTCACCAGCGACGGTCTGCGCATCGATCGGACGGACTCCGCCGTGCTCGCAAGCTCCTCGCCCGGGTGCGTCACCATCCGCGGCACCCGGGCGTGCGCGGTCGGCCCGGGAACCGCCGAGATCACCGCCACGCTGCCGGAGGTCGTCGATCCGGCGAAATCGGGCAAGGCGTCGATCGCGGTCGACGACCAGCCAATCACGGCCCTGGTCGTGGAGCCGTCGCAGTTGGCCCTGTCGGTGGGCGATTTGGCCCGACTGCGGATTCTCGGCACCAGCGCCAGCGGGACCCACCCGATGTTCGCGCAGCCCGACCTGCTGGTCGCGGCCGAGGGACAGACCCCCCAGGCAATCCGGATCGTCGGCTCCGAAAGCGTCGATGCCGTCGCCCCCGGTAGCGCCGACGTGGCCGTGCGCTGGCAGGACCGCCTCAGCGCGGAGGTGCCGGTCACCGTGACGCGAGACACGCTCGTCGGGCTCACCATCGACCCGGACCGGGCCACGATCCACCCCGGACAAGGCCTCGTGTACCGAGTGACCGGCATGCGTGGCGGGCGACGCCGCGTGTTGGGCCCGGAGGACGGCGTGCAACTGTTCGTCGGCCGGGGGGACGTGGCCGAAGCGGCCGGCGGCCTGCTCGTCGTCGGCAAGAACCCGGGCCGGACCGGCGTGGTCGCCCAGGTGGCGGGCGAGCGGGCCGAAGCCGCGTTGAACGTCGTCCCCGGGAGCGGGCCGACCACGGGGACCGTGGTCGTTGGCGGCGGGCCCGGCTACGGGCACATCGGCACGGATTACATCCTCCGCGGCGGACGGCGCTACGTGTATCGCGACGGCGTCGGCTACGTCGTCGTCGACGGGGACGACGTGGTCGTCGACGGCGCGGGCACCCGCGTGATTGATGGCCTGCCCCCGGCGGTCGGCGCCGCCGGCCTGCGGTTCGTGCCCGACGTGGTCCGCCTCGGCACCGATTCGCCGGGCGCCCGGGTCCGCGTCGTCGAAGTGCTGGCCGACGGCACGCTGGGTCGCGACGTGACCGCCGACCCCGCCCTGGAGTTCAACGCGCCCCCCGGCGTGGCCACGGTCGAGCGGACCGCGGATGGGCCGATCGTTCGGCCGATCGCACCCGGCGAAACGCGGATCGCCGCCCGGCTGGGCACCCGATTCGCCGAGCCCGAGCTGTTGGTCCAGGTGGGCGAGATCTCGACCGGCCTGGCACGGCTCGACATTTCTCCCAACCCGCTCGATCTCTGGTCGGGCGAGGCGCGCCGGCTGACCAGCGTGACCGTGACGCCCGGCCCGGGGCAGTTCCCCATCGACGTGAGCTATTCGATCGCCGTGCCGTCGGGGCAAAGCGTGATTGCGGCGGAGCCGGACGGGCAAATTCGCGGGCTATCGCCGGGGGTGGCCCAGGTGGAGATCAAGGTGGTCGAGCCGGGGACGGCCTACGACGGGCTTTCGACGACGGCGATCGTCGAAGTGGCTGCCCCGGATCGCCTGTGGATGGAGCCGCCGGAAGCCAGCCTGCGGATCGGAGAAGCGACGCCGCCGTTCGCCGTGATGGCTCAATCGGCCGATGGCCGCGCGTTTCAGGTGCCGGCCGCGCTGGACAGCATGGACACGAGCGTGCTGCGTTCCGACGGGCTGTCCGGCCAGTTCACGGCCACTTCGCTGGGGAGCACGCAGGTTCGCGGCCTCTACCGAGGCCGCGAGGTATTCGCCACGGTGACCGTCACGGGCGAGCGGTTCGTGGACGTCCAGACCACGCTCAACGAGGGCGAGCAGGACTTCAACGTGACGATCGAGGTACTGGCGGCCAAATCGGAGGGTCCGCTAGAATACCGGGCGTACGCGGCCGGTCAAGCGCCGGCGGAAGCCTGGCAGCCGGCGGAAGAGGCGGGCGAGCACCGCCGCGTCGTGCTCCAGAGCCCACGCATGGCCTACGGCCCCCGCTCGGCACGATACGGCCTGATTATCGAGGCCCGCTCGCCGGAGAGCGGGACGGTCCAGCGCTATCCTTTAACGTTCCGGCTGGCGCCGAGAATTGAGAGGATGAAGGAGGAACGATGAAGGAGGAAGGACCCCCGCGAGCGAGGATTCATCCTTCATCCTTCCTCATTCATCCTTCACGAAGGAGGCCCCATGGCGTTTCCAGACGAACGCGACCGAAACCTGATCCGTCATGCGGAGCAGGTGGAAAGCTTGGCGACCGACCTGTGTGAATGGCTGGCCGAGTTCAATCCGTCCCGGAAGGCCGTGGACTTGCTTCCCGTCGCCGAGGCCGACGAGTTCGAGGTCCTGCAGCTTCGGCGGTTGGCCGGCAACCTCTACACGTCGGCCAAGGTGCCGGTGGCCGCCGCCGTGTACGGGCCGTCGCAGGTCGGAAAGAGTCTGTTCATGGGGCAAGTGCTCAAGCCGCATAGCGAGGCCTACAGCCCGTTGGGACGCGACGAGCAGCACGGCGAGCCTGCCTATTTCAAAGACCTCTCCTTCGACAACGACCTGAACCCGCAAAGCGGCTCCAACGAGGCGACCGCCCTGGTCACGCGGTTCACGACGAAGGACCGCATCGCGGCGAGCGTCTCGCCGGAGTTTCCGGTGATGGTTCGAGCGTTGACGCGGGCGGAATGGCTGCGCGTGTTGGCCCGCGGCTTCCACGTGGAATGCACCACACCGGGCCGTTCCTGGCAGCAGGCCCAACTGGAGGAGCTGTTCGAGGATCTCGGGCGCAGTTTTCCCGGCCGGGGGGTCGACCGCAAATGGCGGATGGACCTGTTGGACGCCTTCAGCTACATGCGCAACGTGGATCGGCGCGGCTTTCCCGCCAAGGAAGCCGTGTTGAGCGGACTGATGAGCCGGTATCCGCTTTCCGAAGAGGGATACCAGGCCGCCGCCGCCGCGCTCTTCTGGGACAACTGGCAGTCGCTCACCAACCTCTTCGTTCGGATTAGTGATTTCCTGACCAAGCTCGCTTCGGCGGAGCACGATCCGGCGATCCTGACCCATTGGGCCGGCGTGCGATTCCTGCTCGATAGCCAGCGGTCCAAGTTCCACGAGCGGCGGACCTCGAAGTGCTTCACCCACGTGGCCTGGAACGACTTCCATCTCTGCGAGCGCGACGGCTG
>CAZDHR010000468.1:0-5158 GCA_964505295.1 uncultured Planctomycetaceae bacterium
TGGTAAGTCGGTCATGGATCGGGATCTCTCACAAGTGGTCGCGTGACGGGGTGAACCAGATGAGGGATAAGGGATGAGGGATGAGGGATAAGGGATCACGGATTGGCCTTCATCCCTTCTCCGAAACAAATCCGAAACCAAACCGAAACCAAACCGAAACCAAACCGAAACCAAACCGAAACCAAACCGAAACCCACAAACTCAGTTCACAAAAAGGGTTACGTAGTCCCGCCCCCTCTCCTTGGTTAATGTCACGGGGACTTCAACATCTCTTATCTCTCATCCCTTATCCTTTATCTCTCATCCCTCACCTCCGCCGGCGGCTCGAACCCAAACCGGGCGACGTCCTCACAGCACAGCTCGCCTACGCCCTTGACGAGGTCGGGCGTCCAGGGCGTCGGGATCTCGGGGTCGGCACCGTTGACGTGGGGCAGGTCGATGGGGTCCAGGTTGCACCGGGCGAGGATCTCGAGCCAGCGGGCCGAAAGATCCTCGAAACGGATGGCTTCGACGCCCAGCTCGCGGCCACAGCGGTCTTGGCAGTAGGTCGGCCAGAACCCGCCCGGCCGGACCCGGGCCGTCGCGCGGGTGAGGTAGAATATCTCGATGAACTGGCCGAAATCGAGGGTGGCGACATGGCGAATGTGGTTGCACCAGTCGCGCTGCCAGCGCAGCGGCGCGTCCCAGGTCAGGCCACGGGCGCAGCGGCGGATGTTTCGGTAATCGCTCGCGGCGATCTCCCACGGGCTGCGCACGACGCAGAACCGATAGAGCCGATCCCAGTGGCGGTCCAAAGGTTCCGGGTAGCTGATCGCCTCGCGGACCTGTTCGGCGCCGGCGTGCTTGAGGCCGAAATTGTCTACGATCGCGTGCGGATGGGCAGCCCGCAACAGGGCCTCCGTTATCGACGTGCCCCCGGTCCGCGGAATGTGGAGGAAGACGAAGCGGTGTTTCAGGCTGTAGATCATGGGTGGTTGAGGGACCAGGGTTGATGGTTGAGGGTTACAAAACTCTCTGGATTTGCGGACAGAGAACGGGCCGGCCCGTCGCGTCGCGGATCGCGCGGGCCTGGGCCGGTTCGCTCTCGACGAAGAGCCGGGCGTCGGAGGCTGCGTAGACCGACGCCTTGAAGTCGGCCACCTTCTCCGGCCACCTCTCGGCACGCTCGGCTTGCGACGACCACGGCCCCATCACCAGCTTTCCGTAGCGGATACCATGCCGGCGGAGCCAGGCTTCGGTCGGCTCGCGGTACTTTTCGAGGCGTGCGGTGACGATCAGGGGGACCGGGGCGAACACGGGGCGTTGGATCGGCAGGACAGACTCCTTCCACTTGCGATAAGCGGGGCCGTCGTCGTCCGCCTCGGGCGGGCACTCCTCGCACAACACGCCGTCGAGGTCGGTGGCCAGGTGCGCGGCCAGACCCGTGTTGAACAGGTTCCATTCGAGGTAATGGTAGCCCGGGTAGATCGCGCCCGGGTAGTCGACGAAGCGGCGCGCGTCGGGGTGGCAGTAGACGGCCGCGGTGAGGATCTTGGCGTCGGGCCACCGGGCGGCGACGTGTGGCACGAGCTTGCGCATGGAGACGCCGAATCGGGCCGTGTCGTCGACGATCGCGATCACGCGGGGCGGCGGCTCGGGCGACCCAAGCGTGGTCTGTATGCGCCAGCCGTGCCCGACGTAGACGACCGGCGAGGGCTCGTGCAGGGGCGAGGCCCCGGTCGAGTAGAGGGGCACGTGCAAGAGAGTGGCCAGGTGGACGGCCGGGAGCATGCCCGACCGGGCCACGCCCACGATCGCGTCGATCTCGGCCGGGAGCCGCATGGCCAGCCGGGCCGTCTGGTCGACCAGGTCGCGGGTGGTCACGTAGCGCTCCGGCGGGACTTGGTCGATCGGCCGGTCGTCGGCCGGCGCCGGAGCCGGTGTCGTGCCGGTGCTTGTCGATGCGTTCAGGTAGATGGGAATCATGGGGGCGGCGTGGTGCTAGTCGGGTCATCGCAGCCAATGTGAAGTTGTTTGACCATCAGATAACTTGGGTAGGTGTTGCATGGCCAGTAGGGATTACCATAATGGGCGTGTTTGTACCAAAACGGCAGAGTCCACTGGCAGTAGTGACAGCCATCGAATTTCGCTCCGTAGACGTACCTGAAAAGTGTTTGTTGGCCACAAACCCATCCGACGGTGGCCTCGACGCAGCAAAAGCCTGTGCCGAGGGTAGGATGAAATCGGGGGATGAAGCGGACGCTGACGGCGGGATACATGGGCTCCGGGTTGGGCCACGGCGGAGCAGTCGTCGTCGTGCTGCCGGTGTCCTCGTTGCACGGAGCGTCGATGGCATGCACGAATCCCCCACACCAGTTGAACGGCCCCTCGGAGCCATCGCAGATCCCGCCATAGCTGGCGATGGGCCCGCCTCCGCCTGTGGTGGGCCATTGTCCCTCCAACACCGCGTTCGTGCAGTTTTCGCACCATCGGGGGGACCAGCCGCCCGGAACCCAAATCTCGAAGCGAGCGCGCGCCGGGCTAAAGCCGCCTTGCCAACAGTCCGTGCAATCGTAGCACGTCGGTATTTTGGTATCACAGCAACACCAGAAAAAACTCACGCCGCCCCCTTTCTCGGCTTGGCTTCCAGCAGCGGCCAGAAGCCGAGGTCGCAGTACGAGCTTCGCCACTTGGCCTTCTTGGCGATCGGGCAACCGCACTCGGCGCAGTGCTGGTTCGACCGGCTCGGGCAGAGGGAGCAGACATCGAGCCGCGCCTGGAGCTCGTCGGCGGATACGTCGGCGCCGCCGTCCAACACGTGCTCGGCCGAGTGCTGGAGAAAGTTCTTGGCTCGCTTCGCAAGCGAGGGGAGCGGCCGCTTGTCGACCCGGCTGATGACCGTGAGCCCGTTGTTGTGCTCAGCCCGGTAGACGACGCCCCACTCCGGGTGCTCGCGCAAGAAGCCACGGAGCGCCACCAAAAGACCCGGGCCGCCGTCCTCGCCCCGCTCGCCGAAAATCTGCGTGTCGTGCATCGCGATCCAGCGGCGGCACAGGCTGACGTGCCGGTCGAGCTCCTTGGTGAGCTGGGCGGCCGTGTGCTTGGTGTCGATGAAGAGGAGGTCGCACTCCTCCGGCTCGGCGTCGAGCACATCGGCCTGGCGGAACTGGTAGTCGGTACGGCCCCGCCATCGCTCGAGCAGCTTCACCTGCGTACTCGACCGCCGATCGTAGCTCTTGAGGACCGCCGGCTGGCCGGCCAACAGGGCCACGCTGGAGCGGGCGGTCCGCACGCCGAACTCGATCACCGTGTCGCACTGGGCGGCCAGTTCGCGGAGCTTGGGTAGGTGCTCGTTGATGTCGCTGGGCGTGACCACGAGCTGGGCATAGAGCCCTTCGAGGCTCTTGACGGGGAACTGCGGCGGGCGCCCCCGGCCTTGTGCCGGGGGAGAATGCGCCGGGACAAGCCCGGCGGCTCTTCCGCAGCCGCCTTGCCGGGGAGCCGGCTTGGCCTTTCCCGGCGGCTCCGTGTGCGCCACCGGATCGCTCACCAAGAAATCCCACTCGGCGACCGAAAGCGTTGTCGTGGGCGGGTCGGCCGGCCGACCGTCGAGCCGCTTCTCGGGCCGGCCCTCGACGAAGTGCCGGCGAACGCGGTCGAGCGAGAGGCCCAGCTCGTTGTGCTCGAGCACGTAGTTGCGGACCTTCGACCACTGGCGCAGCGGATAGTGTCGCCCCGCGGCCGGAACCCCGAAGTAGTGCAACCAGCGAACCGCGGGCAGGCAGAGGCAGCGTGCGCCGGCCTGCCGATACTTCTCGTGGATGTAGAACTCCTCGCCGCCGAACTCGCGATGGTGCCCGTTGAACCCGGGCCAGGCGTCTTTCCGCGAGCTGAACAGCCCGAGGCCCATCGCGGCGATCTCGAACGGTTCGGCGCCCGGATCGTCGCCAGCCGGATGGTGGCCCCACACGCCCCACATGTCGCGCGACCAGACGTCGTCAAAGTGCGTGGCCATCACTTGCTGGTGATCGCCGAGCATCGGCCCGGAGAGCAGATTCGGGCAATCGGGGTGCTCGGCGTAGAACGCCCGCAGCGCGCCGATCGAGCCGGGCGCCAGGAGCACGTGGGAGTCGAGGCACAAAACCGCCTCGCGGGTCGCCTCGCGGAAGATTCTGTCGCGCGGGTAGCTCGTGCCGACCACCTCGCCGGCGGCCACGTACCGGGCCTCGACGCCGGGGACCTGCGCCGCCCGGCCGGAGAGCGCTTTCAAGGATTTCGACACGGGCCCGCCCGGCTGGTTGTCGATCACCAGGATCTCGCAGCCCTGCACGTCCTCGCGGTGGTGCAACAAGAGCGACTGGACCGTGAACCAAGTGCCGGCCAGGTCGTCGAACGTGGCGGTGCCGATCGTGAGGGGAGTCATCGCGGACCTTTCAAGAGTGATCTCGCCAAGACGCCAAGACGCAGAGAAAGTGAGAGAATGCAGCGCCTTTTATTCCAATTCTTATTCCTTTGCGTCTTTGCACCTTGGCGAGAGAATTTCTGTCGGGTACCCAAACGTCTCGCAGTCGGCCGCGTACAGCTCGGCGACGTGGGCGGCCAGGTCGGGGATGTCATAGTGCCCGCGCTGGTGATTGAGCGCGGTCATGTCAATAGCAGTCCGTCCATGCTGGCCAGCCTTCATGCTCCGCATCGCACGGATACGGTTCGTCGCCGTGCTCTCCTTCGCCGGGTGCATCGCAGCCGCAGCCCATATTGCAATTGCCTCCTCGGTACGCCCACCCCCATCCGCCGTATCCCTCCACGCATTCCCACTCACATGTTTGCCCCTCGCAAAGGTCCGTTGTGGTCGTCGTTGGCTCCTCGGTCGTCGTGGTCGGAAAGCCGGTTGTCGTCGTGGGAGGCTCTTCGGTCGTCGTCGTGGGGTCACCGCTCGTCGTGGTGGTCGGATCGCCGCTCGTCGTCGTGGTCGGCTCTTCGGTCGTTGTGGTCGGATCGCCGCTCGTCGTCGTGGTCGGCTCTTCGGTCGTTGTGGTCGGGTCGCCGCTCGTTGTCGTGGTCGGCTCGCCGGTCGTCGTCGTGGTCGGCTCGCCGGTCGTCGTCGTGGTCGGCTCGGGCGTGGTGGTCGTGTTCGAGGGGAAGTAGCACTCCAGGTCGTAGACGTACTTGTGCTCCGAGC
>CAZDHR010000469.1:0-5145 GCA_964505295.1 uncultured Planctomycetaceae bacterium
CGGCCGTTGAGGGCGTCGGCGAGCATCTCCTTGTTGGCGAATTCCAGCACACTGCCGGTGGTGATCCCCCGAGCGAGCCGGGTGACGCGGATCGGCAGCTCCGAGAGGAGGTTGGAAATGTGCAGCGCCGTGCCGTCGCCCTCCACGGTCGGATTGGTCGCCATGATCAGCTCCCGGAACCGGCCCCCCCGGACCCGGCGAACCAGGGCGTCGATGGTGAGCTGGTCCGGGCCAATACCCTCCAGCGGAGCAATCCGCCCCAGCAATACGTGGTACAGGCCGCGATACGAGCCGCTCTGCTCCAAGGCCATCAAGTCTCTCGGCTGTTCGACCACGCAGAGGATGTCGCCCTCCCGCTTGGGGTCTCGGCAGATGGTGCATTCCTCCTCTTCTGCCAGATTATAGCAGGTTCGGCAGTATCGGACGTTCTGCTTGACGTTGCGGATCGCGTCGGCCAGGGCCAAGGCCTCCGGCGCGGAGACCCGCAGCACGTGGTACGTCAACCGCTCCGCCGACTTCTTGCCGATGCCGGGCAGCTTGGCAAACTCGCTGATCAGGTTGCTGACCGATTCGGACAGCTCCGACATGGCCACGCGTTCCCCATGCAAGTGCTCGACGCTCGTCGTGGTCTGCCAATCCTGGCTCGGTGGGTTGGGTGCCACTGGCGTTTCGCCAGTGCGACCACGGAAGCACGGGCAAGATGCCCGTGCCTGCCACAAGCCGACGGTTGACCCACCACTAGGTCGATTCGGGCTCCTGCTCACCGAGCATGTCGCCCAAGGCCGCGTCCAATCCGGGGACTTCCAATCCCCCGGTCAACGATTTCATCGCCTCCATATGAAGTTGTTTCGCCTTGCCGATCGCCTGGTTCACCGCGGTGCTGACGAGATCTTCGATCATTTCGCCGTCGCCCTGCTCGACGAGCTGCTTGTCGATGTGGCAGCGGAGGACCTCCAACAGGCCGTTGACCTCCACCTCCACCATACCGCCGCCGGCCGAGCCGGTTGCGCGGCGGCCCCGCAGTTCTTGGTTGAGCCCCTTCATTCGGCCACTGATCTCGTGGGCCTGTTTGAGCAGGAAAGTGAGGTTGCCGAGTCCCTTGAACACGTTTGGCTCCTGTCCGGTTGTCTTGCGGTCCACCGGGTTGGGGTCCCAGGTTGCCGGGCGGTCGACTCTGGCGGCCGTCTCTTTTCCGGCGGTTCGTCTACTCGATGGGCTTGGCGTCGAACAGCTCGATCGCCCGACGGATCATCGGGTGACGAAGGACCTCGATCCTCCGTTGCCGCGGGGAGACGGCTTGCAAGGCCGGCCCGTCTTCCGCCCGGTCCGCCTCGTCTTCGAGCAGGGCGAACTCCACCCGAACGGGCTGTCCGGTCAGATCGGCCAGGGCTTGTTCGAACTTGGCCACCTGATCGGGGCGCTCGCAAACCGACTTCGAAAAAGTATACGCCGATCGGAAGCTAATTACCAGGCGGTTTGGCGCAGAAATTGCTATCCGAGCGTAGTCCTTCGCGTGCCGAGCCCCAAGTCCGGACACCCGCGACAACGCTTCGTTCCAGACCCGGGCCGCATTCTCCGCGGTCAGGGCGGTCTTCTTGCCGACCTCGCGGGCGGCCGAGGGGCCCTCAGAACGGCCGGTCTCCGCAGAATCAGCCTTTTTTGGAGGTACGTCTGGCTTTTTCGGACGCGCTGGACGGCCCGATTGGGCGGCCGTCGGCGAGGCCCTGCCCGCACCCGTGTCCCTGGGCGGAGTTCCGTCCTTCAACTGGGCGATAAGTGCGGGCAGCTCGTCCAGCTCTTCGAGGCTGGCGATCCGCACCAGGGCCAGCTCCGCCACGATCCGACCTTGCGTGGTGAAGCGAAGTCGCGATAGGGCCTGCTCCAGGATCTGCATCGCGGCCAGTACTGTCTGGAGCCCGAGCCGCTCGGCCACCCGCTCGACCTCGCCTTTGCCGGTCGGCGAGGCATAGAGGAACGTTTCGGCCGGGCAGCCGACCGCCGCGGCCATGCAATCGCGGAAGTAGCCAAAAAGCTGTTCGAGCAGTTGGGCGACGTCGACTCCCTCGTGCACGGCCGCCTCGAGGTCGGCCAGAGCCGCCGCCGCATCGCGATCGACCAGGTGCCCGACCAACCCGGCCAAACGCTCTTCGCCGGCTGAGCCAAGCATCGCATGCACGTCGGCCACGGTGATCCGCTCCGGCGCAAATGCCAGGAGCTGCTCCAGAAGCGACTGTCCATCGCGAATCGATCCGGCCGCCCGTCGGGCAAGCAGATCGAGGGCCTCCGGCTCCGCAGAGACCCCCTCCGCCTCGACCACTCTCCGCAAGCACTCGGCGATCGATTCCCGTCGCACGCCGGCGAAATCGAACCGCTGGCAGCGGGAGAGGATCGTGACCGGGACCTTGGACGGCTCGGTCGTGCAGAAGATGAACTTCACGTGCTCCGGCGGCTCTTCGAGGGTCTTCAACAGGGCGTTGAAGGCTTCCCGGGTGAGCATGTGGACTTCGTCGATGATGTAGACCTTGAACCGCGCGCGACTCGGCCGGACGTTGACGTTCTGCCGGAGCTGGCGGATCTCGTCGATGCCGCGGTTGCTTGCCCCGTCGATTTCCAGGACGTCGACGTCGTCGCCGGAGCTGATGCTGCGGCAGATGTCGCACTCGTTGCACGGAGTGGGGCTCGGGCCGTTGGTTTGGCAATTAAGGGCCTTGGCCAGGATTCGGGCCGTGGAGGTCTTGCCCACGCCCCGCGCGCCCGTGAACAGATACGCATGGCCCACCCGGTCGGTGGTGATGGCGTTCATCAAGGCCCGGGCGACGTGCTCCTGGCCGATGAGGTGCTCGAAGAGCTGCGGGCGATACCGTCGGGCGATCACGGTGTATTGGCCCGGCGGTGCGTCGGCGACTTGGGTCGAGTTGGGTGAGGAATCCGACATGCGGTCTCGGCACCGATCCGGCAAGGGACGGTCGAAGCGTATCTGACGAGCGTGGTGTAATCGCGCCTTCCGGCACCCGATGAGAGGCCCACCACACATGAGTACCCCGCTTATGGCTGCTGGCTTTCGCCCCTGACCAGGTTCGCGGCTCCCCATTGTGGGGGCCCCTCATCGGAAGCCGGTGAGTGCGGGCCTGATACCTTTTTACGGCCTGCCGGGCGGCTCGTCAAACGGGGGCGGGAGGGATTGATGAAGGATGAAGGATGAGGGATGAGGGATGAGGGATGAGGGATGAGGGATGAGGCACTGGCTTGGGATGGGGAGGTGCCGTATGATCTCGGGCAATTGCCGGGCGCGAATGGGCGTCGTGGCAGGAACCGCGCGAGTCTGCGGCAGCGAGAGTGTGCGACGAATCGACGAATCGAGGGTTACCACTTGACGGCTCGTTCCACGACGCCCAGCTCGGTCAACGTTGCGAGCCGCTTGACGGCGATGGCCCAGGCCATGCCCGACGCGATTGCGGTGGTCGAGCCGCTGGGGTACGCGTCCGAAGGGAAGCGGCAGTATCGGCAAGTCACGTTCCGGGAGCTGGATCAGGATAGCGGCCGGATCGCCCGAGGGCTGCGGGGCCTGGGCGCGGGGCCGGGGACGCGATTGGCGCTGCTGGTCCGGCCGGGCATCGATTTCGTCTCCTTGGTGTTCGCGTTGTTCAAGGCCGGGGTCGTGGTGATCCTGATCGACCCCGGGATGGGCCGGCGGAGCTTGATCGGGTGCCTGGCCGAGGCCGAGCCGGATGGGTTCGTGGCCATTCCCGTCGTGCACGCGGTGCGGATGCTCGTCCGGCGGCGGTTTCCCAAGGCGCGCTTCAACGTGACCGTGGGCCGGCGCTGGTTTTGGGGCGGAGTGACGTTGGATCAGCTCCGCGCCCCGCCGGATCAGGCTGCCGAGCCGGCCCTCACCACGGCCGACGATCCGGCGGCGATCATCTTCACCACCGGCAGCACGGGGCCCGCCAAGGGAGTCCTTTTCACCCATGGTAACTTCGACGCCCAGGTGAGCCAGATCTGCGATTTCTACGGGATTGAGCCGGGGGGGATCGATCTACCGTGCTTCCCGATGTTCGGGCTGTTCAACTGCGCGATGGGGGTAACGGCCGTGATCCCCGACATGGACCCCTCCCGGCCCGCCACGGTGGACCCGCGCAAGATCATCGAGGCGATCGACGACTGGAACGTCATCCAGGCGTTCGGGTCGCCCGCCGTGTGGAACCGAGTGGGACGCTACTGCCGGGAGCACGGGGTCAAGCTGGGGACCGTACGTCGTGTCTTGTCGGCCGGCGCCCCGATTCCGGCCGACGTGCTCGAGCGGATGAAAGCGTGCATCCACCCGGAAGGCGACGTTCACACGCCGTACGGCGCAACCGAGGCCCTGCCCGTGGCCTCCATCGCCGCCGGCGAGGTCCTTGGGGAGACCGCCCGACGCACCGCCACCGGGGCCGGCGTGTGCGTGGGCCGGAAGTTCTCCGGGATCGCGTGGAAGGTGGTGCGGATCGTCGAGGGCCCGATCGGCGGGCTGGATGAGGCCGAGGAGTTGCCGTGCGGCGAGATCGGGGAGCTGATCGTGCGCGGCCCCCAGGTCACCCGGCAGTACGTCAACCGACGCGAGGCTAACCAGTTGGGCAAGATCCGGGACGGGGACGCGGTCTGGCACCGGATGGGCGACGTGGGGTACTTCGACGAGCAGGGCCGGTTCTGGTACTGCGGGCGTCTGGCCCATCGCGTGCTGACGCCCGACGGGCCGATCTACCCGGTCCGCTGCGAGGCGATCTTCAACCAGCACGCCGACGTCTTCCGCAGCGCCGTCGTAGGCGTGGGACCGCGAGGCGAGCAGCGCGGCGTGGCTGTGCTGGAGCCGGTCCGAGGCCGCATGCCCCGGGGCCAGGCGGCCCGGGATGCCCTGATCGAGGAAGTCCGCCGAATCGGGCAGTCCAACCCGGTGACCGCGGGCATTCAGGACTTTCTGCTCCATCCAGCTTTCCCGGTCGACATCCGCCACAACGCCAAGATATTCCGGGAGAAGCTGGCGATCTGGGCGGCGGGCCAGCTTCGACGGCGGCGATAGGCGATCCGCGCCCACAAAGCACGGACCCACTTGCCAGAGCACGGATCTACCCCCCCCTGCGGAGCTGCAATTCCCCATCATTCTCTGGT
>CAZDHR010000470.1:0-5121 GCA_964505295.1 uncultured Planctomycetaceae bacterium
GATAGGCGTTGTAGGTGGTGCCGCGATGGGCCGTGTAGCCGTGGAAGTCGCGGACGTTCCAGTCGACGAACCCGACCCAGTCGATCCCGTCCTTCAGCTTCACGACGTTGGTGATCGGCGTCACGATCTTGTCTCCGTGGGTTCCCGTTTTCTCCCTTTCGACGCGTAGGAAAGGACCAGCACGGCCAGCATAGCGACTGCGCCGGCGCCGGACAACCAGTGCCCGGCCGGCTCGGCGTGGGAGCCGCCGCCAAGCTGCGGCGCGGCCGCCCCCAGCGTTGGAATCAGCCAGTCCAAAAGCAGCCCGCATGCCACCGCGCTGACGGCGACCGTCGCAAGATACACGATCGTCGCCCGCCGGCCGAGCACTCGCCAGGCGGTGGTCAAGGTGGCGGCGTTGGTCGCCGGCCCGGCGATGAGAAACGCCAGCGCCGCCCCGGGCGAGACCCCGAGGTGGATCAGGCCGACCGCGATGGGGACGGACGCCGTGGCGCAGACGTAGATCGGCACGCCCGCCGCCATCGCCAGCAGGATGGAAAGCACGCCGCTACCCACGTACGCACGCAAATGGTCCTCGGGCACCAACGCCCCGATCGCCCCGGCGACCACGATTCCCACGATCAGGGCCGGCCCGATGTCCCGCGGCAAGGTCACAAAGCCGTATCGCAATGCCCGCACGATCACGCTGCCTTGGCGTCCGCCCTCGCAACAGGCTTCCGTGCAGGTTGCCTGGGGGGAGGTTTCGTGGAGGGCACCGGTGGTACTGTCGTTCGAGCAGGCTGAGCAGGCGTCGTCCCCCGCGTCCGCGCGAGCATCGTGGCAGCCGTCCGCGCAGGGGTCCAAGCTTGAATCCGCTGGTACGTGGTGCTCATCCGCCCGGTCAAACAGTTGGACCAGGAAGCCGCCGACGATCCCGGTCACCAGCGCCACCAGCGGCCGGAAGACGGCGAAGACCGGGCCGAGCAGCGCGTAGGTGACGGCGATGCTGTCCACTCCGGTCTGGGGCGTGGAGAGGAGCAGCGCCGTGGTGGCCCCGCGGCTTGCGCCGTGGCGGCGGATTGAGGCCGCGACGGGGATCACGCCGCACGAGCACAACGGCAGCGGCACGCCCACCAGCGACGCGGTGATCACCGGCCCCAACCCCCCCCTGCCCAGGCGCCGCTCGACCCAAGCCGGCGAGATGCCCACCGAGAGCAGCCCCGCCACCAGGAACCCGAGTAACAGGTACGGCGCCATCTGGCCCAGCACGAGCCAGCTTTGCCACACAATCTCCGCCCCGATGTTAACCATCATTCACGCTCCTCTTTCATCGTTCATCGTTCCCACGCTTCGAGTGGGAACGCATCACGGCGACGCTTCGCGTCGCAGAGACGGGACGCAAAGCGTCCACCCCGTCCGCTCCGACGCAAAGCGTCGGAACGATGCAAAAAAGGCCGGTCGGTTCATGGCATCTGTACCTGCGTCGCGTTCTTCTTCGCCGCCCGGCGCAGCTCGGGAATAAACCGCGAACTGACGCTCAGTCTCGTCAGCCCGAGCTCCAAGAGCTTGGGCAAGAGCCGCACGTTGCTGGCCACCTCGCCGCAGAGGGAGACGGTTCGGCCCGTGGCTTGGGCGGCGGCGGCAATCTGTCCGAGCAGGGCCCAGAAGACGGGCCGATCCGGCGTGTAGTCGTCGGCCACCAGCTCGTTGTTCCGATCCACGGCGAACAGGTACTGAATCAGGTCGTTCGTGCCGATGCTGGCGAACTGGGCCGTTTCGAGCAGCTCCCGGGCTTCGAGGCACGCGGAGGGGACCTCGAACATCACGCCGTGCCGCAATTGTCCGGCCGGCAGGTCGGCCGTCGCCTCCTCGAAGATCGTTTTGAGCCGGAGGAACTGCCGGCGGTCGACGATCATCGGATACATCACGTCGACCGGGCCGAGAAGCGACGCCCTGGCCAGCGCCCGAGCCTGGGCGCGCAACAGGTTGGGCCGCCCCAACAGCAGGCGGCTCCCGCGGAAGCCCAGGTAGGGGTTGTCTTCCCGGGGCAGGTCGAGAAACGGCGCGGGCTTGTCGCCGCCGATGTCCAGGAGGCGAAAGCAGACGGGCCGGCCGTCCATCGCCCGGATCACCGACGCGTACCGCTCGAGCTGCTCCTCTTCGCTGAGGATCCGCCCCGCCGCGAAGAACTCGAACTCGGTGCGATACAACCCCACCCCTTCGGCCTTCTGCTCGACGGCCTGCGCCACGTCGGCCGCGTAGCTGATGTTCGCCATCACGGTCAGCCCGGGCACGGGATCGACCGGCGAGGACGTGCGCACGGCCACGCGCCGGTCCGATTCCGCCCGGGCGATCGTGTCGTCGCTGGGCCGGACGATCACCTCGCCCGCGTCGCCGTCGACGAGCAGCTCCGTGCCGCAGCTCAGAAGGCCGTGGATGCCGTGGATGCCGCTGACGGCGGGGATGCCCAGTGCCCGGGCGAGGATCGCGGCGTGCGACGTGGGGCCGCCGCGCTCGGTGACGAAGCCCAGCGTGCGATCCATGTCGAGCTCCACGGTCAGGCTGGGCGTCAGCTCCTCGGCCACGATGATCCGATCGCGACCTTGCTGGCAGTACTGGTCGTCGCCGCACTGAAGCGAAGGGTTCATGTTGGCCAGGACGTCGAGCAGGCGGCGTCGGATTTCGCCGATATCGCTCGCCCGCTCTTTGAGGTATTCGTTGTCCACTTCCTGGAGGCGCGACTCGTAGGCGTCGAGGACCTGGGTGACCGCGGCTTCCGCGTTGAGCTTCCGCGACTCGATGGCCCCGAGGACCTCCCGCACCAAGACCTTGTCGGCCAGGATCGCCTTTTGGGCCTCGAAGATTTGGGCTTCGGCGGGGCCGATCCGCTGCGACACGTTCTCGATCACCAGGTCGAGCTGACCCGCCGCCAACGCAATCGCTTGCTGCACGCGATTCTTCTCGCGGTCGATCCCCTCGCCCTCTACCCGGTACGCAGCCAGGTTGCTGTGGCGACTCTCGTTGAACAGGCATACCCTGGCCACCGCGGTTCCGCCGCTGATGGGTAGGCCGACGAAGCGAGTCTCGGTGCTGATTCGTGGCGTCATGATGCTTCCTGCGCCTCCTTTCGCTCGGTCGGTCGATCCGCCCAACACCCCCGAGCGGCCTCCTCCTCGACGAAGCGCTCCAAGCGTGCCTTGATTTGATCCCGGACGCGGCGGAAAACGCGGAACACCTCCTCGTGGCTGCCGGTTGCTTCCGCCGGGTCTTCCAACGGCCAGTGCAGTCGCTTTCCCGCACGCCCGAGGAAGACCGGGCACTCGCGGTGGGCCTCGTCGCAGACGGTCACCACGTAGTCGAACCGGCGCTCGGCGAACCTCTCGACGCGTTTGCTCCGTTGGCGGGAAATGTCGACGCCCGCATCCGCCATGACCTTCACGGCGTTCGGATTGAGCCCGGCGGCGATGCTGCCCGCGCTGTATACGTCGAACCGCTCGGGCGCCATGTGCCGCAGCCAGCCCTCGGCCATTTGCGACCGGCAGGAGTTGCCCACGCAGAGGAACAGGACTCGCTTCTTGTCGGCCATTTTCGTTTCGCTCCGTTGACAGCTTCCGGTCCCGCGATGCGCAGCGCGCAGACCGTCTGCGCGAAACGCAACCTCCCGGTAGGCGGCTTCCGTGGCCGCCGTTGGCGACGTGCCGGGTGAAGTGGGGTTATTGGATTACTTATCGTTCCCACGCCGACGCGCCTCAACGATCGCAAAACGCGCACGGCTCCCCTCTCCCGCTTGCGGGAGAGGGTAGCCAACACCACGCTTTTCAGCGTGCCGACGCAGCACGTTCGGGACGATCGCCCCCTCGTCACCAGTTCTCGCCCAGCAGCTCGAAATGTGCCTGCGGGTGGGCGCAGGCGGGGCAGGCCTTGGGCGCTTCTTCTCCCTCGTGGAGATAGCCGCAGTTGCGACACCTCCAGACGACCTTCTGGTCCTTCCGGAACACGGTGCCCGCCTCCACGTTGGCCAGCAGGCCCAGGTAGCGCTTCTCGTGCTGCTTCTCGGCCACCGAAACGGCCTCGAACACGAAGGCGACGGCGTCGAAGCCTTCCTCTCGGGCGACGGCGGCGAAGCCGGGGTACATGCTCGACCACTCCTCGTGCTCGCCGGCCGCGGCGGCCCGGAGGTTTTCGGCCGTGGTGCCGATCACGCCCGCGGGAAACACGGCCTGGATCTCCACCTCGCCCCCTTCGAGGAACTTGAAGAACCGCTTGGCGTGCTCGCGCTCCTGGTTGGCGGTTTCCTCGAAGACGTCGGCGATCTGGACGAAGCCTTCCTTCCGGGCCGCGCCGGCGAAGTACGTGTAGCGGTTCCTCGCCTGCGACTCGCCGGCGAACGCGCCGAGCAGGTTCCTCTCCGTCTTGGTTCCCTTCAAACTGGCCATCCCGCTCTCCTTTCGTGTGCTTATCGGTTACTCCTTCAACGCGGCGATCAGGTCCAACATGGCCTTCTTGCCGTCGCCGAAGTACATCAGCGTGTTGTCGTTGGCGAACAGCGGATTGGGAATGCCCGCGAATCCGGGGCTCAGGCTCCGCTTGACCACCACCACGGTCTTCGCCCGATCTACGTCGACGATCGGCATCCCGGCGATCGGGCTGGCGGGGTTGGTTCGGGCCT
Source organism: uncultured Planctomycetaceae bacterium (assembly GCA_964505295.1). Taxonomy (GTDB): domain Bacteria; phylum Planctomycetota; class Planctomycetia; order Pirellulales; family Thermoguttaceae; genus DATKZH01. The sequence goes on from CAZDHR010000470.1 coordinate 4,649, forward strand.
CGGGGTTGACCACGTCGTTGGCGCCGATGACCAGCGCAACGTCGGTCTCTCGCATCGACGGGTTGACTTCGTCCGGCTCCTTGAGCTTTTCGTACGGGACTTCCGCCTCAGCCAACAGCACGTTCATGTGGCCGGGCATGCGGCCCGCGACCGGGTGGATGGCGAACTCGACCTCCACCCCGCGCGACTCCAGCACGTTGGACAGCTCGCGCACGGCGTGCTGCGCCTGGGCGACCGCCATGCCGTAGCCGGGCACGATCACCGCACGCCGGGCCCCGTCGTACAGCATGGCCACCTCCTCGGCCGTGGTCGCCTTGATCTTGCCGCCGTACACCTCGTCGGCCGACGCCGTCTGGTCGGTCGGCCCCAGCACGCCGAACAGCACGTGCACCAGCGAGCGATTCATCGCCTTGCACATGATCGACGTGAGGATCAGCCCCGAGGCCCCCACCAACGACCCGGCGATGATCAAC
>CAZDHR010000471.1:0-5114 GCA_964505295.1 uncultured Planctomycetaceae bacterium
CGCTAGGGCCCACATCAAGCGGAAGGACGATTGCCTTGTGAAGGTCGGGCCGCTGTTGGGGCTGGCGAAGAATTGGCGACGCCTGCTCACCAGCGCCGTAACCGAGGAACAGATCAAGGCGTTCCGCGAACACGAAAGAACCGGCCGCCCCCTGGGGGACGAGGCTTTCCAGAAACGCTTAGAGAAGAAGTTGGGCCGTGTCCTCAGACGCCAGAAACCCGGTCCGAAGAAACCCGGACGAAGATAATTACGTATGGTGTCCCCGGAACTCCTTTTTTCACCCCGTCCCCGGCACGTACACGCAATCCGGCTCGGGGCCCAGCGGATCGCCGGAGACGGCGTACGCCCGGGCGCGGCTGCCGCCGCAGACGTGGCGGTACTCGCAGCGGCCGCAGCGGCCCTTGTATTGGTCGGGGTCCTGGAGTGAGCGGAACGTGGGGTGGTTCTGGTAGACGTCGACCACGGAGTCGTGGGGGAATCGCCCGCAGACGAGGGGGAGGAACCCGGCGGGGCAGATCTCGCCGGTGTGGCTGACGAACATCACGCCCCGGCCGTCGGTGACGCCCAGCGGGGCCCGGTGCACGCGAGGGCCCCCCTCGCGGCCGTGCTTCGGGCCGGCCAGCGGATTGCCGCCCCGCTGAAGCACGTAGCGGCGGTAGTGCGGGGCTTCCGTGGTCTTCACCCCAAAGGGGCGACGCTGGGCGTGATGCCAGAGCCGCTCGAATGCGATCTCGTACTCCTTGGGCTGAATCCGCGTCTCCTCCACGCCCCGTCCGACCGGCACCAGGAAGAAGACCGACCACATGGCGATCCCCTCCGCGCCGAGCAGCTCGGCGATCGCGTCGATTTGGTGGAAGTTGCGGCGGGTGATGGACGTGTTCACCTGCACCGGGAGCCCGAGCTCTCGGGCGTCGGCCAGCATGCGCCGCGTGCGCTCGAAGCTCCCCTCCCAGCCGCGGAAGGCGTCGTGCGTCGCCGCGTCGGCGCCGTCGAGGCTGATCCCGAGCGCGCGAACGCCCGCGTCCCGGGCCCGCTCGAACGCCTCGCGCGTGGCCAGCGGCGTGGCCGAGGGCGTCAGGGCGACGTGCAAATCGAGCGACGCGGCGTGGCGCACCAGGTCGAACAGGTCGGCCCGCTTGAGCGGATCGCCGCCGGTCAGGACCAGCATGGGCGGGCGCGGGAAGCCGGCCACCTGGTCGATCAATGCCCGCGACTGCTCCGACGTAAGCTCCTCCGGATGCGGATTTTCCTGGGCCGACGCCCGGCAGTGCTTACACACCAGGTCGCACGCCTGGGTGACCTCGTAGTAGAACATCAACGGGTTGCGGCCGAAGTCGGCCTGCGTGTATTCAGCGTGCTGCGTCGGCTTGCTCATGTTCATCCGTATGCTTCGGGTTCTCGGCGAGCGAGTCTTCGCCCGGCTCGTCGTCCAGTCGTGCGGTGCCCGGCCCGCCGCGGCAGGAGACCACCTCGCGGAGAATCACGGAGTAGTAGCGGAACCGGGCGGGCATGTGGGACCCGACCGACGCGATCCCCACGACGACCAGCAGAACCGCGAGGCGAAGGTGCCAGAAGTCCCACAGGAATGGTACGGCCGAGAGCAAGCCCAGCTTGGCCAGCGTCATCAGGCCCCGGACCTGGTGGAACCAGAGGAGCCTCGGCCCGGCCTCCAGGGCGCCGAGGGCAACGCCCGTCGCAATCGTCAGCCACAGACTGGGAAGCAGCCGGTCGGGCGGCAGGTCGAAGGCGTGCCCGCCGACGAGGATGCCCGCGGCGGCGATGTGGGCCGTCCGAAAGAGGATGTTCAGCGCGCGGGAAAAGTCCATTGCCGCGGATATCCCTCCGCAGGAGTATCGTGCCAATCCCGCCCGGGGCGCCCCAGGGCGTGGTTCCGTGCCGTCGTAGTACCGACATCGGCCCTGACAGCCGTTATATTGTCGGCAAGAAGACGCCTTCTGCCAATGGAGACGGTTGCGCTTTTCTGTGGCCATCCGCGTGTCGCGTGAGGAGAAAGCCATGCCGAGGCGACTGTCGGCGACCAAGGCCCTCTTGGGCAGTCTGATCGTGGCCCTGTCGCTCAGCGCCTTGATCGGGATCTACATCTTCGTCGCCGGCGACTTCGGCGAGATGGAGATTCGCACGCTCATCACCACGCTGAGCCTCTCCTTTTTCAGCATCACCTCGCTCTCGTGCACCGTGGTGCTGGAGCGGCGACGGGTCGTGTGGCTGGCCGTGCCGGGGCTTGTGCTGAGCGGCATCGGGCTGGTCTGGTCGCTGGTGATGATCTGGACCGAATGGGACACGGAGTTCGCCGGGAAGACCATGGTGGTCCTGGTGCTCCTGGCCGCTTCCTTCGCCCAATCGTGCCTCCTCGCGATGGCCCCGTTGAAAGGCCGGATGCGTTGGGTCTTCTTCGCCACGGTGGCGTGCGTCTTCGCGCTGGCGGGCCTCCTTTCGACGATGCTCATCTTCGAGCTGGACGATGAGTTTTTCATGCGGCTTGTCGGCGTGCTGGGCATCCTCGACACGGCCGGGACGCTCTCGGTGCCCATCCTCTTCAGGCTCGGCGGCAAAGCGCCGACCGAGGCGCGCCGGCCGGCCCAGCCGGGGGAGCAAGACTGGCAAATCGACCTGGCGTGCCCGCGCTGCGGCCACCGCGAGGTCCATCCCGTGGGCACGATCCAATGCCCCGAGTGTTCGCTGGTGATCCACGTCTCGGTCGACGATCCGGCCAAGCAAGCCGGAAAGGGCCGATTCCAGTTCAGCCTGCGAGGGATGTTGCTGGTGTTTACGCTGGTGAGTCTGCCGCTCGGGTGGATCGGGTTCCGGATCGGCCAGCTCAGGAGGCAAGCGGCCGTGGTCAAGGAGCTGGAACCGCTCGCACCGCGGCTTCACTACCGCTACGGCAACCTGCGCTGGATCAGCTTCGAAGACACCAAGCCCGATCAGTTCGACCCTTCCGTGCTCGCGCGGCTGAAAGATCTCCCCAAGCTCGAGAGGCTCGATCTCCGCGGCATGCCCATCGCCGACGCGGAGCTGGCTTACCTTCGCGGGGCCAGACTGATGAGGCTCGACCTGGCCGACACGCCCATCACCGACGCGGGGTTGGCTCATTTGGAGGGGATCGAAGGGCTTTGCTACGTCGAAGTGAGCGGGACCTCCGTTACGGGCAGCGGGGCGCGAGCACTCGCCCGAAGGATGAGAGGCGTGCAGGTGAGGGGGGTTGCGGGGAATTAGCGCGTCAGTCACGACCGCCGTGCCTAATGGTCCACTCCCTCTCGCTGCCGTAGTCTCTCTCGGGCCTCTGCCCCGCGGCGCTCGTTTTCTTCCATGTCCTTGATCGTCACGTCGCTATCCAAGGAGTGGCGGCGGTTCTTGGCGGTGTCGCCGGGCGAGGCGGGAACGATCTGCTTGAGCACGACGTCGTCGAACTCGGCCACGCCCGCCGGATGGTAGGCGTAAAGCATCACGCGGCCCCAGCGGGGCGTGTACTTCGTGTGCTTGGGCGTGAAATCCTGCGTTTGCGTGTTCCAGGTGTTTTTGGGCCCATAAAGGTTCTGCTGGCTGCGGTAGCACTCGCGGAGCTGGCTGCTTTCGGGTACGTAGGCGCCCTTTCGGGTGGACGACGCACGCTGCGCCGACCCGGGCGTGTAGGTGGTGCCCATCTCGTCGTAGCACTTGATGAACACCTTCATGCTCGGCCCGTTCGAGCGCCACCGGCACTGAAAGCGGTACTTGGCCCCTTCCTCGATGGGGAACGCCTTGCTGTAGTAGGGCACGCCCGTGCTGTCGGCCAGGCCCTGGTCCATGGTGATCCGGATCACGCGGTTGGCCGGGTTGCCGGCCTCCGGGATCCACTTGACGACGTTGCCCAACGGCTCGTACTGGTCGACGAAGCCGCCCTCCCAGCCCTTGTCCCATCCGACGGGCACGCCGCCGGTGTCCTGCTGGAAATCGCCGCCCTCGACTAGGTTGGGGTTATTCTTCCAGTTCTCCTCGGCGAACTGATCGACCGGCGGCGGCCCGCCCGGCCGGCGGTCGTAGAGCTTGTCGAGCATTTGCTTGACGTAGAGATGCGGGATCTCGCTCACGGACTTGGTTCGGGCGCTGACTTCGTAGACGAGCTTCGGGTCCGGTTCGGAGAAGTCGACGCACTTGATCACCAGGTCGTAGATTTCCCACTCGGCCCCCGGGGCCCGTTCGACGCTCCCCCAGATGCCGACGTCGGCGTCGAAATCGCCGCGGACCACCTCGCCGACCTGGGCGAGGGGCGTGGTCGGCGTGATCTTTCGGTGGTTGGTCGCGCAGAGGTCGCGGACGTCGAGCATCGAGGGAATGAGGAAGCCGCCTTCGCGATCGAGCTTCTTCCAGATGCTGTCGGCGACCATTTGGCCGTAGCGCCCGTCGTCGAACTTCGATTCGAAATCGAAGGGAATCACCACCTTCTGCCGCCGCGACGTTTCGTCCTCCCGGGGCGCCGGCTCCGGCCCGGCCGCCTCGCCCGTGGCCAGCGCGACCGCGCCGGCGCCCGGCGCCTCGGCCTCCTCGACCTCGACCTCGGGCCCGGCGTCCAGCGCTCCACGGCCCGAGTCGGGCGCCATGTCTTCGGCAGCCGCGCTTGCGACGAAGTCCCGGTCCGCTTGGCTCAACTTGGCCAGCGGGATGACCGCGGCGGTGCCGTCTTCCTTCTGAAGGCAGACGTTTCCGTCCAGGAGGCTGACGAGCTCGCCTCGCGCGAGCGTCTTGCCCGAGGCATCGGTCCACGTGCGGAAGAGATTCCCGTCCGCGTCGCCGCCTGGTTGCATCGCTTCTTGCGACGGGCCGGGCTCAAGCTCCTTTTTCAAGTCGTCGACGCCGCCGACGGAGTCCAACAGCTTGTCGGTTTCCTCTTCGAGCTGTCGCTGTCGCTCCCTTGCCGCCGCGGCCCTGGCTTGCGCGTCGGCCGAGGGATCGGACCGACCACAAGCAGGAATGAAGGAAACGATGAGCAAGAGGAGCAGAAGACGCGATTTCATCGTTTCGTTTTTCTCCCAAGGCGAGTGGTAGGGTGGGTGCTTGCACTACTGCTGTCAACATCTTTGGTCACGGTCCTCTGGGTGCGCGTTTTGACTTGC
>CAZDHR010000472.1:0-5111 GCA_964505295.1 uncultured Planctomycetaceae bacterium
TCAACTCGCTAACTCCAGCACGGCCAAACTCAACGTTACGCTGAACCAATACAACACAGCCAGTGCCCTCCTACAAATATAGCGAGAACGGCCTCGCGGTCGAATGCCGATCCGAAAAGACACCCCCTGCAGGAGGGGTGGCCGTCGGTTTGGCTTGCACCCTACACTTCCGGGTACACCCACGGCTTCCGGTATTCCCGCCTCAGCAGCTTGTTCGCCTCCGAGTCGCCGGGGCACTGTTCTTTTTCGCCGTCCCACGCGATGCTGCGGCCGAGCTTGAGCGAGAGCATGCCGAGAAGGCTGAGGCTGGTGGAGCGGTGGCCGATCTCGACGTCGCAGACCGAGGGTTTGCCGGCCTCGATCGACTGGAGGAAGTCGGCCCACAGCTCGGGGATGTTCTGGCTGTCGGGCTCGTGGAGCTGGGGCGGGACGTTGAGCGGCTCCTTGTTTCTTCCCGCCGGGTAGAACGTGGTTCCGTCGTTCCGCCAGCCGATGTGGAGCGTGCCCTCGGTGCCGTAGAAGTAGATGCCCAGGGGGTGCTTTTCGGCGTTGTTGGCGGCGTAGCGGCGGTGCTCCCAGACGGCGGTGAACCCGTCGAACTCCCAGTGGACGACCTGGGTGTCGGGGGCGTCGGCGTTGTCTTCCCGGATGTGGCGCCCGCCGGTCGACGAGACCCGCTTGGGGTACTTCTCCTCGCTCCACCAGGTGATGTGGTCGGTCCAGTGGATGCCCCAATCGCCGAGGGTGCCGTTGGCGTAGTCGAGGAACTGGCGGAAGCCGCGGGGGTGGATCGCCGCGTTGAAGGGGCGCAACGGCCCGGGGCCGCACCACATGTCCCAGTCGAGCTCGGGGGGTGGATCGCTGTCGGGGGTCGGTTTGCCCGGCCCGCCGCCGCCGTGCACGAACGCCCGAATCATGCCGATCTTGCCCAGCTTGCCGTCCTTGAGGAACTGGATGCCCCACATATTGTGCGGCGACACGCGGCGATGCGTGCCCACCTGGACCACTCGATCGTTCGCCCGCGCGGCATTCACCATCGCCCGGCCTTCCTGGATCGTGTGGCTGATCGGCTTCTCCACGTAGACGTGGGCCCCGGCGTTGCAGGCGGCGATGGTCACGAGCGGGTGCCAGTGGTCGGGCGTGGCGACGATGGCGATCTCGGGCTTCTCCTTATCGAGCAGCTCGCGGAAATCCTTGTACTTCTCGGGCGCCTTGCCGGTGAGCTTTTCGACCTCGGCCGCGTTCTTGTCGAGGTGGCGGCGGTCGACGTCGGCCAGGGCAACCATGTCCGACTCGCCCGCCTCGATGGCCGTGCGGAGGATGTTCATCCCCCACCAGCCGCTGCCGATCAGGGCCGTCTTGTACTTCTTGTTCTTGTCGGCCCCGTGCACGGCGGGAGCGGCCAGCGCCACGCCGGCGGCCGCCGACGCTGCCAGGAAGTTGCGACGGTTGACGTTCATGACGATCCTCCTCTTGTCAGGAAGTGCTTGCGTCGTTCTCTTGCCCTGGTTCCCAAGCTCCCGCTTGGGAACCGAGCTCCGCGAAGCTCTGCTTCGCCTCCCAGGAAGCCGGAGCTTCCCTGATGTGCGTTCCCAAGCAAGAGCTTGGGCACGAGGAAGAATGCCCTCCCCCCGACCCTCTCCCAGAGGGAGCGGGAGCTGCTACGCACACCACTCCTTCAGTCGCTGGGCCGAAACGCGGACGTTCTCGGCGCCGGCCACTTCGAGGGTAGTGGCCTGGTCGTAGCCGATCTCCTGGAGGGCGTTGATGATGGCCACCAGGTCAATCACGCCGTCGCCCAGCGGGATGGTGGCCATGCCGCAGCCGTACTCGGTGCCGCGTTTTGCGACCCACTCGGGGCCCATGTCTTTCCAGTGGACGTGCTTGATCCGCTGGGGGAACCGCCGGACGTAGTCGATCGGCTCGGCCCCGCCCAGCCAACTGTTGCCCGTGTCGAGGCAGATGCCGACCGTTGCTTCGTGGCCCAACGCGTCGAGCAACTCACCCATGCGGTCGATCGAGTCGGTCACCGGGCCGTGCGTTTCCAGGAGCAGCTCGACGCCCAACTCCTCGGCCCAGCGGATCGGCGTGTAGAGCTTCTCACGGATGGTGAAGATCTGCTCGTCGGGCGAGAGGTTCTGGCCGAACTCGGTCCGCGGGTCGTTCTCGGTGGTGATCACGTGGCGGATCCCCAGCAGGTGAGCCAGCCGAATGGCCTTGATCACCTCGAAGCTGCCGTAGCGGTCGGGGCTCGACGGATCGAGCAGGTTGGCGTGGGCGCAGAAGGCGGTGAGCGTCAGCCCGGCGTCGTCGGCCATCTGGCGGATCGTGGCGGGATGGGCGTCGAGGCTGATCGACGGGGCGAAGCCGTAGGTGGCCCCCAGGCTGGCCCCGTCGTGGTTGTCGGTCACGTCGGCGTACTCGATCCCCATCTCCCGAATCGCGTGGAACTGCCGCTGCATGCTGGCGAACGGCTCCACCAAAGCAAAACACCCGACGATCATGGCGGATTCCTTTCGGTCGCTGGTTGCCCCGCGGAAACGGCTTCGGTGGATATCTGCACTGTGGCTAGAACGTCCATCGCGCCCCAAGCCCAGGGGTTGCAACCCCTGGGCTTCAAACGCGTTCCATCCACCTTTTAGGTCCGAGCTTTCGAGTCTCTACGAACGACACGATCCTCGTTGAAGCGGCGAAGGGGGAGATCGCGTCCCACCCCGTCATCTGCGCATTTTCCGGGCGACCCGGCCGGGTGTCAACATCCTGACGAAGTCCGCGCCTCGAAGCCCGGGTTGGGAAAGAGATAGCCGCCGTCCTATCCGCCATGCGGCCGGGCGGGGCGGTTCCCGAGGGCCGGTGCCTGGAAATCCGTTCCGTGGTCGGATACCATTTGCAGTCAGGGAGTGAAACGATTGGACCATTCCGGAGACCGCCATGATGAGACGATTTCCCGCCGCGTTCGCCTGCGTTGCCTTGCTCCTGCCGGCCGTCACGCCGCTGGCCATCCGTGCTGAGGACCGTCCCCAGTGGGGCGAGCGGTACTCGCGAAACATGATCTCCGACGAAACGGGTCTGCCCGACTCGTTCGATCCCGGCACGCGAAACCGAGACGGCGGCATCGACCTGCCGGAGGGAAGCGGTGTCAAGTGGGTCGCCAAGCTCGGCAGTCAGGCGCACGGCACGCCCGTCGTGGCCGGCGGCAAGGTCTTCGTGGGCACGAACAACGACGCGCCTCGCGACGCGCGAATGCAGGGCGACCGCGGCGTGCTGATGTGCCTCGACGAGGCGACCGGCGAGTTCCTCTGGCAGCTCGTCGTGCCCAAGCTGGAGAATGAACGGGTCAAATGGGGCGATTGGAGGCAGATCGGCCTGATCTCGCCGCCGGTGGTCGAGGCGGGCCGGGCGTACCTGGTCACCAACCGCTGCGAGGTCGCCTGCATCGACGTCGAAGGGATGGCCAACGGCAACGACGGGCCGTACACCGACGAGGGCAAACACATGGCCCTCGGGGGCCAGCCGCCGCTGGAGCCGGGCCCCACCGACGGCGACGTCCTCTGGCTCTTCGACATCATCCGCCAGACCCAGGCCGAGCCGCACAACGGCTCCAACTGCTCGATCCTGCTCCGCGGCGACCTGCTCTACGTCTGCACGGCCAACGGCGTCGAGTGGACACACATGTACGTGAAGCATCCCGAGGCACCGAGCCTCATCGTCCTCGACAAAAATACCGGCAAGCTCGTCGCCCGGGACGACTTCCGTGTCGGCCCCGACATCACCCACGGGCAGTGGAGCTCCCCGGCCATGGCCACGGTGGGCGGCCGGGAGCTGGGCTTCTTCGGGGCGGGAAACGGCGTTTTGTACGCGTTCGAGATGCTCGACCCGAGCCGGCTCGGCGGCGAGCCCGAGCTTCTTGCGAACGTCTGGAAGTTCCACGGCCATCCCCTGGCGCAGACCGTGGATCGAGTGCCGGTCGATCATCAGCACGACAGCGCCTCCTACCAGGTGACGGGGATGCCCGTCTTCTACAAGAACCGCCTCTACGTGCCTTTCACCCAGGAGCCGTTCCACAACATGAAGCTGGGCCGGCTCGCGTGTCTCGACGTGACGAAGACGGGCGACGTCACCCGAAACGCCCTGGTCTGGTCGTACGACCAGATCGCCGCCACCTGCTCCACGGTGGCGATCGACGACGACCTGGTCTACGCCGCCGACTTCTACGGCAAGCTGCACTGCCTCGATGCCCAGACGGGCGAGTGCTACTGGGTCCACGAAGCCGGGGGGCCGATCTGGGGCTCGCCGCTGGTGGCCGACGGCAAGGTCTACCTGGGCACCGGGAAGCAGCTTTTCTGGGTTCTGAAGGCGGGTCAAGACCTCAACGTGGTCAGCCAGATTCGCATGCGCGACAAGGTCCTCAGCACGCCGGTGGCGGCCAACGGCGTGTTGTACGTGATGACCAACAAGCACCTGTACGCGGTGGGGAAGTAGGGCGTTGTAGCGATGTCGCGATGGGCCGTCTCGGAAAACTCGAAGAACTCTATCTCGGCAACACGCAGGTCACCGACGAGGACCTCGAACAGCTCCACGGAGTCCTGATCTTGCTCATGGGCACTCAGGTCAGCGAAGACGGTCTCAACTCCTTGGGAAAGCGCACCGGCCCGGCCAACACGGCGGTGATCGTTCCGTAGTCCGATCGGGGTGCAGCCATCTCGGCCGGACGGTTGCGCCGCGACGGACGCACGACAATTCGGAGAGTGACTCGTTGGCGATCTCTCAGGGGGGCTTCTTGCCTGGGACATGGAAAAAAAGGCCAACAGGCCGGGCGGCCAGACGCCAGGCTTGCCGCCGACCGAGTATACGGGGTAAAATACAAGTATGAAAGAGAGCCTCGACGACATTCTGAAGATCCGCCACTCGCCCAAGCTCAACGGGGCCACCTTGGTGCTGGCGTTCACCGGCTGGATGGACGGCGGCGACGTGTCGACCGGCACGGTCAAGCGCCTGGTGCGGCTGTTGGGGGCCGAGCCGTTTGCCGAGATCGATCCGGAGCCCTTCTGCAGCTACAACTTTCCCGGCTCGATGGAGATGGCCGCCCTGTTCCGGGCGCACGTCGAGGT
>CAZDHR010000473.1:0-5096 GCA_964505295.1 uncultured Planctomycetaceae bacterium
CCCGAAGGGTGCTCCGCAGAAAAGAGCTGCGTCCCCTTTTCCGCGGTCCGGCCCACCGTCGACGTGCTCCACTGGGACCAGCGTCTGGTCACCGGCGGCGACTTCCAGCCCAGCGAGCGGCTGATCCTCGAGGCGATCCGGCAGCAGCAGAGCGTGCTCCACGTCTGGCAGCGGACCGAGCCCTCGGCGGCCCAGCCGTTCACGGTTCGGGGGAACGTCGATTGGGCTTTTTGCACCCCGGTGTTGGGCAAGGCGTCGCGCGGTTGGGGGCTGTACGTGGCGGGGCGGTTCAACGTCGACGTGCCCACGATGCCCAGCACGAGCGACCCGCACGACGCCCGGGAGGACGTCAAGTTCACCGAAGTGGTCGCCGCCACGCTTTCTTCGCTTCGAGAAATGCGGCTGCTGGAGCGGCAGCAGACCAGCCTGAGCCAGTTCTTTTCACCGGTCGTCCTCGAGACCCTCACCGTCGAAGATCCCGACGTCGTTCTGGCCCCCCGGGAGACCGAGGTCTCCGTCCTCTTCTGCGACCTTCGAGGCTTCGCACGCCAGACCGAGCGCCACGCCGACGACCTGCTGGAGATGCTCGACCGCGTGAGCAAGGCCCTGGGCGTGATGACCCATCAGATCCTCGACCAGGGCGGCGTGGTGGGCGATTTCCAGGGCGATGCCGCCATGGGCTTCTGGGGCTGGCCGCTTCGGCAGGACGACGCCGTCACGCGCACGTGCCGCGCCGCCCTCGGCATCCGCGCCGAGTTCGAGGCCGCCGCCCGGGATTCCCAAAGCTCCCTGGCCGGGTTCCACGTGGGCATCGGCATCGCCACCGGCAAGGCCGTGGCCGGCAAGATCGGCACGGTTGACCAGGTCAAGGTCACCGTGTTCGGGCCCGTGGTCAACCTGGCCTCGCGCCTGGAGGGGATGACCAAGATCCTCCGGGCGCCGATCCTCTTAGACGAGCCGACCGCCCAGGCGATCCGCGAGCAAGTGCCCCGCGACGTCGCCCGGGTCCGCCGGCTTGCCGTGGTCCGCCCTTATGGGCTGACGACCCCGCTGGAGGTAAGCGAGCTACTGCCCCCGGAGTCCCAATACCCGATCCTCACCGACGAGCACCTGGGCTTCTACGAATCCGCGCTGGACGCCTTCCTCGCCGGCCGCTGGCCCGAGGCCTACGAGCTATTGCACCGCATCCCCACCGAAGACACGGTGACCGACTTTTTGACCGTCTACATCGCCCAGCAGAACCGCACGGCCCCGGCGGATTGGGACGGGGTGATTGGGCTGTCGAGCAAGTAGCGAAGAAGCGCCGGAGAAACCGGGGCGCAGCTTGTTCGGGCCTTCTCGTCGGCCTCGGCGAGAGAGCGCTACGGTAGCCTTGTCGTCTACCCCCCGCAGCCACACGGACAGTGGCCACAGTATTCACACACCTTCATCTCCGCCTTCTCTTCCTCGGGATTGAGGATGAGCGGCTGGTCATCGGCGATGATCGCCACGGCGAGGTCTTGTTTCGCTTCGTCGGCAAGGTCGTTCACGGTGCTGTCTCCTCGTTGACGGCATTCGGTTTTCGCAAGGAGCCACGGCCACCTGAACTGGGGATTCGGGGCGGCTCATTTGAAGCCTAGCATGTGCTGAAAAACCGGCACCGAGCGCACCCTGGCAGTATTATCGGCCGAATCCCGAGAACCGTTCAATACCAACGTCGAGAGTAAGCTGTTTGTGCAAGTCCCGGATCGGCCGCACCCCCCACGCGAGGCACGTTGCCATCGAGGGCCCCCACCTCTGATTGGGGGCTCACCGCGGCCTTGCCCTCCGGAACTGTTCGTTGCGGAGGATCATCTCCAACAGGCGGCGGCGGAGGACTTCTCGCTCGCTTTGGCCGGTGGCATTCCCCTCTACCCGGCGGCCCCCCGTGGAGCATCCCAGTGGGCCGGTGCTGACGGGTTCTGCAACAGCTTGGGAACTGGCCATCTTACCACCCTCCTCTCACCTTCACTCGGCTGCACGAGGCGCGTGTTTCCGGTCTTGATATGGCCAAAGAGGGCCGACGCTCGCCACGAGCGCTGCGGCAAGGAACCGGGACCTCGAGCACGCGGAGTGGGCGGGGTGGGTGGCGTGAGCCCTCGTCCGACGGTTTCTCGCCGGAACATCAATCGGCGCAAGAACTTGCGATGCCACGGCTCCCCACTCCCGACTCTCAACTCCCCACTCCCTACTCCCCCGGCGGCTGGCTACAGAGCATGGCCTGGGCCTCACGGACGCGCACGATCTGCTCGGGCCGGACCATGAGGTGACGGTGGGGGCCGTCCGGATCAAGCGTGAAGCGGGTGACGCCGTCGTCCTCCACGACGATTCGGCCGGACGGGGAGAGGTCGAAGTAGCCGCGATCGGGCCGCACCGCGTAGAGCACGCTGGTCAGGTCGTACGTCGGCTGATCGTTGGCCAGCCCGCGGTAGTAGTCGTAGGCCTCCCGGAGCGGGTGGTGGGCGACGTAGCCGTAGTCGTCCTGCATGCTTCGCGCCGGGTGCTTGATCCAATGGCCGATCTCCCAGCCGCTGGCGACGATCGGCGTGGGCCACTCGTGGAAGACCGTTTGGGCCGAGGGCACGTCCTTGGCAATGTTGAACTCCCGTTTCGTCTTCACCGGCTCGGCGAAGGCCCCAGCCATCGTCGCCAGAAGTCGCACCTTCTGTTTGACCAGCGCCTTGCCGTCCAGCGGGGATGTCTCGTCCGGCCCGGATTGCAGCAGCCCCGCCAGGTTCGTCGAGAACCCGACCTGCACCATGACGACCGACCCGTCGGGCTCACGGGCCAGGACCTTGCGCAATAGAGCCACCGCGTCGGGCGCGTCGGCCCGGCTCACCAGGTCGTGCGCGTAGCGGGGCTTGCCGTCGTTGGTGGCGGTGGCCACTTGCTTCAGGTACTTTCCGTCGCCCGGCAGCACGCCGCCGGAGACCACGCCGATGGGCACGTCGCCCCGACCGAAGAACGTGTTCAACAGGTCGACGAACCGGACGGCGTACTCGTTGTCCTTTGTCAAGGTGACGGCCAACAGCTTGCACTCGCCACGGCTCTGGAGGGCATGAATCATGCTCAGGGCCATGGCGTCGTCGACGTCGTTGCCCATGTCGGTGTCGAAGATCAGGCGCACGGGCTCGGCGGCCGGCGACTCGATAGCGCCCGCGACGAAAGACGCGATCAGCCCGAGCAAGCAGGCGAGCGCTGGACGACGGCAACGCAAGGCGGCCGTTCTCGGCGTGTTTGGCATGGAGCAGTCCTTTTCAAGCTTGGTGTTCGCTCGTTCCCAAGCTCCGGCTTGGGAACGCACTTGAGGGAAGCCGCCGCTTTCCCAGAAGCAGGGGGGAGCTTCGCGGTTCGGGATTCCCAAGCTGGAGCTTGGGAACCAGTAACGTGGGGCACGATTCCATCGTGCCAGGCACGTTGGAAACGTGCCCCACGTCTCTATCGCGACAGTTGGCTCTTTCCGCGATCCCTACTTGTCAATCGGCGGCATGGGGAACACATCGCTCGGGACGCGCGCGGCTTCCATGATTTTTCGCATCCGGGCGACGATTTCCGGGTGCTCGGCCGCCACGTCCTGCGACTCGCCGACGTCGTGCTTCAGGTTGTACAGCTCGATCTTGAGCGGGTCCGGGTTGTTGCGGCGGAGCATTTCTTGCCGAACCGCTTTCCAGTCGCCCATCCGCAGCGCCTGCTGGCCCCGATAGCCGGGGAACTCCCAGTAAAGGTACTCGTGCGGTTTCTGCTCGTCGGGCCGGCCCAGAAGCGTGGGGGCGAAGCTGATTCCGTCGATGCCCTCCGGCGGCTTCGTCCCGGTCACCTCCGCAATCGTCGGCATCACGTCCCAGAAGGCCGAGATGTGATCGGTCGTCGTGCCGGGCTGGATCTTGCCGGTCCAGCGGGCGATCATCGGCACGCGGATCCCGCCTTCGTACAGGCTGCCCTTCAGACCTCGCAACGGGCCGACGCTCTCGAAGAACTCGTAGTCGACTTCCTTCTCCAGGTGCGTCGTGCCGTTGTCTGAGGAGAACATCACGAGCGTGTTCCCGTCGAGCCCCAGCTCTTCGAGCAACGCCATGATCCGGCCGACGTCCTTATCGAGCCGGCTGATCATCGCGGCGTAGGCGGCCCGGGGGGTGAAGTGCGGCGTGTAACCGTAACCTCCCTCGCGGACGAAGGGCGTTTCCTCCCACTTGCCGAGGTAGGGTTTCAGCTCTTCGTCCGGGATGTGAAGCGCCACGTGCGGGATCGTGGACGGGAAGTAGAGGAAGAACGGCCCGTCCTTGTTGTCGCGAATGAACTGCAAGGCCACGTCGATCATCCGGTCGGGCGAGTAGTCGGTGCCCTTGAACGGGGCGTAGCTGGCCGGATCGTTCGGGTCGGCGCCCTCCGGCAGGCTGGCGTGGCCGGGGACGGGCGGATCGTTGTCGAGCTCGACCTTCCGGCCGTTCTGCCACAGGTAGGCGGGGTAATAGCTGTGGGCGTGCGCCTGGCAGTTGTAGCCGAAGAACAGATCGACGCCCTGGCGGTTCGGGTCGCCCGTCGTGCCGAAGTGCCCCAACCCCCATTTGCCGACGGCCGCCGTGGCGTAGCCCTTCTGCTTGAGCATCTCGGCGATGGTCACCTCGGCGTCGGGAATCGGCTGCTGGCCCGGAAACTCCATGCCGTATCGCTCGACGAGATCGGCCGCCAACTTGCCCCTGCGGTTGTTCCGGACGTAGGCATGCCCGGGATGCTTGCCGGTCATCAGCACGCACCGCGACGGGGCGCAGACGGCGTTGCCGCAGTAGTGCTGCGTGAACCGCATACCCTGGCCGGCGAGGCGGTCGATGTTCGGCGTCTTGATTTTCTCTTGCCCGTAGCAGCCCAGCTCCGCGTAGCCGAGGTCGTCGGCGAGGATGTAGACGACGTTGGGCGCACGTTCGGCGGCTTCGCTTGCCGGCAGCCCAAGCCCCATGGTGCCAACGGCCAGCAGCAAGCCCGCGAACCAACTCCGGCGTGTGTTCATGGCAGATTCTCCGATTTCGGTAACAGTTCAGCCAAATGAAGTGACTCGATGTGTAATAAGGAAAGAGGGGAAA
>CAZDHR010000474.1:0-5058 GCA_964505295.1 uncultured Planctomycetaceae bacterium
TAGTGTCACAACCCAAGGCTAACGCGGAATACGTCAAGAACCGTTTGGTGCTAGTTGCCTCTCAGCCGGTCCTCAACGCGCCGAACTCGCGCTTCCTTGACTTGGAAGCTGCCATCTCTTGGGAGCCCCACCGCCCGGACGACCAAACGGGTTCGCCCTTTTTCGAGCGCGATGGGCTCGAACTCCAGCGGAGCCCACGTCATGAACGGGACGGGCCCCGACGTCCACACCCGTCTTCGGTCGTGAGCTCTTCGGTCGGCCGGCATCGGGTCGTGCGCCTGGCGGATCGTCGCCTTCGCAGACTGGCCGCCGGCTTCGATGCGAACCTCTGCGCCAACGTCCTCCTGCCGGCACCCATACATCAACGTGATTTCATACCGACCGGAGCGCGCCACGTCCAGATTCCACGCCATCCAGTCATCGTTCGATGTCCAGTTCAGCACGGAGTCGTGCGCCCAGCCTTGCCTTCCCCGGAATCGCAGCCCGCCGTGCAGACGCGAATCCTCCCCCTGGATCGCCGTCACGCCGGTAGCCGCATATCCGACGGGAAGCGCCGGAGGCTCGACCCCCCGGGAAGTGACTTCGTGGTACCACGCTTCGTAGGCCTTGGCCAAACGGTCCGTCACGTCCGGACGCGAGCGGGAGACGTCCTGCTTCTGGCGCGGGTCGGCCACCATGTCGTACAGTTGGTAGCCATCGCCCCGGTTGACGAGCCGATACTGCTGCGTTCGCACCGACCCAGGGGTCATGTGCGTCTCGCCGAAGCGGTTTTGATGGGTGAAGATCAGACGATCCGGCCAGTCGCCCGTGTCGCCGCGCAGCAAGGGAACCAGGCTTCGGCCGTCTTGCGGCAGCGTCTTCGGCATCGGCACATCGCATAGATCGAGGATCGTCGGAAACAGATCGACGTGGGCTGCGATCCGTGTTACGGTGGTCCCCGGCTCGATATGTCCGGGCCAGCGGACGAAAAAGGGCACGCGCACCCCGCCTTCGTCCACGGTTGCCTTGACGCCTCGCATGCCGCCGTTGTAGCGCGGTGGCGACGGTCCGTTCCACGGCCCGTTATCGCTGGTGAAGATGACAATCGTGTTGTCGGCCAGTTGCCGTTGGTCCAGCTTCGCGAGAATCCTCGCCAGGTTGTCGTCGACGTTCTCGACCATGCCGTACACACAGGCCGTGTGTTCCTCGAAGCCGCGAGCGACGTACTTCGTGAAGTACTCTTCGGGAACCTGGTACGGATGATGCGGGGCGTTGTACGGGACATAGCAGAAGAACGGGCGCTCGCGGTTCTTCTCGATAAAGTCGAGCACGGCGTCGGTCAGCACGTCGGTGATGTAGCCTTTCGTCTGAACCGGCTCTCGGTTCCTTTCGATGACCGCATCGAAGTAGTTCTCCCAGGCGCCGCGGCAGAACCCGAAGAACTCCTGGAAACCGCGATCGTTGGGGTGATACGGTCCGTACTCGCCGTTGTGCCACTTGCCGAAGCACCCGGTAACATAGCCTGCGCCGGCCATCGCGTCGGCGATCGTGACTTCATCCAGGCGCATGATCTCTTTTCCATGCGAGACCCACGATGCCCCGGAGCGCAGGTTCCACCGGCCGGTCAGCAGACTGGCACGCGTCGGACCGCACATGGGGCTGACAAAGAACCGGTCGAAGCGAGCTCCTGAGGCGGCGAGACGATCCATCGTCGGCGTGTCGATCTTTTCGTTGCCGTGCGATCGCACGTCGCCCCAGCCTTGATCGTCCGTCATGATCAACACGACGTTCGGCCTTTCGGCAGCCGGCGTTGGGTGGGCACGACAGAGCAGCGCCAGGAGAGCCAGAGCGCTGACAACTCCTCGTGCGCAACGGGGGTATGCCTGGTGAGTGCGGATCGACATGGTTGTTTCCTCAGGCTCGCGTGTTGGACAAGATCCGCGCGTGTTCCTTTCCGGCGAACACGGTGGCGACGCCGGGACCGAGGATCGCATTTTCAACGGCGCCAGTCGCCGGCACGATCGGCGAGGCGGCCCCCGCGTTCAGAAGCCCGCGACACGCCTCGCACTCAGAGCACCCAGCCGTCGCGATACTCCCGTTCCAGATAGTCGTTCGCCGTTTCGTCGTTGGTGAACTTGAGGCTCGGGCCGTCCCAGAGGAGCTTCTTCTTCGGGAAGCGAATGGCGATGTTCCCCAAGAGCGGCGTCTCGGTGAGAATGCCCGAGTGGTTCACGAAATCGGAGCCGGCCGGCTCGCCGCCCCGGCAAGCGTCGATCCATTCCTTGTCCTGGCCGACCGATCGGGGAAGGACCTTGGGCGGCCGGCCGTAGCTTTGCATCTTGGACTCGGGCACGAGGCGATGGCCCATCAGGGTGGCGTCGTCGCCGACGTATAGCAAGCCCGACACACGCCGCCCCTCTTCCAGATCCTTGGGCCTGGGTGGGTCGTAGCCGTCGTCGTGCCAGACGAGCGTCACGGGGGGCATGCCGTCTCGCGCGGGGAACTCGTATCGCACCTCGAAGCTTCGCGGGTGGACCTCCGGGCCGAGTTCGTGGCAGGCAATGGCCTCGACGCTGATCGGATGCCCGAGCTTCAGGGCCTTGAAGGGCGTCGACAAAAGGTGGCAACCCATATCGCCCAGCGGCCCGGTGCCGAAGTCGCGCCAGTCGCGCCACCGCCACGGGTGATACGCCGGATGATAGGGGCGCTCGGGAGCGGGGCCCAGCCAGAGGTCCCAATCCAACCCGTCGGGCACAGGGGGCGTGTCGTCTGGACGTTTGCCCCCGGCGGGCGGATCCCAGAACAGGCGCCCCCGCGAAACGTGGACTTCGCGCACCGGGCCGATGGCCCCGTCGAGGATGAACTCCTGCGTCAGGCGTGCTTCCTCGGTCGCCTGGCCCTGGTTTCCCAGTTGGGTGGCAACCTTCGCCTTTCGAGCGGCTTCGGTGACCATCCTCGCCTCGCGCACGGAATACGTCAGCGGCTTCTCGCAATACACGTGTTTGCCCTGCTTTAAGGCCGCCAAGGTAATCATTGCGTGCGCGTGATCGGGCGTGGCGACCATGACGGCGTCCACGTCCTCGGTGCTCAGCAGTTCACGGTAATCGGCGTAGGACTTGACACCTTGGTATTTCCCAACGCCCTTCTGTTGTGCGTAGTACTCGTCCATCGCCCGCCGCATGGGCTCGCGACCCGCCAGACGGAGGTCCTTTCCCTGTCCCCAATTCCACGACAGGTAGCCTCCGCTTTCCCGGTTCACGTCGCACACGGCCACGACCTGGACTTCGGCAAACTGCTGGAACCGGAGCATGTTCTGACTACCCTGCCCCCCGGTGCCGATGCCGGCCAACGTGGTTTTTTCACTCGGCGCGACGTGGCCTTCGCCCCCGAGCACGTGCCGAGGGACAATGGCAAACGCCGCGGCGGCCCCCATTCCGCCGAGGAACTGGCGGCGGGAGACTCGACGTACGCGTTGCCTGGCAGACCGCCTGGCTCGGTTCTTCGGTTCGTTCATTCCGGAGTCTTCCTTTCTCTTGTCGTTTACGGTGCCTGGAGGAAACGAGGCGGGAACAACCATGATACACGGGAGGGCTCCGGCGTGTCAAAGCGGCTGGGATCGAGCCGAGGGGCGGACGAGGAGCCAATCGAGCGGGCACAATCCATTCTCAAGTCGCGCAGACTCTGGTATTTTGGGAGTCGCAGATTGCCTGACGGAGTTCACGACACGTTTGCCGGGAGTTCCTTGCGTCAGGGCAAGTCCTGACATCGACACATCAACGGCCTCGCTTTTGGGTGGTACTGGAATGAACGGACGAATTGTCTTGCTGCTTATCGCGGCGATGGGTTTGGCAGCGGCGGGCCGGGCGGCGGCCGACGGACCGAACATGCTGACCAACGGCGACTTCACGGAGACCGACGAGAAAGGCATGCCGAAACACTGGGGCGTGCCTTCCGCAGGACCGGACAGCGGCAGCTCCAACGTCCACACGTCGCTGGTCGAAGGGCCGCACGGAAAGCCGGCCGTCAGGATCGAATGCACGGAATCCGCTACCCGAAAAACGCCGACTTGGATCATCCTGAGACAGGACGGCACGGTGAAGGCCCGCAAAGGACAAAGGCTCTACGTCTCCCTCTGGCTAAAACAGGAAGGTCTGGAGGGGGGCGTCGTCAGCGTCTGGCTCATGCGCCTGAAGCCGTGGGGGTCTCTCTGCGCGGCCAGCACCCGGGTGACGCGCGAATGGCAGAAGATGGAATTCGTTTTTCGCCCGAGTGAAACGTGTGACAACGCGCGGTTCGAAGTCTTCTTCACGCAGACCGGCACGCTCTATCTGGCCGACGTCCACGTGGCCGAGACCACGAAGCGCGATCTGGACGTCAGTCCGATCCGCCTGAAGATGCTGCGCGACCGCAAACCGGCGGCGGAGAAGAACGCCGTGTGGAACGGCAGCTTCGAGGCGGGAATCGACGGCTGGGGCACCGAAGGGTTTGACCACAACGTCGTGAAGATTGACGGCGCCGTCGCGTCGCGCGGCAAACGGTCGGCGAGGATCGATCTCGACAAGAACGGCTTGCCCGTCGGCTATTCGGACTATCCCAAGGCCCGCGAAGTTGTCTTTGCCAGCGTGCAGCTTGCGAGCAGCGGCTGGACGCGATTCGAGCCGGGTGAACGGTACACGCTGTCGGTTGACCTGAAGTCGAACCGGCAAGACCTGGAGGCACGCATGATGCGCGCTCTTCATGACCGGGGCGAGAGAAGAGAAACGTGTCACCGTCACGGACCAATGGCAGCGACACTCGCTGACCTTCACGGCCCGGGACGACTTCGGCTTCGTCGGGATCAGCTCCCGCACGGGTGGCTCGTCGGAGCAACTGTGGATCGACGCGGTGCAGTTGGAAAAGGGCGATCGCGAGACCGACTTTGCCGGCAGGTATCCGGTCGAGAGGCGTAGGGTGCGTGAAACGCACCATATTTGCCCGGCGCGGAGCACCTCGGACATAATGGTGCGTTTCACGCACCCTACGCAGCTCACTCGCCCAGGCACTGACCAAGTGCAATGGGCCCAGGCCGCCAGGGCCATC